>CALXNP010000077.1 GCA_944389785.1 uncultured Anaerobiospirillum sp.
TTAAAGAATCTTATGTGCTGCTAAGCATTTGAGCTAAAAATGTGATCTTAAACAGGTTTTATTTATAGCCCATATTCGCCATATTAATTTATTAATAAATATAGAATATGATGAAAAGAAGATTAGGTAACAACTAGTTATTTAAAAGAATAGTCTTTTAATTAATTGTTAGTAAGCACATAACAATATCTTAAACAATTCAAACAAGTTGTTATCTCCACCTATTGTTCAGCTTTTAGATGGAGATAATAAATTTATTTAAAATCTACACACTAATTTGTGTCAATAGCATCACCTATTGTTCTATCATTAAAAACATGTTTACCATTAATAATCTCATTAACATAATTTTTAATTAATACGCTAGCATCAGAGGCATAATCACCATGTAATTCAATTTTATAAAGATTATCTACCTCACCTATAAAAATAGCATAAGTATTTAATGTCTCACAACTAGTAGTGTAAAACCCTTTACCTAAAGCTTTAGCTTTTGAGCACTCTTTTTCTTTGACATATGACTCAGCATATTTTTTAGCATCCATACCCTTAGTATCTATAGTATAAGTAAAGTCTATAATAGTATCTGAGTTATTTGTTTTAAGATTTATAGGACTTTGATATTCAACCATATTATTTATAACATCCATAGTCCAACCTGCAGGTACTGGTGGGAAATGTACAGGTCGAATTATAGTACTAGGCTCTACTTTTTTAACTACAGCAGGTGCAATATCACTCTCGATTTGTTCTGATTCTGCTTGACTTACAAAAGGTATTAAAAGCATACCAACAGCTATTACTAATTTTTTCATTTTTTTAATTCCTTATGATCGATCTATACTAAGTATAATATATAGCTAAAACAAAGTTAAGTTTGCTGTATTTACTTATATTATGATAATCAATACAAAAAAGTCTTTTTGTAAAAGCATATTAATATCTTTCATATAAAGTTTAGGCTAGCACTGAATATCTATAAAATCAAGCCAAAGTACATGATTTCTAATATTGAACAACAAACTTAAACTTTAATTAAATAACTTGAGCTTTCTTTAATAAAAAATTATAGGCTTGTGTTAAGTCTTGCATCTTACAATATTCTTTAAAAATAGCTGCCATATCTGTGTTATTAATACGGGCATAACCGAAAAATTGCTTAGTCCTATCTAAAATAGACTTAGTTTGAAATTTCAATTCTACTAAAAGCTCAAAAAACTCTAAAATTACAGCTATAATTTGTGCATTACTATAAGCTTGTTGTTCTTGTTTTAATACATAACCTATATTAGGTATCATTAACGCAGCTCTGCCTATCATAAAACGAGAACATAAGCTTTGCTCTACACAACGTAAAAAACTGTCATAACATACAATATCACCATTAGCTACTAAAGGAATATTATTAGCATACTCATGCATGTCTGCAATAACAGACCAATCTAAAGCTTCTTTAGCATAAAGATCTTTTCTAGTTCTTGCATGTATGATAATTTCCTCAACACCCTCTACTGCTATAGCTTGAATAATATCTTTACATTCGCTTTTATCAGCAAATCCTGTTCTAATTTTTACACTTAGTTTAATACTATTATCTAAACCATCACGCATAGTACTAACAATATCATGTAAAAGTTCAGGTTCTTTTAAAAGCATTGAACCAGAGTGATGAACAAAGCGTGATGGACAACCAAAATTAATATCAATATATGTAGCTCCAAGTTCAACAGCTCTTTGAGCTGTAATGAGCATAGCTTTAGCATCATCACCTAAAAATTGTACTCGTACCAAAGTTCCACTATCTGTTTTACTAGAATTAGCAAGTTCTGGAACTTCTTTAATTAAAGTCTTTTTAGGTAAAGGAACATCTGTAACTCTTATAAATTCAGAAGTACAGCTATCAAAATTACCATATTTAGTTAAAATTTTACGTAATGGAGCATCAGTAACACCCTCCATTGGAGCCAAATAAATTTTATAATCTGTATTCATAAACATATAACAACAGTAAAATTAAATAATGAGGTAGTAAATATTAAAAATATGCAAGATTTTATTATTTGCATCACTTACAACACAATTACTTGTCTAACTTTAGCTAAGAGCTTAAAAAATACAGGCTATTTTAGTTAATAGCAAATTATTTTACAAGCTTATTTATCTTTGAGTAAAACAGCAAATATGATAAAATGCACATAACTAAGGAGCTTATATGTTAATTGCAACTCATGATGGCTCATTCCATGCTGATGAAACATTAGCCTGTGCCATTTTAACCTATCTTTATGAAAACTCTAATATTATCAGAAGCCGTGATCTTGATGTACTTGAAAAAGCAGATATTATCATAGATGTATCTGGTAAAAATGATCATAAACACTTTGATCATCATTCTAATGATTTTAAAGACTGTCGTAGCAATGGTATACGCTTTGCGACCGCAGGTATTATGTGGTATAAATTCGGACTTGAATTTTTAAAAAAATTAAATAACTCTTTAAATTTGATGATTGATGATGAGCAAGTATTTCAAAATGCTTTTTATAAAATTGATAGAGAAATCATGTATATGGTTGATCTCAATGACAATGGTCAACTCAATGATTATCTAAATGAACAAATTGAAATAACAACTGCAAATGAGCAAAAAATTGTAGATACTTTAAACGAATTTTATCAATATGATCCAAGTATCCCTTATATAGTAGCTACACAAAATCTATCTAATGTTTCTGCTGAAGAACAAAATAAAGCTTTTTTAGCTACAGTAAAATTACTAAAACAAATCCTTATAGGAGCATGTCAACATGCACTCTTAAGTGAAAATGGTATTAAAAAAGTTTTAGCTTGTTACAATGGTGGCAAACTTTTAGTTATGCATGAGCATTTACCATGGTCAAATGCTGTATTTGCTAATTTTGAATTATTTAAAGACTGTATTTTAGCTGTTTACCCCGATAGAAAAAGAGGTTTTAGAATACAATCCCTACCATTTTCAAAAGCTGAGCGTTTTAAGAATAAATGTAAAGCACCATTAGCATGGCGTGGTCTTGATGATGATCAACTTGATAAAGCTACAGGTCTAAATGGTACTATATTTGTACATAGAGCTGGTTTTACAGGTGGTGCTAAAGATTTTGATATAGCTATGGAAATGGCTAAAATGTGGCTTGAGCAAGGAGAGTATGCCTAAGCATACTCAACTTTAACTTAAATTAAAGCAGGTTTAAACTTGCTTTAATTTAAAGTAAATACTACCTTATTATTTTTTACACTAGCACGCATAAACTTAGCTTTTGAATCAGCATTTGCTAAGCCTTGATCTTGAAAATAAAAAAAAGCTTGTGAGCTAACTAAAAGTTCTACACTACCTGCTCCACCTTCTATTTTTTTACCATTTGAGCTTTCTGCATATAAATAAACTAAGCTATTATCAGTGTCTACCTTAATAATACCATTTTCTTGAGGCTTAACATTATACCAGCCTTCTGTAACCCATTTTTGACTACGACTATCTAAATAAGATAAAGCAAAACTAATATCAGCTTTTGAATTATTATTAATAGCCACATCTACTAAAGCATAAGCATTTGTCCATAAAAAACACATAATAAAGCTTACAAAGGCTAATAATTTAATAAATAATCTCATGTGTGTTAAGCACTAAAGCTTCCTCCATTATTGCTAGGATTATTGTTATCATCATTTGTTGTATTTTCAGTGTTACTACCCTGTTGTTTTGCAGTTTGATTAGCTAAAACATTCTTTCTTAAAGTCTTACCTATACCAACTAAATAAATCACAGGTATTAATAACATTAAAGTATATGGAAATGGAAAGTATATAAAAAATTGTAAGAAAAGTAAAAAAGCAACTGAAGTGTTAGCAAAAGCAGCTAATCTAAAACAAGCTTTATACTCAAGCTTAAGTTTGATCACATATAATAAAATTACACGTGATATCAAAGCGCTTAATACCATATTAATTAATAATAAATAAAGCAGCCAAATAGTAACAATAGGAACTATTGCAATTATAGACATACTTAATAAACTATCTAAAATTTTAGCTGAAGCTAATGGCTCAAAATTAGTATTAGTATCAACAATAGCTGTATAAGGTATGCTATTTACCTCATTTTTATATCTAATAACAATATTGTCACTACGTAATTCAAAAGGTGCATTATAGCTTGAATCATAATTTTTATCTGATGGATTATATAAAATAACATTTGAGCCTTTATCACTTTTAATTAAAACAAAATCATTATCAGCATCATTGGGACTTAGTCTACCATTAGAATCTATATATGATGGAGGGATATTTAAAACTAAATTGGAAACATTAAGTTCTTTAAAAACATCTAATACTGTAGTAACCTTATAAGATGCTGCTATAGCTAAGATTAAACATAAAGATAATAAATACTTAAAACCAATGCCTTTTAACTTAAATAATACAGTAAAATAAAATTGCTTGGAAAATATAGCTAATATAGGATATTTAACTAGCTCTAATAAGCCATCTCTATTCATGATTAAGCAAAATCCTTATACTTTATATATTAAATAGTCTCTTTAAAAATGAGCCTTGTTTTTTACTAACAATAATATCAATAGAGGTACCCATAAAACAAAACTTATCACAGAAATCTTTATAGATATCTTTACTGATTTCTTTTATCACCATAGTTAAATGTTTTTTTAATTTATTTATATAAATAAAATTAGCCTCTTGAACAAATTCAATATAACTTGCTTTTAATTCAAGTAAATCAGTACTATCTGAAGCTCTTGATTTTCTTGCAATATCCTCAAAACTAAAACCTGTTATAAATAAAATCCATAAATTAAGATCACTATCTGTAAAAAATGGTGAAAAAGGATTAGCGCACTCTTGCATAAACTCTCTAAATAGATGATTAATAAAAATTATGCAATCATTTCTATCATTATCATCACCACTAATTTGATATGATCTATAAATTATCTTATCAGCTTTTTGTATTTCTCTAAAAGCTTTAACAGCACATTGAGGCCCGGCTTTACGCTCAATAAAACGCATATTAAAATGCCTATCCTTACCATAAAGTTTTTTATAGTTATCAAAATCTATATCTTGATAAGGTATATTCGCTTTGTTGTTAATACTTTGATGAATCATAGAGCGTATAATTGAGTACTTTTGAGTACGAGTTAAAAACTCATCTAAGTGCTTAACTAAAAAAGTAGAAAAATCCTCTTTTATAGATTGAGGTAATAAACTAAAATCAGCATCCTTTAGTGCAATTTCTTTTGCATATGATAGCTTTTTATCATAAAGAGCATAGTAGACTAAAACCCAAAGCCTAATACTAAAACTAAAGACACGATTATAAATAAAATCAGTCATATCAATCTTACCTTTTAAAGCACTAATATTAGTTTCTGCCTTTTTAGCAAGATCAAAATTCCAACCTCTATCATAGATAAAAAAGTTATACCAATTTAAATAATCAGCCATATGCACTGAAAAAAACTCATCAAGGCTTTCTCTATCTATATCCTTAAAACTCTTATTTTCTGCATCAAAAACCTTTATATCCTTAGGTTTATATAATGGCCAATAATCACTTGTTCTAATTCTATTATTATTACTTAGCAACAATTCTTGAGTAATTTCATTTTTACTAAGAACATCATAAATTGCTATCATAGCAAAAAGTCTTTTTAGCAATGCAGTATAAGTATTATTATGACCGACTTCATTTATATTGTCATTGCTATCAATATGCTCAAAATTTAAATAATCAAGCATATGTGAAACCTTAGTACAATGCATAGCATCCTCATTACCCTCAAAGATGCTATTCCACAACTCTAAAATTGATTCACTAGTATGTGCATTAGCAACAAAGGATTTAACAGGCTCTATATTTTGATTGAAACATATAACATGTTTATCTTTTAAACATTCAAGAGCCATTAAATCTTGTAGGCTTGGAATAGTTATACTACTCTTGGTAATAAGCTCACGCTCAATACCTTCAGCTCTTGCCTCATTCCATCTAACCCTATTAATTAATGGAGGCATAATAAAAGAGTGCAAAAAAATAAAAGGCTTTTTATCAGTAGTCTTTAAGCACAAGACTGCTACTTCAAGTGCAGTTTCACTTTCGCCTTCATTAGGCACGTAAAAATCAACAAAATAAAGATGTTCTTTTTGCATTTCTTTAATAATCAGAAGCAGGAGCCAAAAGATCTGTATCTTCCATCAATAAAGCACCACCATTATCATTACTACTTGCTGGTGCTATATAGCTTGAGCTTTGATTAGTATTTGATACAGTATTGTACTGAGCTTGTGAAACATTAGTAGTGTTTGTAACACTACTACCTTGAGCTGTGTCAACCACAACTACATTAATTTGCTCATCTTTATAGTTATGTTTATATTGATCAGGATAATCTAAATAATCAAAAATAGTGTAAATCTTATTAACACCATCTACAGATTTAGTTAAATTAGTAGCGCGTACTGATTCATCTTTGGTAACTAAACCCATAAGATAAACATTTCCCTCTTCTGTTACTACCTTAAAGCGTCCTGATTTTATACTCTCACCAAAGAGCAACTTTGATTTAACCTTAGTTGTAATATATGAATCACTAGCTATGACACTTGCCCCAACAGGAGCTTTATTAGATACATAATTATAGACCTTTCTAACATAGTCTAAGCTTTTAATTTTACTAATACACCATTGTAAGTATTGAGTATTAGTAGTTTGACCTACTAATAGAACATTACCTGCTACAGAAATAACACTAACCCTAAATACATTCTCATCTGAGAGTAATTTATTATTCTTCAAAATATTAGATGCATTTTGTTCTATTTGGTCATCATAAAACATAGCTTCTACAGTTCTTGAATCTGAAGCAACTACCGCACCAGCAGTTGCAGCACCAGCACCTATAAAAGCTGCAGCACAACCATTTAAAATTAAAGGAGTACCAACTACACAAGCTAGCATTAGAGATTTTAATTTAAGCTTATTATTCATGATGACTCTCCCATATTTCATATCTTTGAAATTTTTTTAATAAAATAAATTCTATCATAAGGTTTAGCTTATTGTGAATAAGTCTAAGACTAAAGCAGCCTTGATCCCTTTTGCTTTAATAATCTTATCTATGTTACCATATTTCACTTAAGCTATCTTTAAAGCATTGCTTAAACTGATTTTAGCTAAATTTATTAGTATCACACTACCATATCACTAGTAATTTTTAAATATTAAACTTTTGTTTTTGATACTAAAATACCATCTACTAATTAAGCAAATCTTACTAACTGATTTGGAAGCCAATTTTATATACATTTTATAAAAAAAACCCCTAAGGCAAAAGCTTTAGGGGCAAATACAATCAAACAAACATAAGGAGTATGTGCATAATATCACATTTTTAATAAAAAGCAATAGTTCTTTGTCAAAAATTAAAAAAAATTACTTGCTATTTTTTATTTTATAAATATGAGCTTTGTATACAGCAATTTATCTCTTATAAAAAGCATTATTATGTATCTATAAATAAATATTTACTAAAAAAGAGATAATATCCATAAGAAAATATTAGAAACACAAGAATTACAACTGTCAAAAATATGACATATATCATATTTTTATTAAATTTTTTATTATTAGCTCTAAAAGAGATTTTTGATTATATAATCAAAAATTTAATAAATTTTAATCAGTTATATTATTACATAATATACTTTTAACTTAAATCCTATACTAACTCTTTTTTATAATAACTCCTATTAACTAAACTAAATGATAGTTATTTTCCTTTAAAATAAATTTATCTCTCATAATAGATAAAAATTTTAAATATTAAGAAGCTCTAGATTTAATTCTTAAATTTGATTATGGTATTACTTATTATACAAACAGTGTTTAAATTAGGTCCCTAAAATCCCCTAACAAAGTTTTATTGATAAATAAACTAGTCATTTACTTAATAGACCCAATTCCTTTAGGCTAAATTTAATAGTTTTTACTAGATAAAAGCAAATATTTAAAGATAATTAAGGCACAGCTAATTTTTTACAAAAATAAAACTAGCTGTGCCCTTAGCTAATAAAAAACAAAAAACAACTTTAATTGCTACAATTATTCTTCATTTGAAATAGCTTCAAAATAAGCTTGTGGATGATTACATGCAGGACAAGCCATAGGAGCTGAAGTTCCTTCATGAATGTAACCACAATTTAGGCAACGCCAGATTACAACCTCTCCACGCTTAAACATAGTACCCTCAGTTAAATGTTTCCATAATTGACGATATTGCTTCTCATGTTGCTTTTCTGCTACTGCAATATTATCCATTACAGCTGCAATTTGAGGAAAACCCTCTTCGCGTGCAATCTTAGCAAAGGTTGGATACATATGAGTCCATTCTTCATTTTCACCATTAGCAGCAGCTTCTAAATTAGCAGCTGTGTCACCAATTACACCTGCTGGAAAACTTGCACAAATCTCAGCTTCACCACCTTCTAAAAACTTAAATAATCTCTTAGCATGTTCTTTTTCTTGATCAGCTGTCTCTGTAAAAATCTGACTGATCAAAACATAGCCTTCTTTTTTAGCTACAGAAGCATAAAATGAATATCTATTACGAGCTTGAGATTCACCTGCAAATGCAGTAAGTATATTCTTTTCTGTTTGTGTACCCTTTAAGCTTGGCATAACAACTCCTTTTAAATTTAAAATTTATATGTAAATAAGTTATTCTAACTAAATTTTATAAACTTAAATCATTCCTTAATGTCACTAAGTCTATCGTCAACATTGACGTTAAGCAATAATTTAGTTATTAGTTTATATAAAAATTACCTTGTAATTTTAAGTTTTTATAAACAAAAAATGCAAGAATTTACAAACTTCTAGACTATAACATAATCTTTTACCATAAAAATAAAACTAAGATCACTTTTAACAATAATTTTTTAACTCTAAACTTAAAACAAAAGTAATTTATATATTTATATAACCACACTTAACATATAAATTTCTTTATTTTTTAAGCAACTAATCATACATAAATATAATATATCTCAACTTTCCAACTTAAATAATAGTTAAAAGTTGGACCAAGACTAAGTCCTAAGTGACTTTAGCTACTCTTTAA
>CALXNP010000078.1 GCA_944389785.1 uncultured Anaerobiospirillum sp.
GTAAAACTGCAATACAAAAATTAGGAAGGCTATTGACTAGGGGTCAAAAACCCCTTAATTTCGTGCGTAACTACTAAGCCAACATTGCTGTACTTGATTAATCTGCCTAAATTAATCATAATATTATAGCTTTGTTTTGTATGAAAAAACACTATTGCTCAATCTAAACTGCTTTAGTTACTAGATGGTTCAATTAGCCCTCCTTTTCTTGCATCATCAAAGGTATAAAGCCTGTGGTATAGCATTATATGTATTATTAAAAACATTAAGTTAAAGCTGACCTTACAGGATGTTATAGTAATTTTATAAGCATAAGGCTTTACTATGTCACATACAAGTAATCTTTTAGCACCTAATAAATTTGTAGTAGGCTTAACAGGTGGTATAGCCAGTGGCAAAACCACTATCAGCAACATGTTTGCCAAGCTTAATGTATGTATAGTAGATGCTGATCAAATAGCAAGAGATGTAGTTGCAAAAGGTTCTGAGCTTTTAGATAAATTATGTGCATACTTTGGAACTGAAATCTTACAAGCAGATAAAAGTCTAAATCGCAGAGCTTTGCGTAATATTGTCTTTGCTGACAAAACTAAGCTTAGTTACTTAAATTCGCTTATGCATCCTGCTATTAAAGAGCAAATGCAAATGCAATGTCAAAATGCTATAAGTGACTATGTAATTGCAGCTATTCCTTTGCTTTTTGAAAATAATATGAGTTTATGTGTTAATCGTATTTTAGTTGCTAGCTGTAACTATGAAATACAAGTACAAAGAACGATGCAGCGTGATAATTGCAGTAAAGAAAATGCTATAGCTATCATTAGCTCACAACTAGATAATAAACAAAGATGTGCTATGGCTGATGATATTATTCAAACAGATGCATGTTCTTTAACGCAAATGTATCAACACGTGATAGAATTACACAATATGTATGTTAATTTAGCTAAAACACAATCAAGAGATTAGGCCAATGTTTGTGTATGACTTTCCACTCAGCCAAAAGGCTAGGAAATATTTAAAATTTGAAAATATTTTTAATAGATTGGATCTAACATTAGATGATCAAAGTGAATCTGGGGTAATTAATTTAATCCGTTCTGTTATTGATTATATAGATCTTGTCGATGGCAGTGGTGCCTTAAAAATAGATATTTTAAAGGATTTAGATAAAATAGAAAAAAGACTACAAGATTTTAGTCAAGATGCTGATGCTGATAAAGATTTTATCAATGAGCTAGTAGCTCAAATTAAAAAATCCTATCAAGTATTGGAAAATTTTACGCGCCAGCGTACTATTTTACGAGATGATCCTATTTTAAGCTTGATTAAGCCTCGCTTTATGACACCTTGTGGGGTCAATTGTTTTGATACACCTCTTTTTACTTTTTGGATGTCACTGCCATATGAAGAAAAAAAAGAGTCTATCAATGTGTGGCTCAATGAAATTGATGCAGTACGTATACCTATAAGTACTATTTTATACATAGGTAGGTTATGTAGTGAATTTAAAGTAAAAACAGCTAAAAATGGATTTTTACAAGAAAGCTCTGAAAGTTGTGATTTAATTGAAATTAAATATCCAAAGCAAGTTAGAGCTTTCCCTATAGTGTCAGGTTTTCAGTCCTCACTTAATGTCAGATTTTTACCTTATATCAAAGGTACTGCAGTAGGTGATATTGAATTTGAAATTGCCTATATAAATGTGTCTTTATGAGTTTAAAAGATTTATTACCAGTAGGAACATATGAAAAGCTGTCAAAAGAAGTGGGCCATCATAGCTTAACTGATAAACACTTGATAGCTTGTCCTATTTGTGGCAAAAAGACTGTATATAGTCAGGCAAATAAGTATCGTCCTTTTTGCTCTTTAAGATGTAAATATATTGATCTAGGAGCTTGGGCTAATAATGAACGTAGCATAAGTGATGAAATAGGTAAAGATGACGATGCTTAAATATCAAGTAAGCTTATAACTTGTTATATGTATTAAACTAAAAGCTGCACATGCTCTCAAGATAACAAATAAGGGTGTATAACTTGAATAAGTTGCAAAAAAAATACTTAAGCTTAAAACTAAGTGCTTTAGCCTTAGCCATTGGCACTGTGTGTGTGCCCGCTTATACTGTATTAGCAAATGATCAATCAGTGTTGAATTTAAAAGATAATAAAGGTTCACAACTATTAAATTCTGTAAGTACATTTGCAAGTTATCTCGATATGCAAATGCTTAATAAAAGCACTTATAAGTATATAGATAATCAACTATTAGCAGCTAGTTCTACTTTTCCTTTGCGTGTTTTTAAAGTCTTAAATGTAGAGAATTTTAAAACCTCCCCATTTATGCCTATACCACAACAAGATTTAGCTTGTTATTATGGTGTACCAGCTTATAAAGAGCCTGTAAAATTTGACATTAACCAAGAGCCAGTTAATATTAGTGCAGATGAGGTAAATGCTAGCTTTGATAAAGATATTACCTATAAGGGCAATGTAGATATTAATCAGGTAGATAATCATCTTTATGCAGATAGTGCAAGTTATAATCAAGAAACAAGTACTATTGTTGCTAAAGGTAATGTTAGTTATGTTACAGGTGCTTATTCAATACATACTTTAGATAGCATTAAGACTTCTTTACAAGAGCATACCTCTACTATTAAAAATGCCAACTTTATCTTACATGGTTCAGTAGCTAGAGGCAGCAGTGAACAAATAGATCTTAATAATCAAACTAAAAATGTTAAGCTTAATAAGCTTTCATTTTCTACATGCCCTGTAGGTAAAGAATCTTGGCATATTGAAGCACAAAATGTGCAAATGTCAGGAAATGAAGCTTTTGGTGTAGCTAAAAATGCTAAGTTATATATTGGTAAAGTACCTATATTGTATGTGCCATACATTAAATTTCCAACTACTAATGAAAGACAAACTGGTTTGCTATATCCACGTATGTCAATTTCCTCAAATAATGGTTTTGATTTAGCAACACCTATATATTTAAATTTAGCACCAAACTATGATATGACTCTTACACCTCGCATTATGACTAAAAGAGGTGTAGCTTTAGATACTGAATTTAGATTTATGCTCTTTGAAAATTCTTTATCTAAAGTTAATTTTTACTATATACCACATGACAGTAACTCAACTTTAGTTGCAGATTCTAAAGAAAGATGGTTATTTGACTTTGAAAATCAAAGTTACTTTTTTAATCGCGATCTTTCGTTCGATATAAAATATCAAAGAGTAAGGCCTAATGATTACAATTTCATTAGTGATTTTGGTATTGATGGTACTAGAATTACTGATGATTCTTTAGAACAAAGGTTTTTAGGCTCTTATATTAGACCTGATTACGACCTTAATCTTGAATTACGACGCTATCAAAGCTTAATTCCTAGCGAAGCTGTAAGCGTTAAGCCTTTTGCTATGCTGCCTCAAATACGAGGTGCTTATTATCAAAGCTATAATAAATTTAATTATAATCTTGCATTTGAAGCTACCAACTTTCAAAGTGAAAGTGAAGCTAATAAAGGATATTACAATGCTTCACGCCTACACTTTGAGCCAACAGTAAACTATCTGTTTTTTAATACTAATGGTATGAGTTTAAATACCACGATAAAAGGTTTCTTTACTCATTATGACCAAGATAACAATGCAGATATGCCTTCTTATTTTAGCAGTGTTTTAGGCTTTGATAATTTAGATACCTCTGTCAATCGTGCTCTATACTTAATTGATGTTAGAGCAAAAGCAAAACTTGAGCGCAGAGCTTTAGATCTAAGACATACACAAACATTAGAACCCGAAATTGCTTACCAATATATTCCTTATAAAAATCAAAATAATATTGGTTTATATGATACTACTGATAGATTGACTGACTATTATACTAATTTTTCTTATCGCCGCTTTGCTGGCATTGATAGAATATCTGATTTAAATCAGCTTACTGTTGGACTAAGCTCACGAATCTTAGATCCACATGATAGAGAATTATATCGCTTTAGCATATCACAAGCTTATAGTTTTAGACCATCACAAGTAACTTTATTACCTTATGAGCAAGCCTCAAGTTACCCTCGTACACCACTTGCAGCAAGCATTAATGCTAGTCCTATTGATGAAATTACTGCTCATGGTAATATTGTATACGATAGTGAAAAAAATATATTTGCTGCTTGGACTGCTATGCTTGAGTATAAACAACAATCTGGCATACTAACTCAGCTAAGCTATAGATTTGCTAATGAAGGCAATACTTCTATTGAAAATAAAGTAGTAGATCTATCGCAAATAGGTCTTTTAATTTCATTGCCTATCAATGATAGCTTTAAACTTATAGGTGCAAGTTATAGAGATCTTGAGCAAGATAGGAATATTGACAGTAAATTAGCGTTAAAATACGAAGATTGTTGTTATTCTGTTAGTTTTATCTACGAAAGATATAACAAAACAAATTGGGAACAGTTAAATCGTAGCAGTGAAAATATTTTTGGTATGGAGTTTGAATTTAAGGGTATAGGTGCAGTTAAGATGAGTGGTAGTGATAATGCTACAAGTCCTAATACACAATTAATTGACTACTTTAACCCAACTAACTTAAATCGTTAACCTTTTAGTTATAGAGGCTAAACTATGCTTAAATTAAAAAAAGTACTAGCTTTATCTGTAGCAATCTTAGCAATGAGCTCAAATTTTGCGTCTGCACAAGAGCTTGAAATTGACTCAACTGCTGCTATTGTGAATTCAAATATTATCTTAACTTCAGAGCTTAATGCTGCTCAAGAGCAAATTATTAGACAATTTAAAAGACAAAACAACAGTAATTTAGATCCACTCACAGCAAGAAAAGCAGCTTTAGAAGGTCTAATTTCACGTGAATTAATCTTACAAATGGCTAAACGCCAAGGTATTGATATTACAGATTTACAGCTTGACCAAGCTTTAAGTCAAACTGCAGCAAGAAATAATATGTCTGTACAAAACTTTTTAGATACATATATGCCAGGTATGCCTTTAGCTCAAGCACGTGAAAAATTTAAAGAAGAATTTATTTTTAATGAGCTAAAAAAATCTCAAATTAGAAATAGAATTAATGTTTCACAAACTGATGTTGAGCTTTTAGCTAATAATTTAAAAAAAGCTCAAGCAAATAGTGTTGAACCACGTTATCATTTAGCTCAAATTATTGTACCTTTAAGTGCTCAAGCTAACATACAGCAAATTCAAAAAGCTGATGCTACTATCAATCATATTAAACAATTATTAAGACAAGGAGCTAACTTTAATGAGTTAGCAGCTCGTTATACACAGGGCTCTCTTGCTGCTCAAGGTGGAGATTTAGGTTATTTACCAGAAAGTCAAGTACCACCCCCATTTTTACCTGCTTTATTAAAAGCAAAACCTGCAGATGTTTTAGGTCCTTTTAGATCACCTTATGGTTTACATCTAATTAAGCTTATTGATGTTTCTACAGAATTAGTTGAGCCAGTAAGATTATATGATGCTTCTCATATCTTGCTTAGTACCTCAATTATCTTTTCAGATGATGCTGCTGTAAAGAAACTCAAAGAAATTAAAAGTGCTATTGAAAGTGGTAATATGACTTTTGCACAAGCTGCAAGTAAATACTCAGAAGACACTGGTTCTGCTATCAATGGTGGTGATCTAGGTTATGCTACTCCTGAAACCTATGATCCTGCTTTTGCTAGTGCTATGGTTAAATTAAGACAAGGACAAATCTCAGACCCTATCAAATCCAGCTTTGGCTGGCATATTATCTATTTAAAAGATGTCAAAATAGATAAAAACTCAATGCAGGCTTATGAAGATAAAGCTCGCGCTTTGATTTATGAACGTCAATTTAAAGAAGAAGCTTTAAATTTTGAACGTGAAATACGTGATATGGCCTATATACAAGTTTTAGATCCACAATTATTAAAAGCTAATATTAACTTTAATCAAAATAATTAATATGTTAAAAAAAATTATTGTTACCTCAGGAGAACCAGCTGGTATTGGTCCTGAGCTTATGTATCATCTAGCTTCTTATAATAATAAGGATTGTCAATTAGTTGTAATAGGAGATAAAGCGCTTTTACAAGAGCGCTTTTTAAACTATAAACATAAAATCACACTTATTGATTATGATCAAAGTATTAATACCTGTGCACCTAAAGACTCTCTTTTTGTTATACATAACACTTTGTATGACACTGTTACACCAGGGGTTTTAAATGTAAATAATGCCCAATATGTATTAGATCTATTAGATACTGCTCATCAATTATGTATAAGCAAAAGCTTTGATGCTATGGTTACTGCCCCTATCTCCAAAGAAGTTATAGATCAAAGTGGTATTAAATTCACTGGTCATACAGAATACCTGCAGCAAAAATGTAATGTAAAAGAAGTAGTAATGATGTTAGGCTGCAAGGAGCTTAAGGTGGCTTTAGCTACTACCCATCTGCCTTTAAAGGAAGTTAGTGCAGCTATTACACAAGAAAAGCTCTATGACATAATCAACATTCTGCATTCAAGCCTTAAACATAATTTTAAAATTGAAAATCCATGTATTTATATCTGTGGACTTAATCCTCATGCTGGTGAAAATGGACATCTTGGAACTGAAGAACTTGAAGTAATGATTCCAGTAATTGAGCGTTTAAAAGCTGCTAATATGAATTTAATAGGTCCTTTAAGTGCTGATACCATTTTTTCAAAACAAAATTTACAAAAAGCTGATGCTTTTTTAGCTATGTATCATGATCAGGGTTTACCTGTACTTAAATACATAGGTTTTGAAGATGGTTACAATACAACATTGGGACTGCCTTATATTAGAACATCTGTTGATCATGGTACAGCTTGTGAACTTTGTAATAAAGGTGTAGCAAGTCCAAGCTCTTTATTTAGTGCTGTAGATTTAGCTCTAACTATGATAAATAAATAGGAACAATTATGGCTCTTCCTCCTCCTTATATGAAAGCTAAAAAACGCTTTGGTCAAAACTTTTTAGTTAATGATGAAATTATTAGCTCTATTGTCAAAGCAATAAATCCTAAAGTTGGTCAAAACTTAATTGAAATAGGACCTGGTCATGCTGCTTTAACAAAACCTGTATTAAGCTTGTGCAAAAATTTAACAGCTATTGAACTTGATAGAGATCTAGCTGCACTTTTACGCAGTGATCCTTTTTTGCAAGGACTTAATATTATTGAAGCAGATGCTTTAAAGTTTGATTTTTCAGCTTTAAAAACTTCAGGTAAAATGCGTGTTTTTGGCAATTTACCCTATAATATAACTTCACCTTTGATTTTTCATCTATTATTACAAGATGATATTCAAGATATGCACTTTATGCTGCAAAAAGAAGTTGTACAACGTCTAGCTGCTGCCCCTAATAATAAAGATTATGGACGTTTAAGTGTAATGGTACAATACTTTTGTGAGGTTATACCTTTACTTGAAGTGCCTGCTCATGCTTTTGTACCTCCACCTAAAGTAGTATCAGCAGTAGTACGCTTAATTCCTAAAAACTTAGATGCTCAAGCTAAAGCTCTATATCCATTTTTAAATGAGGTTACTATTCAAGCTTTTAGTGCTAGACGAAAAACCATTGTAAATTCCTTAGCTAAATTATTTAGCAAAGAAGATCTAAGTGCACTTAATATAGATCTTAGCAAAAGAGCAGAAAACTTAAAACTTGAGGAATTTATCAACCTAGCTAAAATTTTAGCTTCAAGATCACAATCTTAAACTTTGGTTTATTTTATGGAAAAACAATTTCTAGATCTATTAGTACTACTTGAAAAGAATCAAAATATTTTTAAAGATCAAAATGTTTTAATCTTAGGTGATATAGCTGGTGCTAATATTCTTAAACTACTAGCACATGCTGCAAGTGCACATGTACTATTTGATAATTTAAATGCCTATAGTGAGGCTTTAGCTTTATTTGGCTATGAGTTAAAACTTAAAGCTAATGAATACAGTCATGAGTTTGAGTATAAACATCTTCATCTATACTTTAACAGCTTTGAGAACATCGCACCTAAACTTAATAATATTACTACACTTTTGTTATTATTAACTAAATCTAAACAAAATAGTGCCAAACTTTTATATGAAGCTAATAATTGTTTGCAAACAAATGCTTTTATCTATGTAGCAGGTGCTAATGCTAAAGGTGGTAAAAGTGCTGATAGTTTACTTAAAAGCTGCAGTTTAAGTAAACCATATAAAGTAGATATAGCAAGAAAATGCACCCTATTTGCATGTCAATATGAGCAAAAATTTGCTCAAATTAAAGATTATGACAGTGAACTTGAACTTAAATTAAATGAAGTAAATTTAAAACTAGCTCAAGATGCAGCTGTATTTTCTTATCAAAAATTAGATCAAGGTACACAATTATTACTTGAATCTTTGGCTGACAATAAATTAGATCCTAAAATTTCAATTTTAGATTTAGGCTGTGGTTGTGGTGTTATAGCTCTATACCTAAAAGCTTTAGGTTATACAAATGTTAGTTGTAGTGATATTAGTGCTAAAGCTTTAAATTTAACTATGCATAATGCTAAATTAAACAATTATGAACTAACACTGTATGCTAGCAATATGTTAGATAATGTAGAAAAGTATGATCTAATTGTTTCAAATCCACCATTTCATGATGGTATTGATACTAATATTACTATGACACAAAATATGTTTAAAAATGCTAAAGCACATCTAAATGCTAATGGTAAGCTTATTATTGTGGCCAATGCTTTTTTAGACTATTTAACTGTACTTAAAGAACATTTTGATAATGTTACTATCTTAAAGCAAAACACTAAATTTATTGTCTATCAAGCGAGCATATAAATTATCTAGTTTAATTACTAAAGCTATTTATAACTAAATAGCTTTAGTTGTTCCTAACTATATTCAATCTACTCTAATTTTTATTTTTCTCCCGACTTTAGAGCATAAAAAGTGTATAAAATACTTTATTTAAAGGATTTGATGACCTTTTCTTTGCTACGTAAAT
>CALXNP010000079.1 GCA_944389785.1 uncultured Anaerobiospirillum sp.
ATATTGATAATTATAATGGTAAGTTTAAGCTACAATTAGCCTTTGATGATATTAAAGATTGTCATTATATGCTCAAGCTTTTATATTATTATGGAATTAAGGCTGAGCGTAAAGATAAAAATACTTTATTATTTGATATAGAGAGTTCAAATGATAAGCTCTATATCAATGGTAATGAATTATAATTTATACTTTGTTAAACAAGGCTCTTTAACTTGAGGTTTTTATGGAGAATATAAAACATTTAGCAAATGCAATACGTGCTTTAAGTATGGATGCAGTACAAAAAGCCAATTCAGGTCATCCTGGTGCTCCTTTAGGTATGGCTGATATGGCAGAGGCTCTATGGCGTGGTTTTTTACGTCATAATCCTAATAATCCTAAATTTGTTAATAGAGATAGATTTGTTCTTTCTAATGGACATGCTTCCATGTTAATGTATTCTCTATTACATTTAACAGGTTATGATTTAAGCATAGAAGATTTAAAGAATTTTAGACAATTAGGTTCTAAGACTCCAGGTCACCCTGAGTATCATGAAGTACCAGGTGTTGAAACAACCACAGGTCCTTTAGGTCAAGGTTTAGCTAATGCTGTAGGTATGGCTATGGCTGAAGCTATGCTTGCTAATGAGTTTAACAAAGATGGTTTTAATATTGTTGATCATTACACCTATGTTTTTATGGGTGATGGCTGCTTGATGGAAGGTATTTCTCATGAGGCTTGCTCACTTGCTGGAACTTTAGGTTTAGGTAAGTTAATTGCACTTTATGATTCAAATGGTATTTCCATTGATGGTGAAATTAAAGATTGGTTCGCTGACGATACTAAAACTCGCTTCTTAGCTTATCACTGGCAAGTTTTAGAAGTTGATGGCAATGATGGTATGCAAGTGCGCAAAGCCATTGAAGAAGCAAGACAATGCAAGGATAAGCCAAGTTTAATTATTTGCCATACTAAGATTGGTTTTGGTTCGCCAAATAAAGAGGGTAAGGAATCAAGCCATGGTGCCCCATTAGGTGATAGTGAGATTGAACTTACTAAGAAAGCTTTAAATTGGAATTATGGTCCATTTGAAGTTCCTCAAGATGTTTATGATGCTTGGGATGCTAAAGCAAGTGGTGCAAAACTTGAGCAGGAGTGGAATGACTTATTTGCAAAATACAAAGAGCAATATAGCACTTTAGCCGATGAGTTTATGCGTCGTGTTAATGGTCAATTGCCTTGTGATTTAGCTAAAAAGGCTTTAGCTTATGCCAATGAATTACAGCAAAATGCAGCCAAGATTGCAACTCGCAAAGCAGGTCAAAACGCTTTAGATTTCTTTAGTAATTTAGTTCCTGAATTTGTTGGTGGTTCAGCTGATTTGGCTCCATCTAATTTAACTGTTAATAAGCAGTCAAAATCAGTTTTACCAAATGCTCTAGCAGGTAATTATATACATTGGGGTGTAAGAGAGTTTGCTATGGCAGCTGCTATGAATGGTATGATGCTGCATGGTGGCTTTAGACCATATGGTGGTACTTTCTTAATCTTCAGTGAATATGCAAAAAATGCTATTAGAATGTCTGCATTAATGGGTATACCAACAGTATATGTCTTTACTCATGACTCAATAGGTGTAGGTGAAGATGGTCCAACTCACCAACCAATAGAGCAAGTAGCCTCATTGCGTTTAGTTCCTAATTTAGATACATGGCGTCCTTGTGATCAAGTTGAGACTTTACTTGCTTGGGACAGTATGATTGAACGTACAAGTGGTCCATCTGACATTGTGCTTTCACGTCAAAACTTAGAGCAAATGCCTCGTGATGAGCAAAGTGTAGCAAATATTAAGCGTGGTGCTTATGTGCTTTATGGCCAAGATCATAACGATCTTATTTTAATTGCTACAGGTTCTGAGGTTGCGCTTGCTTATCATGCAGCATTAGAACTTGAAAAATCAGGTATTAAGGCACGTGTTGTATCAATGCCTTGTGTTGAAGTTTTTGAGCGTCAAGATAGTGCTTATAAAGAGCAAGTTTTACCAAGAGCTATTACAAAACGTTTAGCAATAGAAGCAGGTTCAACAGCTCTATGGTATAAGTATGTAGGACTAGATGGTAAGGTTTTAGGTATTGATACTTTTGGTGCCTCTGCTCCTGCTAACTTATTATTTGAAAAATTTGGCTTTACTGTAGATAATGTTGTAAAACTAGCTAAATCATTATAATTTTAAGTTGAATCACAAAATTAAATGAAATTTTTTTCATAAAGATGATTTAGTTTATAACAGTGTTTACAACAAAGCACTTGATGTAATTAAACTTGATAAATTTTGTTACATTAATTAAAATGATAAAGTCATATAGCTTAACTATCTAGTTTATTTCTAAGTTGAAAAAGCTTGTAAAGTTAAAGTGTTATGGCTTTATTTATTGGTATTGACTTGAGAATTAAGCATAAGCATAAACTTAATTGCTTGCAAAACTTTTTACAAGTGAACAATTAATACCAATCAGTTATGGTGCTTAGCAAATTTTAGTTTTTATTATAGATGAGGAAATTTTATTATGGCAGTTATTAAGATGGCCGACCTCGAGTTGAAGGGCAAGCGTGTATTAATTCGTGCAGATTTAAACGTACCAATTAAGGATGGCAAGGTTGCATCAGATAAGAGAATCGTAGCTACTTTACCAACAATTAAGCTTGCTTTAGAAAAAGGTGCTAAAGTAATGGTAACTTCACACTTAGGTCGTCCTGAAGAGGGTGTTTACAGTGAGGAGTTTTCATTAAAGCCAGTAGCTGATTACTTAGACAATGCTTTAGACTGCAATGTACGTTTAGTAAAAGATTATTTAGATGGTGTTGAAGTAGCAGAAGGTGAAGTTGTTGTTCTTGAAAACTGCCGTTTTAACAAGGGTGAAAAGAAGAACGATGAAGCTTTAGCTAAGAAGTATGCTGCTTTATGTGACGTATTTGTAATGGATGCTTTTGGTACTGCTCACCGTGCTCAAGGCACAACCTATGGTGCAGCTCAATTTGCTCCTGTAGCATGTGCAGGTCCTTTATTAGCAGCTGAGCTTGATGCTTTAGCTAAGGTTATGGATAATCCAGCTCGTCCTATGGTTGCTATTGTTGGTGGTTCAAAGGTTTCAACCAAGCTACCTGTATTAAATAGTTTATTAAAAGTAGCAGATCAACTAATTGTAGGTGGTGGTATTGCTAATACCTTTATGGCAGCTCAAGGTCATAATGTTGGTAAGTCTTTATATGAAGCAGAGCTTGTAGATACAGCTAAAGAGTTAGCAAGCAAGACTCACATTCCTGAGTTTGTAGATGTAGTTGTAGGTAAGGAATTTAGTGAGAATGCAAAAGCTACTACTGTTGATCTAAAAGATGTAGCTGAAGATGATATGATTATGGATTTAGGTCCTAAATCAATGGCTAATATTGAGGAAGTTATTAAAAATGCTAAGACCATTTTATGGAATGGTCCTGTTGGCGTATTTGAGTTTGATAACTTTGCTGCAGGTTCAAAAGCTTTATCAGAAGCAATTGCTAACTCAGAGGGCTTCTCAGTAGCAGGTGGTGGTGATACTATTGCTGCTATTCAAAAGTTTGGTGTAACTGATAAGATTTCTTATATTTCAACTGGTGGTGGTGCTTTCTTAGAGTTTGTTGAAGGTAAGAAGTTACCAGCTGTTGAAATTTTAGAAAAGCGTGCTAATGAGCAATAATTTTAATGTTATATAATATAAATGCCTGCAAGTGTAGGCATTTTTTAAAGGAAATATAGTATGACAAGAATTTTAGATGTTGTTAAGCCTGGTATTGTTGCAGGTGAGGATTTACAAAAGTTATTTAAGGTTGCCCGTGATAATGGCTACGCTTTTCCAGCTGTAAACTGCGTAGGCACAGATTCTATTAATGCTGTTATTGAGGCAGGTGCTAAAGCTAAGTCTGCAGTTATTGTTCAATTCTCAAATGGTGGCGGTCAATTCTTAGCAGGTAAAGGCTTAAAGACAGAAAAGGCTCAAGGTGCAGCTATTTTAGGTTCAATTTCAGGTGCTTTACATGCTCATAATGTAGCTAAAGAATATGGTGTACCTGTAGTATTACATACTGATCACTGTGCTAAAAAGTTAATTCCATGGGTTGATGGTTTATTAGATGCTGGTGAAGAATTCTTTAAGAAAGAAGGCAAGCCTTTATTCTCATCACATATGTTAGATTTATCAGAAGAGAGCTTAGAAGAAAATATCGATATTTGCTGTAAGTACTTAGAGCGTATGTCAAAGATTGGTATGACTTTAGAGTTAGAGCTAGGCTGCACTGGTGGTGAGGAAGATGGTGTTGATAATTCAGATAAGGATTCATCATCATTATATACACAACCTGAAGATGTAGCTTATGCTTATGAGAGATTAATTAAGATTTCTCCAAACTTCACAATTGCAGCTTCATTTGGTAATGTTCATGGTGTTTACAAGCCTGGTAATGTAAAATTAACACCAACTATCTTACGTGATTCACAAAAATATGTAAAAGAGAAGTTTGGTTTAGCTGAAGATAAGCCAATGAACTTAGTATTCCATGGTGGTTCAGGTTCATCTCCTGAGGAGATTAAAGAGTCAGTATCATATGGTGTTGTTAAGATGAACATTGATACAGATACTCAATGGGCAACTTGGGAAGGCATCATGAAGTTCTATAAGGAAAATGAAGCTTACTTACAAGGCCAATTAGGTAACCCAACAGGTCCTGATGCACCTAATAAGAAGTACTATGATCCTCGTGTATGGTTACGTAAGGGTCAAGAGTCAATGGTTGCACGTGTTGTTGAAGCATGCAAGGAATTAGGCTCATACGATTCTCTTTAATTTAAAATAATTAAAAATAGAGTATTATATCAATTTAGATTTCATAAGTTTTTTATGACATTCTAGTTTAGATAAAAGGATCTACAATAGAAGTAGATCCTTTTTTATATCTTGTGTCTTAAAGTCATTATTATCTTATTCAATCCTATATATCTTATTAACTTTAGTTACCTCAATATTAAATAAAGTAATCATAATTTATCAGCAAGAACCATTATACATAGTGATAGATGCTTTTAATATAGGGGGAAGAGTAGATTGGGAAAATAAAAAATAATGTTTTGATTTGCTCTATGTCTAAAAGGATGTTTATTTAATAATAATATTTGTAAAGGTTTTTTATAGATTAAAGAATAAATTTTTCTATATGCTATAAAAGTTCTATTTAAAATAGAGAAGATTTGGGCATAATTAATTAAAATAAATTTAAAAGATATTCGTATCATATATATTTGATGACATTCTCTTATTTAAATTGTAAATTAAAAAAATGGCGAAGACATAATGTAATCGCCATTTTTAAACACCCAAAATTTTAAATTTTTATTTAATTTTAACCTTATGTGTTTGTATTTGCCCTATTACTCTAGTAAAGCTTTATGTATATCTACTAAAGCTTCAACGGCCTTATCCTCATCAACTAAGAAGCAAAGATTATGATTAGAAGCACCATAGCAAATCATTCTTACTGCATAATTAGCAATAGCATCAAAAGCCTTAGTAGTTGTACCTGGAACTTTTGACATTTCATTACCAATAATCGCAACTAAAGATAAGTTATGCTCAACTTTTACGTGGCAAAATTCACGTAATTCCTGTAACATCTGTTCAGATAGTGAGTTAGCACCTGAAGTATTAGTACCTGCATCTAAAGTTATAGCAATTGAAACTTCAGAAGTTGATACAAGATCTACAGATTGATTGTATTTTGCAAAGATACCAAAAACTTTAGCTAAAAAGCCAGAAGCACCAACCATCTTAGGAGATGCTAGCACAATTAAAGTTTGGTTTTTGCGTAGAGCTACAGCTCTATATGCAGGATGTGAAACTGTAGTAGGTCTTACCCAAGTACCACCTTTTTGAGGCTCTTT
The DNA here is from genome assembly GCA_944389785.1 of uncultured Anaerobiospirillum sp. Lineage (GTDB taxonomy): Bacteria > Pseudomonadota > Gammaproteobacteria > Enterobacterales > Succinivibrionaceae > CALXNP01. The sequence continues at coordinate 5,954 of CALXNP010000079.1, forward strand.
TGAGGAGCCTACATATACTGGTATACCACGACGAACTGCAGGTACTAATGTTGATGGATGTAAAATCTTAGCACCAAAAGTAGCCATTTCTGCTGCTTCTAAATAAGTTAGCTCATCAATTGGTTTAGCATGTGGAACTAAACGTGGATCAGTTGTATATACACCTGGCACATCTGTCCAAATTGAAATGGTAGCTGCATTTAAAGCCTCACCTAAAAGAGCAGCTGAATAATCAGAACCACCACGACCTAGAGTTGTAGTTTGTCCTTCATAGTTAGATGCGATAAAACCTTGAGTTACAACTATGCAATCTTGTTCCATAAGTGGAGCTAAGAACTCATCACAAAGTGATTGTATTACTTCTACTAGAGGTTGGGCACGACCAAACTTTGAGTCTGTACGCATAACCTTTCTAACATCAAAAAATTGAGCTTTAAAACCATGGGCCTTAAATACTTCTACTATTAAAGTTGAAGATAATAGTTCGCCATGGCTTACAATTCTATCTGTTAAAGCATCAGAGCTTTCCATATTAGCTTGTAAAGCTAAATTTTTAATATCAAGTAAATGTTTATCTAATTTTGCTGTTAACTCATCTTTATTAGCTAATTTATTAATAATTTGCATATGAATTTCTTTTAATTGAGCTAATAAAGCTTCAAGCCTTTCATCATTGCAAGCACCAGTTGCTAATTCAACTAAGATATTAGTTACACCAGCACAAGCTGAAACTACTGTAAGTTTAGTGTTAGGGTTAGAAGTAACAACATTAACACAAGAACTCATTGCTTCATAGTTAGCAACAGAAGTACCACCAAATTTTGCTATATCTAAATTTTCCATAAACATATCACTTTTTATTAAATATATAACTTTTTATTATTGTAAAAATTTCTTATGTGAAAAATCTTAAACAGTTAATTAAGACAGTGCAAGATCTATCTACGTATATGCACTATAATGAAACAAAAATTAGTAAAGTAATGTAATATAGATCAAAGTTAGTGCATAATTTTAAAAAAAATACACAAAATAAGTTAGTTAAGACCATTATTTAATCTTTATTTAAGTAAAAATGTAAATTTTGTAACTTTTATTATATGTTTTTAATAAATTAAGCTGAATTTATCGGATGTTAATGATATTAAATATAAAATATCTATGTAAAACAAAATGTTATTTTTGCTTAGTCCTTTATATCTTGTAATAAATAAAGTAAAAGTTAAAATGCTCAATTCATACAATGTTATTTATTATATAAAGCATTATAAAGATGCTAGTATTTTTATACTTAATTTAAGAATAATTTATATTACACAATTATGGATAATAAAAATTTATTTGTTTTAGGTTTAAAACATGGCATTCCTATTGTTTTTGGATATATACCAGTAGGTATTGCTTATGGAGTGTCAGCATTAAATGCAGGCTTTTCTCCATTTGAAACCGTATTGATGTCAATAATGGTTTACTCTGGTGCTGGTCAAGTTTTAGGTGTAGGGTTAACAGCACAAAATGCTTCATTATTTGCAATAGCACTTGCTACATTTTTAATTAATTTTAGGTATTTTATTATGTCAGCTTGTGTCTTTAATCGTTTGCCTAATTTATCTAATATCAAAAAGGCTTGGACTGCTTTTTATATTACAGATGAAACATTTGCTTTGTTTACTACTGCAGATAGTAAAACTGCAAAAATACAGTATATAGCTGGTATTATAATTTTAACTTACAGTTCTTGGGTTTTAGGTGCTGCTATTGGTGTGGTTGCAAGTTCAATTTTACCTGATTTTGTTACAGCAGCTTTAGGTATTGCACTATATGCTCTATTTATAGCTATTGTTATGCCTGCTTGTAAAAAAAGTATGGCTATAGCTGTTTTAGTGGTATGTACTGCTTTATTTAATAGTTTTATTTCTTTGTTCATTGATATGAGTTGGTCTGTTGTAATTTCAACTTTACTATGTGCTTTATTAGGAGCTATATTCATTAAAGATGAGCAAGAGCAAAATACAAAAGAAGAGCTCTTAGCAAATGAATCTACAACTAAAGATCAAACAATTAAAGAACAAAATTAATTAAGAGTATCTTATGCAAGATTATAGATTTTTAATTATTATTTTTGCTATGGCTATAGTAAGTTATATGCCACGTGTGGTACCAGCTTTATTTATATCTAAAGTTAAGATGAATCCTTTTGTTAAAAGATTTTTAGATATGATTCCATATACAGCCATGACTGCTTTGGTTTTTCCTGGTATTTTCTATTCTGTACCTAACAATAATCTTGCTACAATTGTTGGTACAATATGTGCTATTGTTTTTTCTTTTATAAGAGTGCCTTTATCTTTAGTTGTAGTTTTATCAGTAATCGCTGTGCTTGTAGTGCAGACTTTTAGTTAACGTAATTATATATTTATTAAGTAATTTTTTCTTAAACTACATGTGCATGTAGTTTTATTTAAACTATTTTTAATTTGTGTTTTTATGAGGTATTGGTAATTCTATGTTTTCATAACAATTATCTTTATATATTTTCTGTAAAAAATGATTAAGATTATTCCAATGATTTTCTTTAAAATAATCAATAAGGGTGTCTACCCTATAATCAAATTTTTAAAGCTAGCATGTTAACACTTTTATGTAAATTTTTACATGATGGTTTTTCG
>CALXNP010000080.1 GCA_944389785.1 uncultured Anaerobiospirillum sp.
ACAACACTTGTAATAACAGCATTTAATAGAGGGTTTTCATATGTTAATATTTCTTAAGATCCTGGGCATGATAAAAATATATTTTTTAATTGCAGGTTAGATTTTTTGATTATTTTTACATACATTAAAAAATGTAATATTTTTATGGTGTGATTAACTTAGGTAAAATAAATTAAAAAAAATGAACAAGTTATTTAATATAACTATCAGTATAACCTATTTTAAATAGTCCATAACTTATATCAATTTATGTTTTAATAAGCGTATTTTAACCATTATATAGATTGCTTGTAAACATTAAATTTTAGAAAGTTAAATATGAATTATTTAATTACATATCTAAAAAGATTAATATATTAACTTTTTTTATATGGGCTATAAATAAAACCTGTTTAAGATCACATTATTCTAGATGATTGCAAAATATCTTATAAATTACAAAGGCTAATATATTTATGCCTATCTTATCTAGTAGCTCTTGTTTTGTAATAAATTTGGACATAGCTTACTTCTTCATAAGTCATTTTTTACACTATTATGATATTTATCAAAGAGATATTTTAAAAAGCTTTATATACTGCTAAACTTTTAAATTAAAAATGTGATCTTATACATATTTTACTTATAGCCCATACTTTTTTTAAGTTAACTCTTGATAAAAAATTTTTTTTATGTAGAATATCGGTGACTTAATTATGAGGTGAGATGTCCGAGAGGCTGAAGGAGCACGCCTGGAAAGCGTGTATACGTGCAAGCGTATCACGGGTTCGAATCCCGTTCTCACCGCCACGAAATACTAGCAAATAATATCAATTCATATCATTTTAAGCTGTTTTTGTATATTTAAGCTTTTCTTTTAAAGATTTAGAATAATCAAAAGTAATTGTAATAATTGTTTAAGGTATCAATTAACACCTTTATAAAATCTATTAATCTAATATACGATTATGATCGTATTACAATAATTATTAGATAAAATATGAAAGTAAATGACAGAATAACTAAATATTTAATTGATTAGAAGGCAGTAAATAAAAATTTTACTGCCAAATATAGTTTAATTTATTGATTTTGCTTTGTTTTATCATTTATATGTAAGATATATTGTTTAGCAAACATATCTGTTAAAAGTAAGAACATTGCAACAATTAATGGTCCAAATATTACCCCCATAAAACCAAATAATGGTATACCTACAATTACACCACCAATAGTAATTAAAGGATGAGTATTAGCCATTTTCTTTTGCAAGAACATACGTAATACGTTATCACATTGAGATATTATTGCAATGCAATATACCAGTAAAGAAATGGTTGAAAATAGAGACTGTTCAAAGTATTGAATAATACATAGAGGAATCCAAACAATCATTGTACCTACGATAGGAATGATAGAAGCTGCACCTGTCAATACACCAAAAAATAGTGGATTATTTACACCACAAATTAAATAACCAATGTATGCTACAACACCTTGCATCAAAGCAAGTAAAGGTATACCTATAGCATTAGAGCGTACTATTAAGTTAATTTTTTTAATAATTTCTTTTTTATTATTTTCAGAAAAAGGTAGCAAGCTTTTAATATAGCGCTCCATCTTAAAGCCACCAGCTAGTAAAAAAAATAACAATAAAATAGCTGTAAATAAATTAATGGCAAAATTATTAATGCCACTTAAGAGCATATTTGCAATTTTTGTGGCTTGGGCACTTACAAATCCTAAGCTTTTTTCTGAAAATAAAGTAAATCCTATTTTATCGTGAACATAGCGATCTAAAGTACTAATACGTTCAATTAAAATCTTTGTATCAAAATTTTGTATATTTTGAGCTAAATCTACTATATATAAGACTATTAAAGAAATAGGAATTAAGATAAAGATACTTAATGTTAATGTAATAATCCATGAAGCTTTTTGGGGTGATGTTTTACGCGCAAGATAAAAATTAGTGCGTCTTAGCATTATATATAAAGTAACAGCCCCTAAAATACCATTTAAAAAAGTTATTGTTTGCGAAATGATAGCATAACCTAAAAGTAAAATTAATGCTAAAAGTGTGAACTCAAAATATCGCTCTTGAGAGTTATTATGCATATAATACCCTAATAATGTTAGACTTATAAATCAAAGCTTGGTCTAGCTTAGCATAGATAAATTAAAAAACAAATATAAAGGATTATAAAAATGGCTGATAGCAGAACTCTTGAGCACAGATATTTAGAACAACTTGCTAAGGATTATCCAAATAGGCATTCTGTTTATACCGAAATTATTAATTTGCAGGCAATTTTAAATTTACCAAAAGGCACAGAGCACTTTTTATCAGATGTTCACGGTGAATATGAAGCTTTTTATCATATTTTAAATAATTGCTCAGGTGTAATTAGAGAGAAACTTGACCTATTATTTCCTGAAATGCATGAAGATGAAAAAAATGCATTATGTACATTAATATATTATCCAAAAGAAATCTTATGGCGTATTAAAGAAGAAGGCAAAGATAGTGTAGAGTTTTATAATGTATTATTAAAACAATTAATAACATTAGCTAGATTTCTATCTTCAAAATATACAAGATCAAAAGTTAGAAAATCTGTTTCTTCAGAGTTTAACTATATTATTGATGAGTTATTGCATGCTCAAAGAGATGAGGAAAATAACAGACATATATATCATGAGCAAATTATTAAGTCTATTATGGAAACAGGTGCAGGTCACCATTTTGCTAAGGCATTATGTGCTTTGATTAAACGTTTAGCTGTTGATCATTTACACTTAGTTGGTGATATTTTTGATAGAGGTCCACACCCTGATAAAATTATGGATATGCTCATGACACATCATAGTATTGATATACAATGGGGTAATCATGATATATTGTGGATGGGTGCAGCAGCAGGTTCAACTGCTTGTATGGCAACAGTTGTACGCAATAATGTAACCTATGATAACTTTGAGATGTTAGAAAATGGTTATGGTATTTCTATGCGTAAACTAGCTATGTTTGCTCAAAAAACCTATAAAGATGAATCAGATAAAGGCTTATCTGCTCTAAAAAAAGCTATTTCAGTAATTATGTTTAAGCTTCAAGGACAAGTAATTAAACGTCGTCCTGAGTTTGAAATGAATTCTTCTTTATATTTAGATAAATTAGACCTAGCTAATAATTGTGCTATAGTGGATGGGGTTAAGTATGAGCTAAAGAGTACAGATTTTCCTACTTTAGACATGAATGATCCGTACAAACTAAGCCCTGAAGAGCAAGAAATTGTAGATGGTTTTGAAAATGACTTTTTAGCTAGTACTAAGTTACACACACATATACGTTTCTTATATGCTAATGGCTCTATGTACAAATGTTATAACGGAAATCTGTTATATCATGGTTGTATGCCTTTAACCATTAATGGCAGATTCTATGAGTTAATTCGTGATGGTATGGCTTTAAAGGGTAAGGATTTTTTTGATTATGTTGATATGTTAGCACGTAGAGCTTATGATAAACGGGATCAATACAGCCTTGACCATATGTGGTATTTTTGGTGTGGTTATAAATCACCATTATCAGGTCGTATTATGAAGACTTTTGAGCGTACTTATTTTGTTGATAAAGCTACTCATTTTGAACCTCGTGATCCATATTATTCGTTAATTCATGATGAAAGTATTTGTAGACAGATTTTAGAGGAGTTTAATTTAGATCCAGATGAGGGACATATTATCAATGGTCATACACCTATTAAGGTAAAAAATGGTGAAAGCCCTGTAAGCGCAAATGGTAAGCTTTTAGTTATTGATGGTGGTTTTTGCTCTGCCTATCATAAAACGACAGGTATTGCAGGTTATACTTTAATTTATAATTCACATGGTATGCGCTTAAAATCACATCGTCCATTTTCTTCAATTGATGATGCTATTGAAAACAAAAATGATATTATCTCTGATTCTTTTGTAATTGATGTAGCAAAACATCGCATGATGGTGTCTGATACAGATATTGGTAAAGAGATTAAAAGACAGATTTTTGATCTTAAAAAGCTTTTATCAGCTTATCGCTCAAGCTCGATAAAAGAAAATATACCTCGTTTCATAAATAAGATATAGCACTTTCTTATTACCTATATAAAAAACTTACGCTAAAATTTAAGCGTAAGTTTTATTATGTATAGATTAAAATTAAAGCTTTTGTTAATTATTGATTAAATTTTTTACTAGATTTTAAGATCTCTTAATCAACTAAAATAATCTACATTGTTCAAATAGATCACAATAATCAAAACATAGTTAAAGCAATAAACTATTATCTATATCAAATTTTATTAAATAATTATATTTTTTCACACGTAAATAATTTATATGGCTAGATATCTAATTATTTAAGCACTAAATACACTTTTACGATATATGTGCAATATTTTATGTTTAAATCCTTTATTAAGAAGGTTTGTAAAGTATATTAATAAATTCAATTTAATAAGTTTGAATAAAAAATATACGATATATAAACAATTTAATTTAATAATATTAATATATATATGATATAAAAATTTAATTTAAAATTAATAAATTAGATTATATTATGTATATAATCCAATATATTTTATCATTTAAATGTCGATACACATCACAGTTTTACTATCTAGTTTTAGTGATTTTTTTTAAAAAAACTAATCTAAGTCTATTATTATTTAACGTTCAATTTTAGTGCGTTATTGTAAAATTTTATTATTTATCAAAATGTTATTTATCTTAAAAAGTTACTTTTTAGGTTTTTTATACAGATTAGTTTTGTTGACATGATCACATTGCTATGACAAAATTTATCACAGAACACAAATTCACATGGATCTAAATAAAAAGTATTTAGATTAGGTTTCATTTTTTAACTAAACCTCATAACAGGAGATTTTTCATATGAGAAATGAATGGCGTAATTTCAATGGTACACATTGGGTTGATGAAGTTGATGTACGCGATTTTATCCAAAATAACTACACAGAGTATACTGGTGACGAGTCATTCTTAGCTGATGCTACAGAAGCTACTAACAAGTTATGGGGTGTGTTACAAGATTTACAAAAGCAAGAGCGTGCTAAAGGTGGCGTACTTGATATGGAAACAGAGATCGTATCAAGTATCACAGCTTATAATGCAGCTTATATTAAAGATGAGTTAAAGGACTTAGAAAAGGTTGTAGGTTTACAAACTGATAAGCCATTAAAGAGAGCCTTTATGCCTTATGGTGGTATTAAGATGGCTCAAGAGGCTTGTTTAACTTATGGCTATAAGCCAAATGAAAAGTATGAGCAAATCTTTAATGAGTATCGTAAGACTCACAATCAAGGTGTATTTGATGCTTATACTCCAGAAATGCGTGCTGCTCGCAAAAATAAGATCATTACTGGTTTACCAGATACTTATGGTCGTGGTCGTATCGTAGGTGATTATCGCCGTGTGGCTTTATATGGTATCGATTTCTTAATTTCTAAAAAGAAAGAAGACCTTGCAAATTGTGGCTGTGGCGTAATGACTGATGATGTAATTCGTTTACGTGAAGAAATTTCAGAGCAAATTAGAGCATTATCTCAAATGAAGGAAATGGCTTTAAGATATGGCTTTGATATTTCACAACCTGCTAAAAATGCTCGTGAAGCAGTACAATGGTTATACTTTGGTTACTTAGCTGCTATTAAGACACAAAACGGTGCAGCTATGTCAGTTGGTCGTATCTCAACTTTCTTAGATATTTATATTCAAAGAGATTTAGAAGAAGGTACTTTAACTGAGAGTGAGGCTCAAGAGTTAATTGACCATTTAGTTATGAAGTTTAGAATGGTTAAATTTGCTCGTATTCCATCTTATAATCAATTATTCTCAGGTGATCCAGTATGGGCAACCTTAGAGATGGCAGGTATGGGTATGGATGGTAGATCTATGGTTACTAAGAGTGACTTTAGATTCTTACACACCTTAGAAAATATGGGTCCATCACCAGAGCCTAATTTAACTGTTTTATATACAAGAAATTTACCAGAGGCCTTTAGAAAATATACATCAAAGATCTCAATTATTACCTCTTCAGTACAATATGAGAATGACGATGTAATGCGTCCAATTTGGGGTGATGATTACTCAATTTGCTGCTGTGTATCTGCAACACAAACTGGTAAAGAAATGCAATTCTTTGGTGCTCGTGCTAACTTAGCTAAGTGTATGTTATATGCAATCAACGGTGGTGTTGACGAAAAGACTTTTGCTCAAGTAGGTCCTGAGTATCAAAAGATTACATCAGAGTACTTAGACTACGATGAGGTTATGCACCGCTTTGATGCTATGATGGATTGGCTTGCAGGTGTATATGTAAATGTATTAAATCTAATTCACTATATGCATGACAAGTACTTCTATGAGGCTGCTGAACTTGCATTGATTGATACTGATGTACGTCGTACTTTTGCTACAGGTATTGCTGGTTTCTCTCATGTTGTAGACTCTTTATGTGCTATTAAGTATGCTAAAGTTAAGACTGTACGTAATGAGCAAGGCATTGTTGTAGATTACATTACTGAAGGTGATTTCCCACGTTATGGTAATGACGATGATAGAGCAGACAGCATTGCAGTATGGTTATTAAAGACTTTCTTAACTAAGATTAAGAAGCATCACACTTATCGTGATTCAGAGCCTACGACTTCTATCTTAACCATTACTTCTAACGTTGTATATGGTAAGGCAACAGGTTCATTACCTGATGGTAGAAAGGCTGGCGAACCATTATCACCAGGTGCTAACCCAAGTTATGGTGCAGAACAAAGTGGTTTATTAGCTTCATTAAATTCAGTAGCTAAGCTTCCATATGAGTTTGCTTTAGATGGTATTTCAAATACACAAACTATCAGCCCAGATGCTTTAGGTCATGATTTACAAGAGCGTACTGATAAGTTAGTAACTATTATGGATGGTTACTTCAAGAAGGGTGCTCACCACTTAAATGTAAATGTATTTGGTACTGAGAAGCTAATTGATGCTATGGAACACCCAGAGAAAGAAGAGTATGCAAACTTTACAATTCGTGTATCTGGTTATGCAGTTAAGTTCATTGACTTAACACGTGAACAACAATTAGACGTTATTGCTAGAACCTGCCACAAGAGCATGTAATTGTTACTAGTAATAATAAATAATTAAAGCGTGTAATGACCTTACCATCTGATCAAGAAGGTAAGGTCTTTTAATTTATAAAGAGGATAGTTTATGACATTAGCAAATGTACACTCATTTGAAAGCTTTGGCTCAGTTGATGGCCCTGGTGTTCGTTTTGTTGTTTTTTTACAAGGCTGTAAATTGCGCTGTAAGTATTGCCATAATCCAGACTCTTGGAAAATGGCTGATAATCAATTAATTAGTGCTGAAGATATTGTAAAAAAAGCTTTATCTTTTCAAGATTATTGGGGTAAGGATGGTGGTGTTACTGTTTCTGGTGGTGAGCCATTATTACAAATTGATTTTTTAATTGAGTTTTTTAAATTACTTAAAGCAAAAAAAATACACACTACAATAGATACTTCAGCAGGTCCATTTACTCTTGAAGAACCTTTTATTAGTAAGTTCAATGAACTTATGCAATATACAGATCTTGTAATGTTAGATCTCAAGCATTTTTATGCAAAAGAGCATTATGCTTTAACTAAGATGGATAATACACATATTTTACAATGTGCAAAACACTTAGAAAGTTTAGGCAAGGATGTTTGGATTAGACATGTGTTAGTACCTGGCTATACAGACAATGAACAACATCTAAAAGATTTAGGTGCATTTATTAAGAGTTTAAGCAATGTTAAAAAGGTTGAAATTTTGCCTTATCACTCTTTTGGTAAGTTTAAATGGGATAATTTAGGTTTAAAATACGAGTTAGATGATGTTCATACACCTTCAGAAGAAGAGGTAAAAAGGGCAAAAGAGCTTATGGGGTTAATTTAAAGTTTAATTAATAGAGTAAGGCATAGTTAAGTATTTTTTATTATGCCTTACAATAAAGATAAATTTTTAGATCAAATATCTTTCGTTGAAACTATGCAAAAAATATTAATTTGGTTATTTTTACTTTTTTGTTGCTATGCTAATGCACAAAACAACAATAATATTTATGAACAAAACTCTGATGATATCATAAAGTTAGCAACTAATAATGATGTTAAAGCACAATTTGATCTAGCTTCAATGTATTATAGTGGTAAAGGTGTACCACAAGATTATAAGCAATCCTTTTATTGGTATAGTAAAGCTGCTGATAATAATCATGTTGGTGCTCAAGCAATGCTTGCTATTATGTATTACAAAGGGCAAGGTGTAGAGCAAGATGTTAAAAAGGCACAAGAGTATTTTAAACTTGCTGGTTTAGAAGGTAATGTGTTGCGTTATTTTATACAAGAGTTTACACAAGATAAAAATTAAAGAATTAAGAATGTTTTTATATAACCTAAATCCGGTAACTAGTTATAGATTACCGGCTTAATTTCTACCCTCCTCTTCTATTATATCTCTGTTATACATAGAAATTTTTATAAATTTGAATAAAAACTACTGCAATCTCGCGCCTGTTATG
>CALXNP010000081.1 GCA_944389785.1 uncultured Anaerobiospirillum sp.
TAAAGAGTAGCTAAAGTCACTTAGGACTTAGTCTTGGTCCAACTTTTAACTATTATTTAAGCTGGAAAGTTGAGTAAAAACTATTGAACTTGAGAAAAACACGCAAATTACAGATACAAAAACAGCAACTTCTAAAACTGAAGATAAAACTATTGCAAAAAAATCTACTACTACCTTACCTTCAAAAACTCAACTTAAAATATTTATTACCAAATATATTAAATCATCTCCTAAACAGCAAGTATTTTCATCTGTATTACAAAAAAAATTACTAAATAAGTACACAAATTACTCACATAAAAACTATGGTTATGCAAAGTTTTCAGCTTTTATACAATCATTAGGTTATAACTTTGATGGTTATTCATTCTCTTTAAAAAAATAATAAACCTACTTCATAAAAATACTTTAATTATATTCTTGATTAAAATCATTGATGTCTCTACTAGAAATTTTTATTAGGTAAATTAATATGTTATCAATATTCACATAGAAACATATTGTCTTTGCCGGCTAATTAGTATATGCTAACTAGCGTTATATATAAGTAACATAAATTAATCAAGACTAATTAAGGAATAGTTATGTACGTAAATAAAGTTACTTTATTTTTGTTATTCTCAACCCTTGCTTTGAGTCTATACTCCTTATTTACAGGAGTAATCGAGATTAACTTACAATCCTTAATTAACCTTGATTCTCATGAGCTTATGGTTTTTCTAAGCTCACGTCTTCCTAGAACAGTAGCTTTAATCCTATCAGGTGTTGCTTTAGCAGTAGCTGGTCTTATCATGCAAAATTTATGTATGAATAAGTTTGTATCACCATCAACTTCTGCCACACTTAGCTCTGCCCAATTTGGTATTTTAGTAGCTTTTATCTTTTTACCTGACTCAACCTTAATAAGCAGAGCTTTCTTTGCTTTTATCTTTGCTATTTTAGGTACTTTTTTATTTGTAAGCTTCATCTTAAAAGCTAAGTTTAAAGATATTATTATGGTGCCTTTAATTGGTATTATGTTTGCTAACATTATAGGTGGAATTACCTCATTTTTAGCTTTTAAGTTTGAGATGACACAAGCTATGTCATCTGTATTAGTGGGACATTTTTCAACTATAGTTAAAGGTAATTATGAAATTGTATATATAGTTTTACCTTTATTAGTTATTACTTTTTTATATGCAAATTACTTTAATATTGTAGGTTTAGGTAAAAATTTTGCTAAAAATTTAGGTCTTAATTATAACTTTATTCTATTCTTAGGTCTTGGTCTATGTGCTGCCTTAAGTGCTAGTGTTGTGGTGGTAGTTGGAACTATTTCATATATAGGATTAATTGTACCTAATCTTATAGCTATATATAAAGGAGATAATATTAAAAATAATTTACTAGACACTGCTTTAAGCGGAGCTTTATTTGTACTTATTTGTGATTTAGTTGCCCGCAAAATTATCTATCCTTATGAGCTTGCTATTGATTTAATTACAGGCATTGTAGGTTCCATTATCTTTATTTTACTGATCTTTTATAAACTACATGGCAAAGCACCAACTAAAAACAATCTTTTAGCAATATTTAATAAAAGTAAAACACAAAATGCTTGCTCCAATACAATTAGATAAATAGGTCTTAATAATTATGGCATTAAATCATATTAAATTAATATTTTTACTAAGTCTTTGTACTTTAAGCATAGCTTCATATCAATTTATTTTTGTAAATTTTGACTTTTTCTCCTTTGCTATGCAATTACGTTTACCTAAACTTTTAGCAATGTGTGTAGCAGCCTTTTGTATAGGCTATTCCTCTCTTATTTTTCAAACCATAATTAACAATACTATTGTAACTCCTTGTCTTTTAGGTATGAATGCTCTATATCTTTTAGTGCATGTAAGCTTAGTCTTTATCTTTGGTATGGGATCTTTTATTGTAACTAATACCTATCTTGCATTTATATGTGACTTATTAGTTATGACAGTAGTAGCTAGCTTTGTGTATAGCTATATTTTCAAAAAGACTAAATATAATGTACTGTATGTGCTTTTAATTGGTACAGTCATGACTACAATGTTTACCTCTATACAAAATAGCTTAATTAGAGCAATGGACCCTAATGACTATGATGCTTTACTTGCTACACTTACTGCATCTTTTAGTAATATTAATATTAAAATTATAAGTATATGCTTTGTATTATGCCTAGTACTTTATTTTATCTTTAAAAAAGATATAGCAAAATTAGATGTTATGACTTTAGGTCGTCATAATGCGATTAATCTAGGAATAGATTATGATAAAACTACTAAAAGACTTTTAATCTGCACCACATTATATATAGCTATAGCTACAGCTTTAGTAGGTCCAATTTCCTTTATGGGACTAATAACTACAAATATAGCAAGAACACTATTTAAAACATATAAACACAGTATTCTGCTTAGCGGTTCTGTTCTTATTGCCATACTTGTATTAATTACGGGGCAATTAATTGTTGAACATATCTTTACCTATAGCATACCTGTTAGTGTTTTTATAACTATAGCAGGTGGACTTTATTTTCTTTATCTAGTATTAAAACAAAGTAAAGGTAATATTTAATGATACTTAAAAATTTAAGTAAGTCTTATGATGGTAAATTTGTAGTAACAGATGTAAATTTAAGCTTGCCTGAAAATAAGGTTATTTCCTTTATAGGCCCAAATGGAGCTGGTAAATCTACTGTATTAAACATGATTTCGCGTTTACATAAAAAAGATAGCGGACAAATTATCTTTAAAGGTAAAGAGCTTGAAAATTGGGATAATAATGAGCTTGCTAAAAATTTAGCTATACTTACACAACACAATAATATTCAAAGCAAAATTACCATCAAAGAACTTGTTAGTTTTGGACGTTTTCCTTATTGTCAAGGCAGATTAAAAGATGAAGACGAACAAAAAGTTATACAAGCTTTGGAGTACATGGAGCTTTTAGATATTCAACATAAATATCTAGATGAACTTTCAGGTGGACAAAGACAAAGAGCGTTAATAGCGATGACTATAGCTCAAGATACTGATTATATCTTACTTGATGAACCTACTAATAATCTTGATATATATCATTCAAGCAGATTAATGAAATTAATTAGAAGTCTTTGTGACAAATTGAATAAAACTGTAATTATGGTTTTACATGAACTAAATTATGCCTCCTTTTACTCAGATATTATTTGTGTTTTTAAGCAAGGACGTCTTGAAAAAGTAGGCAACCCTACTGAAATTATACAACATGATTTTTTAAAAGAAGTCTATCAAGTTGATTTTAATATCAGCCATATAGATGGTAAACCTTTGTGCATTCATTTTTAAGGAGAATTTATGTTTAAAAAAATACTTTTTACTTTATGTTTTTTTCTTACATACTCTATTAGCACACATGCTGCTACTATCAATGTCACTAGTTATGATAAAAATAATAATCAAATAAGTATAGAAGTTCCAAAAAATGCTGAACGTCTTGCTGTTATTGACTTAGCTAGTCTTGATATCATTGATAGCTTAGGTTTGGGAGATAAGATTGTTGCTATACCTAAGCAAACTAAAATTGATTATCTAAGCTCTTATTTTAATAATAAAGATATTGTTAATACAGGTACTTTAAAAGAAGTAGATTACGAAGCTTTAATGCAAGCAAAACCTGATATTATTTTTATAGGCGGTCGTCTTGCATCAAGTATTGATACTTTAAGTAAAATTGCACCTGTAGTTTATATTCGAAATGATTATCAAAAACCATACTTACAAAGAGTTAGAGATAATGTATCAACTATTGTTAGAATTTATTCTTTAGAAACTAAAGCAAATAAGTTAATTGATAGTTTTGAGCAAAGAATTAAAGCTATTGCATCTAAAGCTCAAAATAAAAGTGCTATTTTAACAATAGTGACAGCTAATAGTGTTAAAACATTAGGTAACTCTAGTCGTACTAATGTAATTACAACTAGCATGGGATTTAATAATGTAGCTTCAAATATTGATACTTCTCATGGAAATGAATCATCTTTTGAATTAATTCTTCGTTTAAATCCACAGTATATCTTTGTTTTAGATAGAGATAGTGCTATTGCAACAAAAGGAGCAAAACTAGCTCGTGATATATTAAATAATGAACTTATACATAATACTCAAGCTTATAAAAATAACAATATAGTTTATTTAAATTCAGCTGTATGGTACTTAGCTGAAGGTGGTATTAAAGCTACTGATTTAATGCTCAAAGATGTAGAACAAGCTTTAAATAAATAATTTATATTTTTTTAGCAATAGCGTTAGCTATTGCTACCTTAAATTATATAAAGGTAACTAAAATGGATTTAATAAAAGAATTTGTAGATTATTTTATTATAGGTATTTTGGCTTTAATGGGTTTTGTAAGTCTTTGGTTTAGTATTGAACGAATTATGTTCTTAAAAAAAGTAAATACCAAAAACTATAAAACTAAAGATGATCTAGAAACAGCATTAACTAACAACCTTACAGCAATTTATATAGTTTATTCTAATGCACCATATATTGGACTTTTAGGTACTGTGATTGGAATTATGATCACCTTTTATGACATGGGTCAAAATGGCAATATTGATACTAAAGAAATCATGACAGGTCTATCACTTGCTTTATATGCTACAGCACTAGGTTTAGTAGTAGCAATACCATCACTTATGAGTTATCACAGCTTGAATCGTAAAATTGCAGTAATAGCTTCAAATTTTAATAATACAAGAGAGACTTGCAATGAATAAATTACCAGCATCTGGACAGCTTAACTTGGTACCATTTATTGATATTATGCTGGTATTGCTATGCATAGTTCTATCTATATCTTCATTTATTGCTACAGGTAAGATTAAAGTTGATCTGCCACAAGCTCAAACATCTGTAAGTACACAAGAGCAAAAAATAATTTTTATCAGCATAGATAAAGATAATCAAATTTTTGTAGATGCTAAATCTCTAAGTAAACAAGAACTTATAACTTTTATTGATAAGCTTGAAACTAAAGATCATGTGCAATTACAAGTTGATAAAGCAGCCTCTTTTGACAGTTTTGTACAAATAATTGATTTACTAAAGCAAAAACAACATGAAAACTTCTCCATTGCCACACAACTACAATAAAAAATCTTTTGTATTTGCAGCACTGATCTACCTAATGGTGTTGGTGTCTGCTCATATTTTTATCTCAAAACCAAAAGCTCAGCAATTAAATTTAGGTTCTCAGAGTGTAGTGCTTAACTTTACAGATATTAAAATGCCAACAGCTGATATAACAAAAACTAAAACTCAAGAAAATCAAAAGCAAACAGGCATTAAAGCTCAAGCACCAAAATCAATACAACCTAAAACTGAAAAACAAACTATAAAAAAAAGAGCAATTAAAAAAGATACAATAAACAAAGAGCCTAAAAAATTAACTAAAAAAGAGCAGCCTAAAAAAGAGCAGCCTAAAAAAGATAAGCACGCTAAAGTTAAAAATGCAAAAACACAAAATAAAGCTAATAATGCTCAAGCTTTAGTTAATAACAAGGCTCCTGAAAAAACAAGTAAATCTCAGCATTTAGTTTTTGGTAAAGATCATAATCCTATATTACTTGCCATAAAGCATGCTATTGATAAAAACTTAGCCTATCCGCGTAAAGCTCGCTTAATGAAACAACAAGGCACTGCTGTTGTTAGTTTTAAATATAAACATAAAAAACTAATTTCTAAAAAGTTAATTAAAAGTTCTGGTTTTAAGCTGTTAGATAAAGCTGCTTTAGATACTATCGACAAAGCAAGTATTAGCTTTCCTGTAAGTAGTGATTTATTAACCATAACTATACCTATTGAATTTAAATTAAGGTAATTTGTATAGGAGAAAAATGATGAAAAAATTAAGATTAAGTGTTCTAACCATAGCTATAACTTTAGCCACTAACAGTTATGCTAATGATGATAGCTATTATTTAGATAGTTTAGTTGTTAGTGCTTCTGGTTTTGAACAAGATATCAAAGAAGCACCAGCTAGTATTTCTATTATCACCCAAGAAGATATACAAGAAAAACCTATTCGTGATATTGGTGATGCTATAGATGATGAACCAGGTGTTGAAATTAGTAAAACAAAAGTAGGCTCATCTGAAGTTAAAATACGTGGCTTTGATTCAGCTTATACCGCTATTTTGATTGATGGCAAAAGACAAAATGCTTCAAGCGGTATTGTAAAAAATGGTTTTAATCCAAATGGCTCATTCATGCCACCTTTATCAACTATTGAAAGAATTGAAGTTATACGTGGTCCTGCCTCTGTACTATATGGTTCTGATGCTATAGGTGGTGTAGTTAATATTATCACTAAAAAACATGTTGATGAGTTCTCAGGCAGCATTGGGCTTGATGCTACATTACAAGAGCATGGTAATAGATATGGTAATGCTTATTCACAAAATGCTGCTATTTATGTACCTGTAATTGATAATAAACTATCTTTTGATTTGCATGCTAGCAATTTTGATAAAGATAAAAGTAATTTAAGAAAACCAGATGGCAGTTATGCTAGTCACTCAAATGGTGATTATCAACGCTATAATTTTGGAGGTAAAGTCAATTATAGCATTAATGAAAATCATTTTATTTATGTAGATTATGATAGATCTTTTGAATCAGGTTCTGTAAACAGTACCTCAGGACGAAGAATCATGTCTCAAAAAGATTGGCTTAGAAATAATGCATCTATCAATCATGAAGGTAATTTTAGTTTTGGAACTTTAACCTCATATATACAGTATACTAATACTAAGCTTGTGGGATCACAAGCTTCAGGTCCTAATGGACAAGGAGGTCTACAAAAGGTTCCATATTCACGTCTTGAAAATCAAAATTATAATATTCAAAGCTCACTTGTAAGCCCTATTGATTTAAATGATTTTGGTGCTTTAAATCTAACTACAGGCTTTAATTTTAATCATGAAAGATTATATGATGAAGATGCTCTATCTGCTCAAAATGGCCGTGCTATTCAAAATCAAAGCTCTATTTTTGCAGAGGGTGAATATTTTATTACAGATAAACTGTCTACTACTCTAGGTGCTCGCTATACATATGGTAATATCTTCGGTTCACATATTAGCCCTCGTGCATATTTGATGTATGCAGTCAATGAAAATATTAGCTTTAAAGGTGGTGTAGCAACAGGCTATAGAATTCCAAATTTAAGTCAAATAGCACCAGGTATTACAAATATAAGCTCAAGCACAACAACTTCTGAAGTAACATTTGGTAATCCAGATTTAAAGGCAGAAACTAGCATAAATTATGAATTTTCCACCATACTTGATTACCAAAAATTTGGTAACCTTACTTTAACTGCTTTTTATACAACTTTTAAAGACAAAGTAGTTAGTGAAGAATATGCCGTTGGTGACACTGTACTCACAGGACAGCAATGTACAGGAGTAGCAGGTGGTGTATGTTATCAATATATAAATGTTGATAGTTCAAAAGCCTATGGTGTTGAAGCTTTATATAGATCAGCAACTTACTATAACACTAATCTTGATTTAAGCTATACCTATACTAAAACTAAAATCACAGGTGGTATCGATAATGGTAAACCATTATCTGAAACACCAACACATTCTATTAGTGCTAAGCTAAATTATACTTATAATGATTTTAAAGCTTATATTAAAATGACTGCTAAATACAAAACACCAGTAACAAACACTAAAACATCACCTGATCTTGCAGAGTATAAAAATTATGAACTATTTGATTTAGGTCTTAGCTATACATTCAATAAACAGCATCACTTTGCTTTTATGATCAATAATTTATTTGATACTAATTATAATAGTTACTATCAATCTGGTAGAACTTATGGATCTTACTACAGCGATTATATCGAAGGTAGAAATTATTGGTTAAGCTATAGATTTGATTTTTAAATCTCGTATATAAATTAAAGAGGTGATTTATGTCCTGACCCCAGTAAGTTGAACAAACTGCTGGGGTTTATTTTTTATGAAACTTAGTTATGAAGATAAAATTGAGATTTATCATCTTTGGAAAGAGCATTGTTCAAAGAGATAAAAATAAAAAATACACTGCTGAATTTAAGAAAGCAGCTATTGATAGGGTTGTTTTTAAGCATGAATGTATTTGGCAAGTATCTTTATCTCTTGAGATTACAAACAAAGGTTTGCTAAATTCATGGATTAAATCATTTAAAGAAAATGGGTGTATTATTGAAAAAAAGCGTGGACGTTATGCCAAAAATAAAACAGAAAAAGAAGAAATTGTAAAAGTCTATTTGTAGCTGCACCCCCGGATTATCTTAATTAAAGACTTTATCAAAATTAAAAATTGCCCTTTTTTATACCCGAAACTCGGCAAAAGACAATTATTAATGTAAAATAGATAAAATCTTAATGTAAGCAAATGGAAGTGTAATTATGG
>CALXNP010000082.1 GCA_944389785.1 uncultured Anaerobiospirillum sp.
GCTCAAAAATTTGCAAATAACTGCTTGACAAGAAATATAAACTATATTTTTCTATTGTTTATGGTGGGTAGTGTTACTATTTTATTAAAAAATTTTACTGCTCAATGTCGGTTACATACACGAGCTAATATTATTAAAATGAGCTTGGGTATTCCTTTAAATGATGATGATAGAGCTCCATGGCTTGAGAGAGTTAGAGATGTAATTTTTTCACTTGAAAATAGAAGTGTTGATGGCGTGATTGTTTGTTCAGCTTTAAAGAAAAAATATCGTGATATTATTCGTGAAGGTAATAATAATGTAATTTTTTTATACCTTTCAGGAAGTAAAGAGCTAATTTTACAGAGAATGCAGCAAAGAGTAGGTCACTTTATGAAAACTTCTATGGTAGATAGTCAGTTTAATGCTTTAGAAGTTCCTGATGTAACTGAAAAGGATGTAATTACTGTAGATATTAATTGTAGTATTAATGAGTTAGTTACAAAATCATATGACGCCATTGTAAATTATAAGAAATAAAAATTTACGTAAAAAAAAGGTGCCGCTTTGAAAGTAGCACCTTTTAGAGGCTATTATGGTTGACTTAATTTATTTTTACTACTACTTATGCTTGAGCTAGGATTATTTGTATATTGGGTATAGTTCTTTTTATTTAATTGAAGATTAGCAATAAGTTTTTTTATGCGATCTAGACTTAGATAAGTGATGAACATTAAAGCTATTATAAAAGCATACATAAAACTTATCATAAAGTATTCTGCAATGTCCTCTATATAATCATAATGTGAGAAAACATTATAATACACAGCAAATGCACATGTTACTACAGCACTAATAGTACTATAGATCAGAGTTTGCAGCATTACATTCTTATATTTTTGTTTAGCCAATGCTTTTTTTATTTGGAAAAAAGCTACAAAGGCAATAATTAAAAAGATTATTGTAAGAAAAAAAATAGCTCCAATTGACATAGACACTCCTTATTTTGTGTTTAACCTTAGTTAAATCATAAAATAAAAAACTTAGTATAAAATTAGAAAATTTTAAATAATTTTTAAAGCTAATAAAGCTTGTTTGACTAGATCTATTCTTTTATTTAGTTGTGTAGCTTGTTTGTCATCAATATTTAAAGCAAAGCTATAAATGCCTTTTTGTGTTGATAAAAAACCTACAAATAAGCCTATAGCAGGGTTAATATTGTCATTAAATCCTGTTTTACCATAAAGTTTATAATCAGCATTTTGTTCTAAAAGAATGATATTAATAGTGTCTTGCATTGCCTTTTGATTAAAGTTAAGCTCCTTATGTGCAAGTTTATTAATAAGTATAGCTTGTTCTAGAGCACTGATTTGCAAGCTATTATCGAGCCAAAATGTATCAATTTTACTTATTGCTTGATTACCATAATTTAGACGTTTTAAGCCATCTAACATATTTTTTTTACCAATACGTCTTGCTAACTCCTTAAAAGCTAACACATTAGATACTTTTATTGCTGATTGTAAACTAGCGTCATGCTTCCAAGATTCTAAGTAAGCTTTTTCTCCTTTGTAATGATAAAAGATATCCTCAGTAGAGTTTAATGTTTTAGTATCTAAGGCAATTAAGCTATTGTAGATTTTAAAAGTTGAGGCAGGTGTATATCTAATATTAGCTCTTGCTATATTGTGTACTAGAAAGTTTTTATTAGGATCAATTATGACTAAGGTACCATCAATTTGCTCTTGTGTGAAAAGCTTATTTAAAATTTCATTTTCTTTTAAGGAGTTATCAATAGAGCTAAAATCCTGAGAGTTTATTGTTGCACTAACAGTATTATTGGCAATGCAAGAACTAAGAGTTAAAAGGCATGTTACAACAGCTAGAAATTTACGCATAGAAACTCCTAAATAATAAATATTAGTTAAGGGTAAAAGTTTAAGAAAAATATATTTAATTTGCAATTATTGAATATTAGTAAAAATTATTAGATGAGCATCAATTGATAATAATTGTACTTGAAATGTTTTTATAAGTGGACAATAATAATTAGCAACTTGTCGGAGTGCCCTTGTGGCTGAGATTGCTTGTAGCAAAATCCGCTGTACCTGAACAGGTTAGTACCTGCGTAGGAAACAAGACTCCGGCATGTATATATTTATATAGGAGTACATGCCAATGGCAAATAAGTTTAAAATCAATAAAGAAAAAGTTTTCATTAATGGCACAAGTGCTGATGTGTCAGTTCCTTTTGATAAGCTCACCTTAAGTAATAATGAAACTATCCTTTTACCTACAGTTGAAGGCCGTGAACCTCAAGCTAATGTTTTGCCTACTATAAAGGCTCCATGGATAGCTCAGCGCAAAGGCTCAAAAGCTAAAACACAAATGGATTATGCCAAAGAAGGTATTATCACCAAAGAAATGGAGTATGTTGCTATACGTGAATCCTACGCTTGTGGTGATGATATGTGTTTTACTCCAGAAATGGTAGCACAAGAAGTGGCAAAGGGTCATGCTGTTATTCCTGCTAATATTAATCACACAGAGTGTGAGCCTATGATTATTGGCAAAAAGTTTTCTGTTAAGGTTAATGCAAATATTGGAGCAAGTGCTGTATCATCAGGCTATGACGAAGAAATTGCCAAATTAAAGCTAGCTTTAAAACATGGTGCTGATACTGTTATGGATTTGTCTACAGGTACAGATTTAATGCCATTACGTGAGGCTATTTTAAGAGCCTCTCCTGTGCCTATAGGTACTGTACCAATTTATGAAGCATTAGATAGAGTAAGTGGTGATAGTGGTGCTTTAACTTGGGATGTTTTTAAACAAGTTATTATTGATCAAGCTAAACAAGGTGTAGATTATTTTACAATTCATGCAGGTTTGCGTCGTGATTTATTAGAGCATGCAGCTAAGCGTTTAATGGGTATTGTTTCACGTGGTGGCTCTATTATGGCTTCTGTAATGCTACGTCATGATGCTGAAAATATGGCTTGGGAGCATTTTGATGAGCTTATGGAAATCTGCCATGAATATGATGTAGCTTTATCTTTAGGTGATGGTTTACGTCCAGGTGCTTTAAAAGATGCTTGTGATGAAGCTCAATATGGTGAACTTAAATATATTGGTGAGCTTGCATTACGTTGTCGTGAAGCTAATGTGCAATGCTTTATAGAAGGACCAGGTCATGTACCTTTACATAGAGTGTATGAAAATCAAGATCTTGAAGATGAATTATGTCATGAAGCACCATTTTATACTTTAGGACCTTTAGTTACAGATATTGCTCCTGGCTATGATCATATCACTTCTGCTATAGGTGCTTGTAATATTGCTCACCGTGGTACTGCTATGTTGTGTTATGTTACTCCATCTGAGCATTTAGCTCTACCAACTCCTGATGATGTAAAAGTAGGTCTTATTACTTATAAATTAGCTGCTCACGCTGCTGATATTGCAAAAGGTTTAAAAAATGCTCAGTTACGTGATGATATGTTATCTAAAGCTCGTGTTGAGTTTAGATGGTATGATCAATTTGCTTTATCTTTAGATCCTGAGCATGCTTATGAAGTATGGAAAGCTCAAATGCCTGAAGATTGTGCTCATGAACCAAGTTTTTGTTCTATGTGTGGTCCTCGTTTTTGTCCTATGCGTTTAAATAGAAGATTAAAGGCTCAATATAATGTTAAGTAATAGACCAAAAGTTTTAGTAGTAGCGGGTTTAGATTCTGGTGGTGGTGCAGGCATTAGTGCTGATTGTATTACTGTATATGATAATGGTGCTTTTGCACTGCCAACTGTAAGTGCACTGACCTGTCAATCTTTAAAATCAGTTTATGCAGTTGAAAATAGTTCAAATGAGCTATTTGCTCAGTGTTTAAATACTGCATTGAATGATTGGGACAAAATAAGTGCTGTAAAGATAGGTCTTGTTTGTAAAAAAGATCATTTAGATATTTTACTTGATTTTTTAAGTAATAAACTAAAAGATACTCCTGTAGTTTGGGATCCTGTTCTTACCGCTACAGCAGGACGTTTAGACAGTGCTGATTTAAAAAGTAATTTAAAAGCAATTTTAAGTGTAACAACTATTTTTACTCCAAACTTGCCAGAAGCATTAGAGCTTGCTAATTGGAGTATGGATGATCTAAAAGAAAAAGGCATAAATCAATTATGTCAGTACTTTTTAGATATGGGACTTAAAAATATCATCATTAAGGGCGGACATAGACAAGAATGTGATGAAGCTGTTGATGTATTTGCAAGTGATAATTTGAGCTTTACTATGAGCTATGGTAAAAAGGCAGGTGATGGAGCACATGGTGGTGGGTGTGCTTTATCATCAGCTCTAGCAGCTTTACTTGCTCAAGGTTATGCGGCTTTTGATGCAGCAGTTTTAGCTAAAGCCTATATTACTAAGGGTATTTTTCAAAGTGCAGTAATTGATAATGAGTATAGACCACCAATAGGTCATCATGGTTTTGTTGATAACATAAACTTTTGCCCATATGTAAAAGAAGATGGCTTCCCAACTAGTGCATATAATTTTAAGAGGGTTGTAGATAAATTAGGACTTTATCCTGTTTGTGATAATCTTGAATTTTTAGCTCAATTATTAAAATTAGAAGTGCGTACAGCTCAACTTAGAATTAAAGATAGTGAGGATAAAAATCTATACCTTAAGATTATGCAGGCTGTAGAGCTTGGTAGAGAGTATGGAGCTCGCATTTTTATTAATGATCACTATAAGCTAGCTGCTAAAGCAGGTGCCTATGGTGTACATTTGGGTATGGAAGATTTAAGGGATGCTGATTTAGAGTTTATCTATAAACATAATTTAGCTTTAGGTATTTCAACTCATGGCCCTTATGAATTATTAAAGGCCTATCAATTAAACCCATCCTATATAGCTATTGGGCATATTTTTGAAACTAAATCTAAAATAATGCCATCAAAACCACAAGGTCTTGATAAATTACAAAGACAAGTTACTTTGTTACAAGGTAAAGTGCCTTTAACTTGTATTGGTGGTATTAAGTTAGAGCATTTAGAGTCAATTGCTAAGACTAATATAGGATCTATTGCACTTATTACAGCTTTATCTGATATTAAAGATAATGAGTTGTTAAAACAGGCTGTAGATAAGTGGATAGAGGTAATTGGTAATGGACAAGATGAATCATTGTAATGAGCGCTATTTAAGACAAGCAATGCTTGATGAGTTTGCTAACAAGCAAGATATTCTAGCTAATAAAAAAGTAGCTATAGCAGGCTTAGGAGGTCTTGGAGGTTTATGTTCTTATCTTTTAGTAGGTGCTGGAGTTTTAAAAATTAATATTGCTGATAGCGATGTTATAGAGCTTAGCAATATACATAGGCAAATACTATTTAATCAACAAAATGTAGGTGTATCTAAATTAGATTGTGCTATACGTGAGTTAAAAGCTTTAGATGATCGTGTGCAAATTAATAGTTTTGCTTACATAGATGAGAATAATTTTACTCAATTTAGTCAAGATTGTGATTTAGTTTTAGATCTTACTGACAATATTGAGACTAGACGTAAGCTTTCAAAATTATGTTGTCAGCATGCTATTGATTTTGTGCATACTTCTGTAGCTGCTTTTAATGGCATTATGATAGCTTTTCCTTATAGTGATAGAGACTTTATTCGTAAGTATGGCTGTTATGAGTGTTTAGTTGGTGATACGCCAAAGATTAAACCTCAAGGTATTACAGGTCCATCTGCTGCTATGATGGCTAGTGCTTGTGCTCAATTAGTTTTATTACTGCTAACTGGCAATTATAAGGAAGCAGGTAAAGTTTACTTGTATGACTTAAAAAATTTTAGCATAAAGCAAGCTAAATTAAGTCCTAACGAAAATTGTCCTGTTTGTGGAGGATTTCATGCAAATAGTATTTAATAATAATAGATTAAGTATAGTATCACAGCTTACATTAGCTGAGTTATTACAACAGCAAGGTATTGCTATGGATGCAATTGCTGTAGCTGTTGATAATGATATAGTGCCTCGTGCTAAGATTAAAGATTTTATTGTACAAGATGGTATGGTAGTTGATGTTTTTACTTTAGTAGCAGGGGGTTAAGATGAGTAATAAATTAATATTAGCTGATAAAGAATTTGATTCTCGTTTAATTTTAGGTACTGGTAAATTTGCATCAGCAGAAGCTTTAGAAGCAGCCATACAAGCAAGTGGCGCTCAAATTGCTACTTTAGCAGTAAAAAGAGTAGATTTACATACAGGTGGTGATAATATTTTAAAGCCATTGCGTAAATTAGGTATTGAGCTTATGCCTAATACTTCAGGAGCTAAAAATGCAAAAGAAGCCATATTTGCAGCAAAATTAGCCCGTGAAGCTTTAGATACAAATTGGATTAAAGTTGAGGTTCATCCTGAGCAAAAGTATTTACTGCCTGATCCTATTGAAACTTATAATGCATGTAAGGAGCTTATAGCTTTAGGTTTTAAAGTTTTTGCTTATTGCAGTGCTGATCCTTTGTTATGTAAAGCATTAGATGATCTTGGTGTTGCTGCTGTTATGCCACTTGGAGCTCCTATAGGCAGTGCTAGAGGTCTTGAGAGTTTACCTTTTTTAAAATTAATTATTAAGCAATGTAAGGCTCCTGTTATAGTAGATGCTGGTATTGGTAAACCATCAGATGCAGCTTTAGCTTTTGAAATTGGTGCAGATGCAGTGATGGTTAATACAGCGATAGCTGCTTCAAGCAATCCTACTTTAATGGCTCAAGCTTTTAAGTATGCTTGCTTAGCAGGCTTTGCAGGAGAGCAAGCAGGTCTTGCTTCTAATTCACATTGTGCAATAGCTACATCACCAATGGAGCAATTTTTAAGTGAGGCTATGTTATAAATGAGTTTTTATGATGAGATCATAAAATATGATCTAGATAGCTTTAGACATTTAGTTGATAATGCTTCAGATAAGGATATTGAGCGTGCTTTAACTAAAGATGAGAATTTAGATGTAAAGGATTTTGCGGCTTTAATTAGTGATAGAGCTCGTGTTAGATATTTAAAGCATATGGCACAAAAATCAATGATGCTTACAAGACGTCGTTTTGGGCGTGCAGTATCTATGTACGTGCCTTTATATTTAACTAATTTATGCACTAATAAATGCACCTATTGTGGTTTTTCAGCTAACAATAAGTTTAAACGCACAGTACTAAATTCTGAGCAGATACAGCAAGAATGTGAGGCTATTAAAGAATTAGGTTATGATAATATCTTATTAGTTAGTGGAGAAGCTCAAAGAAGAGCGGGTGTTGATTATTTTGCTAAGGTTTTACCTATAGTTAAAAACTATGCCTCTTATTTGCAAATGGAGGTTCAGCCATTAGAAACTGATGAGTATGCTTTGCTTAAAGAGCTAGGTTTAGATAGCGTATCTGTATATCAAGAAACCTATCATCAAGAGTGTTATAAACAGCATCATTTAGCAGGTAAAAAAGCTGATTACCGCTATCGTTTAGAAACACCTGATAGATTAGGTATGGCAGGTATTGATAAGATAGGTATTGGGGCTTTACTAGGTCTTTATGATTGGAAGGTAGATTGCTGTGCAGTAGCTTTACATATTTTGTATTTACGTGAGCATTATTGGAAAACTAGATTATCTGTTTCATTTCCACGTTTACGTCCTGCTACTGGTGGTTTTGAACCACAATATCCTATGACTGATGCTCAAACTGTACAGTTAATTTGTGCTTGGCGTATTTTTGATCCACAGCTTGATTTAACTATATCTACAAGAGAAAGTGCAAGTTTTAGGGATATGGTAGTGCCATTAGGTATTACTGCTATGTCTGCTCAATCATCAACAGAACCAGGTGGTTATACTCATAAAGGTCAAGAGCTTGAGCAATGGAGCATAAATGATGATAGAAGTGTAAGTGAGGTAGTAGCTGCTTTGCATATTAATGGTTTAGAAGCTGTATTTCATGATGCTTCTACATCATACTTTAAAGCTTTGTAAATAATTATTAAAGATAAAAGCAAAAAATAATTACAAGTAGAGGTAATATTTTTGTTTTAAGTTTTATCAATATTAGGTCCCTAAAGGGACCTTTTTACCTTCCTATCATACTGTATTTTATAAAATTTTATAAACATCTTTTTAATTTTTTTATTCTATATATTTTTGTATACATCAATAATATAGATATATTTAATGATGGATAATTTATATCATATATAACCTAAATCCCCATCTCAATTATAACTATCAGCGATCTCCATCATCAAGATGGCTTCAAGGAATTGTTGGTGT
>CALXNP010000083.1 GCA_944389785.1 uncultured Anaerobiospirillum sp.
TGTCAACTTACCCTAATTTATAGGTATCATGCAAATCAAAAGTGTGATCTAACACGCTTCATCGGTTTGCCGTAAAATATGATATAATCATGCACGAGTTACACCCTCTATAGAAGTTGTTATAGTATCCTTACAAATATAAATATGATATAATTTTCCACCTGTAGTAAATTGTGGGTTGTAAGTTATAGTATCCTTACAAATATAAATATGATATAATACATCAGTAAAAATTACACTTGCACAATCAGTTATAGTATCCTTACAAATATAAATATGATATAATATGAAAAGTATACGATCGGCAAATGCGAGAGTTATAGTATCCTTACAAATATAAATATGATATAATGTGCAAAGGGCTGTTAATTTTGTTTAATTTGTTATAGTATCCTTACAAATATAAATATGATATAATCAATGGTTATAAGTTAAGAAAACTATACAAGTTATAGTATCCTTACAAATATAAATATGATATAATAAAAGCCGTAAAGATAATATCTATCTGCTTGTTATAGTATCCTTACAAATATAAATATGATATAATGTAAAATAGATTAGCATTAAATTTCAAAGAGTTATAGTATCCTTACAAATATAAATATGATATAATAAGAAAATGACTGCAATTTCATCAATACATGTTATAGTATCCTTACAAATATAAATATGATATAATTGCAATTAAAGATAAGAATGAAGCCTACTAGTTATAGTATCCTTACAAATATAAATATGATATAATATGAGGTCGTCTTTGACAGAGTGCTCACAAGTTATAGTATCCTTACAAATATAAATATGATATAATTAATGTTAAATTGTTAAAAACTTCTAAAGAGTTATAGTATCCTTACAAATATAAATATGATATAATTGGGCAGTCATACGACAATCTAGTTAAGATGTTATAGTATCCTTACAAATATAAATATGATATAATAATCATTTTGCATAATAACCTCGCGTATTGGTTATAGTATCCTTACAAATATAAATATGATATAATTCTTGTTCTTGCTGTAACATTACCATTTTGGTTATAGTATCCTTACAAATATAAATATGATATAATTAAACGTGCGAAGGATTCTATCATTAAAGAGTTATAGTATCCTTACAAATATAAATATGATATAATATTCACTTGCAAGCTCGCCGTAAATTATCAGTTATAGTATCCTTACAAATATAAATATGATATAATTCCTTATGTGGAATTTAAGAACGTTGCTTTGTTATAGTATCCTTACAAATATAAATATGATATAATTATATGTGATAGAGCTACTATTCATGGTGTGTTATAGTATCCTTACAAATATAAATATGATATAATAGCTACTAAACTATTATCTAACATACCTAAGTTATAGTATCCTTACAAATATAAATATGATATAATAAAGTTATGATAAAGCCAAGGCTCAAATTAGTTATAGTATCCTTACAAATATAAATATGATATAATACGAGCAAGTTATTTATTTGAAATAAAATTAAAAATCAAAAAAAATGTAAAAAAAAATCTAAAGAAATTGAAATTTTCTAAAGTTTTTTGTATATTTTTACTTAAGTTACTATACTGATTTAGTCATCATCTGTAGGCAATAAATTTATATTTGTAAGGATACTATAATAATCGAATTTAGATTTTTCTAAATTTACGAGTAGGGCTCTAACATACAGTTAAAGATTTAACTGTATGTTATCCCTTAATGTTCTTTATTATAGCTATATAGCTATCACTTGTTGCTCACCAAACTCCTCATTCTTTTTTCTTGTTCCAAGTAATATCTGTATTGATGAATATTGTTTTTCAGTAATTGTTAAAACTCTTATACTTCCTTTTTTAGGAATAAAACTCCTAACCCTTTGTATGTGTTTATCTACATCATAAATACCTCTACATATTCTTGAATATATGGAAAGTTGAATCATAACAAAACCATCTTTCAATAAAGATTTTCTAAAAGCATTAGCATTCTTCCTATCTTCTGATGTTAATGTAGGAAGATCAAAAAAAACAATTACTCTCATAAATCTATTACTCCATAATCTCTCCATGATTGTATTCCTCTTTATATATAAATTTAGGTAATATTAAAGAACTTATATTTTTTCCTTTAATACAAGATACTAATGTATTACATACAATCTCCATACTAGAAAAGATTTGATACTCCTCATTATTCATTAAACATATTTTATTTAAAATATTTAAGAAATCATTTTTTATTTTGGGAGTAAGCTCCTCTTGAGCACCAAAATCATAATTAAGTACGATATAATCAAAAAATGGTCTGTAAGGCTCTATCAAATCATCTGAAAGATTATAAGCGTTAAGCTGATTACAATGGTGAAGACCAAAGCAAGGAAGAAGTCCTGAGGCAACTATGGCTCTTGAAATAGCACCTCTTAAAATAGTATAACCATAATTTAAAGCACTATTTCTTATATCAGAATCATTACTTCTTTTAAACTCAGTAAATAAATTTTTCCAATAGAGCTTAGCAGCTAAAGCTTCAATATTACTACTATCTCCTGATTTTACTTCTTTTGATATAAGAACTAATTTTTTACTTGACTCCTTATCAAGATATCTTAGTACCATAGCCTGATTCAATATTTTTGCTTTTACTATCTCTTGCCATAATCTCTTTTTTAAAGGTTCTGACATCGATATTTGAAGCCAAGATATTTGATAATATCTACTATGATTATGAAAAGGCAATATCACACCTGATGGCATGTGTTTATTATCACAAGTATAGATAACTATATTGGCCTCCATCAACTTAGAAATTAAATAGGTACTAATTAAAACCCTAAGATCCTCTATAACAATAGCTAAAAGATCTTCGATAGGGAAAATAAGTTTATCTTTATCCCCCAAATCACATACAAGTTGTTTATTTTTTAAAGAAAGTTTACATGCTTTAGTAACCTGAAGTACTCTCCATCCCATAAATATACTCCTTATGTATGTTGATACTTTAAATTTTTTGTCTTTTTTCTTTTTTTACTAAACTATAGTTGCCTAAGATATCTACAGTATATTTACTAAAATCTAATAAACTTCTTGTACCTTTAGTAAAAAACTCACTACTATCATGTGTTTCAATATCTATAGCACCTGTAGAAATATTTGTAGCTTTATAATAACCAAAATACTCTCTTGTTTTATCTTTTATTTTAATTAAGTCATTGTAATAAATACTAAATTTAAATATAAAGCTATCATCTATTTCTTGCCAATCTTGTTTAGGTTTTGAAGCAACAATTGCTTTATTAGGTAATTCCTTATTCAAATCATAATTGTATATTGGTACAAGATAATATTTATTATTTTTACTAAAAATATCTACTCTAAGCATCTTAGATGATTCTGCAATTCCACCTCTTACTTCAAGACCTGATTTTATTTTTCCATTCTTTTTATATATAGTTTCAGAATGCATTTCACCACTAACTTTTCTTCTTGGACTCATTGATACAAAAATTTTATCAAGAGAATTTAATACATCTTCTCTAAACCCTATCCAAGGCTCTTTAATACTAGTTTTTATTTTTTTGTACCATGCTTCTCCATTATTATATTTAGTTTCAATAGCTGCTGATATTGATGAAAGTTTTTTTACATTTGAGGATGTAGCACAAGCTATAACGATAGCATCTTGAGCATGATGTTTATTATTTTTGGCTCTATCCTTAGATAATCCCCATTGATGCCTCAAATAATCAATTAAAAAAGCAGATCTAACCTGAACCTTATCTTTTATTCCATCTGAAAAATCAAATTCAATACCATCAATACAGTATTGTCTAATATATTTAGCTATATAACTATTATCATTAGAGTTTCTTTCTTTAAAAGCTATCTCATTATCTTTAAAGGACTTATTTAATAAATTATCAATTTTTTTTCTATTTCTAAGAAGTTTTACTCTTGCTTCAAATTCTATCCACCTATCTTCTTCATATAAATACTCAAAAGGAGTTTTATTAGATTTATTTTGATTTTCAGCATTAAGACATAATACCTTATTATTAAAAGAGTCATCTAACGAACGAGAATATGGAAGAATATGATCAATTTCAACATATTTTTCTTCAAATAATCTATTTATATCTATTGATTTTCCTGAATAAATACATTTACCACCTTGTTCTTCATACAATTTATATTTACATATATTCTTAGCATTAGCTTTAATATCTATACTATTAAGAAAATCAATCACATGATCATTTTTTATTCTATTTTCATCTTGCTTCTTTTTTATAGCATCACGTTCTTTTTTAGATTTTTTTAAATCTCTTGCTACTTCAATATTAATCTGAGAAGGTACACCATATTTTCTTACAAGTGCATTATATACTTTTCTAAATTGAGAAACAGCTCTATTAACTACAGCAACACTTGTTAACCTATCTTGAGGAATTGCTGCTAACAAAGCTCCTTTTTTATCAACAAGTTTAACTATATTTTCCTTAAAATTATAACCAACTTTTTCACAGGCCTCATCATAACGTAAGCCTTTATATAAATAAGGAATTAGTTTATTAACTGCTTTAAGAGATAAATTTATAAACTTTGTAAAATTACAATTAAGTAATTTATTAATTATATTTTGCTCCAAATCTAATGCTTTTAATTTTTTTATAATTACATCATCAGATTTTTCATATGAAATGATTTGTACAATTTTATCTAAAAGATTAGTTTTATCTGAAAAACTATCCCAATCATCACCTAAACTTTTTCTTAACTTATGCCATCCTGACATACTATAAAAAATAATATTCTCTGGATCCTTTGTATCATCTTTTAAATTATAATCAACATCTCTAAACTTTACCTTGCTATCTTTACCAAAGACTTTTGTTTTAATAGTAGAGTATTTTACTTTTTCAGTTGTTTTCAATAAGTTTATAATTTTACTAATTTCATCTATTGACGGTTTTCTAAAAACCCCATTATCATCAAGACTCATATTATTAATTTTAGATAATGCAACAAATATTTGTGCAGATGGAGACTCTTTAGGTGCTCTTTTTTCTAATCTTTCAAAAGTGCAATAACCTACCATATGCTCTATACCACCGATAGGTCTATGTCTAAAAGCTATTTTCTTAAAATCATTGTAAATATCTTCAGTAAAAATACCGTACTGTTCTTGACATTTAAAAATTATATCTAATTCTTCTTCAATCTTATTACGAGGAATAGAATTAATATAACTACCTGTTGTATTACGCTTTCTTCCATTAACTAGCGATCTCTCTACAATCATTTGAGCAAAAGTTTGATATTCTGATCCAAATATAGATAAATTTTCTTTAATTGCTTTTAAAACTTTTCCATCTTCGCCCCCCTCTTTAATATCTGTACTTGTTTTATAAGATTTAAATCCTCTATGCTTAGCTAAATGAGTCAACACTCTTACTAGCTCATCCTTAGTTAGCTTTTCTGATAAAGCCTTAACTCTTAAATTCCATACATCTCCACTTTCTTGTTTTTTATATATAGTTTCAAGCTGGTTAAAATCTTTACATAATCTTTTTGCTATAAACATTTGTTTTAAACCAAGCATTCTTCTTGCCTTACGTCTTATTGACCTTCTTGCTAAACGCAACTCTCTTCTTTTTCCTGCAAGAGGTAACTGAGTTTTAGGATCTTCTGCCTTTGTAAAAATTCTTACACCACAATCAATAATTTTTCCTTTTTCAAAATCTAAACTATCTAAAATTTCTTCTTTATCTAAAAAGTCAATAACAGCCCACCCTATTGATGCAATACCTAAATCAAATCCAAAAACTCTTTTATACATAAATAACTTCTCCTAAATAAACTATATATAACATATCTATTATGTTTTATAATAGCAAATTAGTAACCCAAATAATATTTATTTTTATAAATAAATTAGACATATATTTTTTAATATGTAACATTACATAAACATATATAACTAATATAAAAATTTATTAAATATTAATCATATAAAGTATATATGTTGATATATTATAGGTTAAATTAACTACTATATTTCTATAATAAAAAACTGAGCTTATATCACATTTATCTTAATATACTAAAATAAACCAAAAACAAATTATAAACTATGAGGTATAAACTATGAAAAAATTCCCTATACTGTCAGTACTATATATCTATATTCATCTACTATCTTTGCAAATATCACTAATACAGATGACTATACACAAGAACAAATGTTAATTTTATCTCGTTATATATTACGCTCTCTTTTATCTACTAATAGTTCTGCTCTTTTTAATCTTACTACACATAAATGATATGATTTGTCATCTGCTACAAGTGAACCTACACAAAAAAGTGGTATTCTTGAAACTATAATGGGTCAGTATTTTAAAAAATATACAAATAAAGAATTAAAACCTTCTTATGTTACATTAGAGAAAGTCTTTAATCTTAAAAACTCTCCTGCTTGTAAAAAAGATAAAATTTGTGCCTTTAATGATTACAATACACAATTTGTATTTGAGCTAAGTGAGGAGCCTAATCTAAATAGGTTCTGATGCCCTTATTTTGCTATATTATGAAGAAAAAATACTAAAACTGTAACTTTTGATAATTTTTAACAAACTAAATAAAAATATGAACCTAAACTATAATAGACTACAACTTTATTAATATCCTAATATTTTATATTTTTATAGATGTAAGATTAATACTAGCTCTTTTTAAATATGATAATTAATCTTTTTGTATTACAGTTTTAGGCCAATCTTGAAACCAAGCATCTGTTATAAAATCATTCCAGCAAAACCATAACTCCTCACAAAAAAAATTAATCTCACAATATCCAACTTCATCAATAGCAATTATAGATAGATGTTTATTTTGAGGTTCCCATTCAAAATCTAAAATCTCCAAAGACCAATTAGCAAATTGTTTTTGTAAAATAGGAGTTTCTTGTAACTTGATTGGTTTAGAATTTTTTGAGTTTTGTATAGTACAATTTCTATTCCAAGCTCCTTCTAAATAAGATCCTGATTTTAGAAAAATAGCGACCTTTCCTGTTAGCTGATGTCGACCTGAAGTATTTAATGAATTATCCTTAGTAACATTGAATCCCTCTTCAAATATCATCCATAAACCATTTTTTCCCATTTTACACAACTCATAAAACAATCATGAAGAGAAATAGTATTATCTTCACAAGAATAAAAACTCCAATCGTCTAAATTCATACTAAAATTTTCCTTTGTTATATTAATTAGTCTTTAATAAACTCTTCTATGTACAATCTAATATATAAAATTTTTTTACTAAAAATCAAAAATTCTTAATTTAATTCTTCTAAATAAAAATCAAGTAAAATTTGATTAAAATAATTGTAAATAATAGACTTAACCTGAAAAATATATTATTTGAAACTCTAATATTTACTGCAAAATAGACTTTTATACTACTAACAAACTATATTGCATAGTTATTCTTTTAAATACATAAAAGCAAATATTGTTTTTTTCTTTATCTAGATATATAATTGCACCCCGTTAAAATATTTTATATCTAGCTATAAATATTATAGCTTTACATGTTTTGTTTTATAAAAATAAAAGGAGCTAAAACTTATGTTAAGTTTTATGGATGCTGTAAATATATGTCTTAAACAAAAGCTTTTTGTAATAGATGGCAGAGCCCAACGTTCTGAATTTTGGTGGTTTATTTTAGCCCAATTTATCATTCTATTTATTCTTGCTATTATTGTTGGCATGATATCACAATCATTACAGTTTATCGTATCAATTGTTGCTTTAGTTTTATATATACCTGTTGCAATAAGAAGACTTCATGATCGTGATATGAAAGCTTGGTGGCTATTACTTTCACTTATTCCTTTTGTAGGTTCTATAGCACTTCTAGTAATATTTGCATTACCAGGAACTCCTGGTCCTAACCGTTTTGGTCCTGATCCTCTAGCCCAAACAAATAACAACTAGTTTACTGCTAATTAATTATATTTTAGAAACGGATTAATAAAAAAGATCCGTTTTTAATTTGTAAAATAAACTACCTAGGTTCCTTATCATATTATACATATTAAAATTACTCTACCTTTTTACTAATCTAACCTAGATCCGGAAATTCTTTGTAGGTTACCATTTTATCAAGGCTATAGCGCCCCTTACCCACCGTTGCAGCAAA
>CALXNP010000084.1 GCA_944389785.1 uncultured Anaerobiospirillum sp.
AATAACATTTTAAATATTTATACAATCTCTTTTATTTTATGTTTTTTATCAATTGCTTTATTTCTATGTAAATTATATTGGCATAATTTATTCATGTATAAATAAAAAAATAAAAATTTTAAGAGAGAATAAATATGGCACTTTATGTAAATAGCAATGTAAGCAGTTTGAATGCTCAACGTCGTCTTACAAATACTACAAATTCACTTGATTCAACCTATCAAAA
Organism: uncultured Anaerobiospirillum sp.; assembly: GCA_944389785.1. GTDB lineage: Bacteria > Pseudomonadota > Gammaproteobacteria > Enterobacterales > Succinivibrionaceae > CALXNP01. Next base: position 227 of record CALXNP010000084.1, read on the forward strand.
GCTAGCTTCAGGTTTTCGTATCAATGCAGCAAAAGATGATGCTTCAGGCTTACAGATTTCTAATAGATTAACATCACAAATCTATGGTCTTGATCAAGGTAATCGCAATGCAAATGATGGTATTGCTTTAGCACAAACAGCAGAAAGTGCCATGGAAGAAATGACTAATATGCTACAACGTATTAGAACAATTGCACTACAATCAGCTAATGGTACAAATACAGCAATAGATCGTAAAGCTTTGCAAACAGAGGTGTCAGCTTTATCTTCAGAAATCACTCGTATTTCACAAAAAACCACATATAATGGCGAACCAATTTTAGCAGGTAGAAACTCAGGCTCTACTTTACTAGATTCAGAAGGAAATTTAAAATTTCAAGTAGGAGCTTATGCCTATGATAGTTTATCTGTAAATCTAGCAGATGGCTTTTCAATCACACAAATGGCACAAACTGCTCTTGAAAAACAATGGGGTGGCAGTATTGGTTTAGAAATTATAGATGATAGTTTACCTCAATATCAAGGTATTTCAGTTGATGAGTTACTTGCTTCAAATAAAATACCACAACAATTAGCTAAGTCTATAATAAAAGGCAGCTCTGATAATGGTACTGCAACTCCAAGCAAAGACTCTGCTTTACTAAAATCTCCAAATGGTGATGTAAATATTGCAGCAGATGTAGCATCAACAGAGGCTGATTATAATATAGGTAATAAAGTTTATATTAATAGTTCAAATATCTATGAAATTATGCTCAGTGCTTCTGAAACAGATACTACTGTATACTCCTCTTTACCAAGACCTCAGCCAGAAAAAGATCAGGTTGCAGTATCTGCTCGTACTTTAATAAGTTCACTTTTTGGTCTTGAAATACACCCAAATCCAGATCATTTAACTATCAATACAGATTTAACTTATACCAATCCATCTACACCAGTGCTAGATAGTAATATTAATTTTGATGTATCAAGTCAAGCTAAAGCTCAAGCTACACTAAACTGGGTCGATAGTTTTATCATGATTATTGATGGTAAACGTGCAGATTTAGGTGCTACACAAAATAAAATGCAATCTACCATAAAAAATCAATCTAATATTTCTCAAAATACTGCAGATGCAAGATCACGTATTAAAGATACAGACTTTGCCCTTGAAACTGCCAACTTAACTGCCTTATCAATTTTGCAACAATCTAGTCAATCTGTCTTAACTCAAGCAAATCAAAGACCTCAAATAGCTTTAAGCTTGATAGGAACGAGATAAATAGTATTAAATATAAAAAATCTTACTTGATAATAATCAGTAAGATTTTTTACTTCAACTTTTTTAATTACAGTTAAGAATTTCTATATAATAGAAAGAAAATTAAAAATGAAAATAACTATAAGATAAAATTCTTAAATATTTAAATCCATACTATCAAGCCTCTATTTTTAGAGACCAACTTCCTAATTAAAACTCATTAAAATTATTTAGCTATCTTGTATAATAGATACACTTTTTAACAATAGATACAAATACACAACTACTTTATATAAATAACATTTCTTTTTTAATTGAATTTCAACCTAGGCAATGCTTGCCGTTACAGATATTATCTAGGAATTAAATAGCTTTTAATCTGCTGCAATATTTAATAAAAAAATACATACTATTAAATAACTTATTGATATTAAAGAAATTTTAATTGAATTTTAAATATGGCACACCTGTTGCAGTAATCCTAATCAAGATTAACTATGTATTAACGCACTTTAAGTGCTTGTGGAGAAGATCATGTTTAACATTGCTTTATCAGGTATTAGCTCATCACAAAAGTATTTAGATGTTACCTCTAATAACATTGCCAACGCTAATACTATTGGTTTTAAGAGATCACGTGCTGAGTTTGCTGATATTTACAGCAACTCTGTATTTACTAACTCACAAACTGCTGTTGGTATGGGTTCTTATAATACATCAGTTTCACAACAATTTGCACAAGGACCTTTATCTGGTGATACAGGCAATAACCTTGATATGGCTATTTTAGGTAATGGCTTTTTTATTGTATCAAATGATTTAAATGCAGCTGGTGTTACAGCAAGTGTAGATAGAGCCTTTACTAGAGCTGGTGCTTTCCAAATTAGTAAGGATGGTTACATTGTTACAGCTCAAGGTGACTACTTACAAGGTTGGGATGTAAATGAAGATGGTTCTTCAACATCTTTAGATATCAATGGTACTCATGCTATTAAGATTCCTGAAGATACAGGTGCACCTCAAATGTCTACTTACATTGGTATTGGTGTAAATCTACCAGCAGATCAAGATGTAAAAGATCCTGCTGCTTTTGATCCTAAAAATCCATCAACATATAATTGCTCAACATCACAAACTATTCATGATAGTTTAGGTCGTGCACACACCTTAACCTATTATATGTTCAAGTCAGAAGAAAATGCTGGTAACAATACTAGTACTTGGACTGTATTAACCTTTGTTGATGGTCAACCTGTGGACGTTGCAGATACTGCTAATAAAGACTCAGTTCATGTTAATGTAACTTCTGGTAATTCATCGGTACAAGGTAATAATTATTATGGCTTTAGCATGACCTTTGGTCCTGATGGTAAATTAGTAGCAGATGGTATGATACCAGAATCATTACACTTTGCTAATGATGCTGCAGGTCTAAACTCTCAACGTGCTGATGGTGTTGCAGCAGATTTATCTGATGCTATGGGTGGTGGTATAGATCCTGCTCAAGATTTACAATTAAACTTTGAAGCATCACAATATGGTAGTTCAAACTTCACTGTAAATAAATCACCATACAATGATGGCTTCTCAACTGGTCTTTTAACCAATGTTACAGTTGATGAAAACGGTGTAATTCAGGCAGAATACTCAAATGGTCGTTATGTTAAGATTGCTAAAGTTGCTTTAGCAGATTTTGCTAACCCTCAAGGTTTAAGTAAAATTGGTGATACACAATGGAAGCAATCTATAAACTCAGGTGAAGCTACACCAAAAGAGGCAAATCAAGGTGGTGCAGGAGCTATTAAGGGTGCTCAACTTGAATTATCAAATGTAGATTTAACTACCCAATTAGTTGATCTAATTCAAGCTCAAAGAAACTATCAAGCTAATGCACAATCATTACAAACACAAAATACTGTAATGGATTCAATATTACAGCTATAAAAAATCTGATACATAGTTTTACATTAAAGCAGAAGACTCCACCTTCTGCTTTTTTGTTTGTTAACATTAGCTTTTTATTTTATCTATAAAATAAACTTGTTGTCACATGTGTTTAAATAAAGTAAATTTATAGTATTGTGTAAATATCTTATAAAACTGATGGTGAGGTATCTTTATGGATTTTAAGGCTAGAATACTCCCTACACAAGAAGAGTTAGAAAAAGCACATGCTAATACATCTTTAAGCTCTGATGATTTAGCTGCTATTAGCTTCATCATAAATTTTTTAAATTCAGCCTCTATTATGAAAGATAGATTAAATAATGATTTACAAAAAAATCATAATCTTTCTGAAGGACGTTTTTTATTACTTGTTACCTTAAAATCCCAAGATAAACCAATGTGTATGGGTAAATTATCAAGACGTCTAGGTATTAGTAATGCAACTTTATCTGTAATGGTAAAACGCATGCTTAAAGATAAAATACCTCTTATAAAAAAAGAAATTAATGAGAAGATTAAGTCTAGTTATTATGTATCATTAACTCCTAAAGGTTATGAGTTAATAGAAGAAGTTTTGCCATCACACCTTAAAGAGGTTGAAAAAATAGCAAATATTTTGGAACCTCAAGAAAGAAAACTGATGTTTGATTTAATTACAAAATTACAAAAATCTTTATAAATGTAAAATTAGGATATTTAATTATCATAATAAAAATAATATTTATTATAATAATATCTGAAAAAATTGACAGAATCAGTAACTTTATGAAGCAGAAAAACACTTACTACTCTGCTATACCTTTTTTGAAAGGAACTTGATGTAACAAGATTTACATACATATAATAAAACAGGATATTCCTTAATTGGAAAATCTCCACTCACCCTACTGAATGGAATATGTATCTTAAAATTGTATGGTATTATGCAGCTTATAGCTATTAGCTATAACAAAGTAAAAAATTTAAAGAATGTAGCTGTAAAAGTCAATATATTAAAATAATTGCAATCACATTATCTTCAAATGTATCACCCTATTTTGAAATAGCTTAATTATTCTATAGATAATATTAATAAAGTTGCTTTTTTGGGAATGTTATAAAGGTGTGCGCTATAATATTAAAATTAGTTATAATTTTGTTCTAAACTCAATTAAAAAAAATGATTTTAGAAACAGACAGATACTAGATATTAAAGTATTTAATGATCAATAAAGAATTATAGAACTTCACAACAATGGGAAAGGATACATATCATTACTAACATCTGAGACATTGTAAAACTGACTCTTCAGATGACATATAACGAAAATATTATCCACAAATCACATAGTTTTGGAGCAAAACAAAAAAATTAAAAATAGTACTATGGAGGAATATAGAGACTATGATAAAAGTACTTTTTATTTGCCACGGCAATATTTGCAGATCACCTATGGCAGAAGCTTTATTTAATAATCATGTTAGTAAACTAGGTCTAAAAAATGATATGTATAGCATATCTGCTGCCACCTCAACTGAGGAAATTGGTAACCCAATATACCCTCCTGTAAAAAAAATCCTAAATCAGCTCAATATTGATACATCAGCTAAAAAAGCATGTCAAGTTACACAAGCTATGATGGATGAAGCTGAATATATCATTGTAATGGATGATAATAATTTACGTAATTTACGCTATATGTTTAATAAATTAGATACTACAAAAATTTATAAAATGCTAAATTTTGTAGATAGTAATGAAGATGTTGCAGATCCTTGGTATAGCCGTGATTTTAAGCTGTGTTATGAACAGATTAACACAGCTTGTTTAGCCTTAATAGATTATATAAAAAATCATGATTTAAACACTAAATCCTAATGCCTTAAATATAGCTACATCACTAGCTCTAATATTATTTAATACTAGTGTTTGTAGCTCATGTCTTTGACGATAATTTTTACGTAAAGCATCAAAACTTTCTTTATCTTTAAAATGATGTTTAAATTTGTAATGATCCTCTTGTACATTGTACACAAGATTAACTAAACGTCTAATCAAATTTAAATCAAGAATATAATCATCTGCTAAATTTAAACTAGTCAGCTCTAAATCCTCATATTTAAATTCTTGATCGTAACTTAAAGCTAAAACTTTTGCTAATTCTTTTGCAAGCATATAACTTGCTCTTATCTTCGATTCATAAGAATACCCTGCAATATGTGCACTAGCTCCTTGCAAATAAGATAAAAGCTCGTGACATAAAATTTGAGGCTCTCCTTCAAACACATCAAAGTACGCCTTAATTGAATCATGCTTCTTTAGATAATTGCAAAAAGCTACATTATCAATGACATCGCCACGTGAAGCATTAATCAATAAAACATCATCTTTCAAATAATTAAAATTTGTTTCATTAAGCATATGATAAGTTTTATATTCACCTTGTTTAATTAAAGGCACATGCAAACTTACAATATCGCAAGATATAGCTTGTAAAAAACTAGCATCACAGCTTATATCACCATCTTTTTTACGAATAGGATCGCATTTAACTAATTTAAGCCCTAAAGCTTGAGCCTTGGTACAAACTTGTGAACCTGTATTACCACAACCTATTACACCTATGCTCTTATTAGTAAAATCTAAATTATGACGCATACTTGCATATAACAAAGTAGATAATACATAATCACCTACACTTTCTTTATTAGATCCAGGTGCACTGCTAAAAGCAATACCATATTCTTTAAGTAAATTAATATCAATATGATCAAAACCTGCTGTAGCTGTACCTACAAATTTTAATTTATTACTCATACTCAATAAATCTTTATTAACTTTTGTTACTGAGCGAATAATTAAAGCATCTATATCTTTTAAATCAGATGCCTGTATTGATCTACCTTCTTTTAGAGTTACTTGACCAAATACTGAAAAAATTTTATCAGCATTAACTAATGCTTTATCTACCAAAATATTTAAACCCATAAATTTTTACTCCTTATATCAACTTTTAATATTGTACAAAACTAAATTTTTAAATAAAAGTAAGCTATTTTAAACATACTATAACTTACTAGACTGTATACTAAATAATGCTTTAGGACTATAATTATCAAAGCAAAATTAGCTTAACTAAATATGTAAACTTTATCATTTTCAAAAGGATATACTATGTCGCACAATGTTTGTATTAACTCCTCATTAACACCAAATAGAACTAAAGCTTTATTACTAGGATCTGGTGAGCTTGGTAAAGAGGTTGCTCTTGAATTAATGCGTCTTGGTGTTTATGTAATTGCAGCTGACAGATATGATAGTGCTCCAGCAATGCAAGTAGCCAATGAAAAAGTTGTCTTTGATATGAAAGACAGCGAGGCTTTAAAGGATGTTATTAATAGATTTAAACCTGACTATGTTATTCCTGAAATTGAAGCTATTGCCACCCAAACTTTAGTTGAGCTAGAGCAAACTGAAAACTTAAAAGTAGTTCCAAGTGCTAAAGCTGCTAATATAACAATGAACAGAGAAGCTATACGTAATTTAGCAGCTAATGAGCTTAAAATACCTACTTCATCATTTTTCTTTGCTTCAACTTTAGAAGAAGTCTATGCTAATATCGATAAAGTTGGTTATCCTTGTATTATGAAACCTATTATGAGTTCCTCTGGTAAAGGGCAAAGTACTATTAAATGCTATGAAGATATTAAAACAAGTTTTGAACTTGCTTGTACCCAAGGAAGAGGTGGCCTTAACCGAGTAATTGTTGAAGGTTTTGTAAAATTTGATAGAGAAATTACTTTACTTACTGTAAGTGCTAGTGATGGTATTTTCTTTTGCGAACCTATAGGACATAGACAGGAAAATGGTGACTATCAAGAATCATGGCAACCACAACAATTAAGTTCTATTGTATTAGATAAAAGTAAAGATCTTGCAAGTAAAGTTGTTAAAGCTTTAGGTGGTTATGGTATTTTTGGTGTAGAGCTATTTATCTGTGGTGATGAGGTAATTTTCTCAGAAGTATCTCCTCGTCCTCATGATACTGGTATGGTAACAATGATCTCTCAGAACTTATCTGAATTTGCCCTACATGCTAGAGCTTTACTAGGTCTACCTATTGGTGATATTGAGTTTTATGGTCCATCAGCCTCAGCTGCTGTATTAGCTACTGGTGATGGTTGTGATATTAACTACAAAAATCTTGAGCAAGCATTACAAATTAGCAAACACTCACAGCTTAGAATTTTTGGCAAACCTGCTATACATGGACATAGACGTTTAGCAGTCGCTCTATGTAAAGATAAGGATGTTCAAACAGCTATAGCTAATGCTAAAGCAATGCGTGATAAAATTATTATCGAGGTTAAATAAAATGACATTACCTTTAAATAAATATGCCCTAATGGATCCTTATATTTTAGTATCTGCAGTAAATATGGCTTTAAGAGATGAATACTCATCACTTGATGATCTTTGTAAAGCTTTTGAAATTGACGAAAAAGATCTCTGTAAAAAACTAAAAAAAGCAGGCTTTAAATACAATCAAGAACAAAATCAGTTCAAATAGAGCTAATTATATTTGATATATAGTACTGAAGCTTCTTTTTTGAAACTAAAAAGAAGCTTTTAATTCACATCAATTGTCCAAATAATACTATTGTTCCATAAAAATAATTTAAATATTAAACTCAACTTTCCAACTTAAATAATAGTTAAAAGTTGGACCAAGACTAAGTCCTAAGTGACTTTAGCTACTCTTTAA
>CALXNP010000085.1 GCA_944389785.1 uncultured Anaerobiospirillum sp.
TTTCTTTGCGTCCCTCTTATCAAAGGACCCACACAGATTGTCATGTATCAACTTTTTAAAGAACTGTTTGAGCGTCGCGCTCAAGTGATGGTGTATTATAAGGATTTTTTTGAGCATGTCAAACATTTTTACATAATATTTGTAATATTTTTTATAACTTATTGATTTTAATAATATTTTAATTAAAACAACCTAGATCTTTTTTTGCTTTGTTTCTGCCATAGCTCTTGATAAAGACCTGTTTCTTGCAATAACTGCTCATGTGTACCACACTGTACTATGCGTCCTTTATCTATTACTAAAATTTTATCCATATGTGCAATGGTTGATAATCTATGTGCTATAGCTATAACTGTTCTATCTTTCATAACTTGCTCTAGATGCTCTTGAATAATTTGTTCAGATTTACTATCTAGAGCAGAGGTAGCTTCATCTAAAATTAAAATAGGAGCATCTTTTAATAAAACTCTAGCTAAAGCTATTTTTTGTCTTTGACCTCCTGATAATTTAGCGCCTCGTTCTCCCACTAATGATGAAATACCTCTATTACCTCTATAGTCAGTTAAATTTTCTATAAAACCTTTAGCATCAGCAAGATCTGTTGCTCGCATTACTTCTTCATAATCACAACTATCCTTACCATAACAAATATTTTCACCTACACTACGATGCATTAAAGAAGTATCTTGAGCTACTAAAGCAAAATTATCTCTCAAAGAATCTTGAGTAATATCTCTAATATCAATATCATCTACTAAAATTTGCCCTTGTTTTACGTCATAAAATCTCAATAATAAATTAATTATAGTGCTTTTACCTTGTCCAGAAGGCCCTACAATAGCTACTCTTTGTTTAGGATGAATAGTAAAAGATAAATTGTCTAAAATACTCTGTCCATCATCATAAGCAAAACTTACATTTTTAAATTCAACCTTACCTTTTAATCTAGATATATGTATAGCATCACTTTTATCCTCCACTTCTCGAGGTAGAGCAAAGGTATTCATACCATCATATACAGTACCTATATTTTCAAAAATAGCACCTACTTCCCACATCATCCAACGTGACATATTAATAATTCTAATAGCAATAGCAATTGCAATTGCAATTGAGCCGGCACTAACAAAACCTTGTACCCATAAAACGATAGATAAGAAAGTTATTGTTATTAATAAACTATAATTTAAAAATTGCACACTAATATCATATAAAGTTAAAATACGCATAACTTTATATTCCTTACCAATATACTCTTTCATTTTATCTTTAGCATATTGTTCCTCTCTGCCAAAACCACCAAAAAGTTTTACAGTAGCAATATTTACATAGCTATCAACAATAGTACCTACCATATCAGAACGACTATCTGCTTGTTGTGATGATAACTCTTTAATTTTAGGTACAAAAATATAGATAGCAAAAATAAAAAATATAAGCCAAATAAGCAAAGGTAGGGTCAATAATAAGTCAGCACTAGATAGCATAATAAGCATAGTGATGATATACACACACATATGTACAAAAACATCAATTAACTTAAGTACAGATGTTCTAACAGCCATAGCTGTTTGCATAACTTTATTTGCTACACGTCCTGCATATTCACGAGTAAAAAAAGATAAGGATTGTGTCAAAATATACCTATGCACCTGCCACCTAATAAGCATAGGATAATTTCCAGAAAGAGTTTGATGTAATAGCAAAGAATGGAATAAAGCACTTATAGGTAAAATAATACCTGCCATCAATAGCATAATAAATAATTTACTGCCATAAGTACTAAAAAAATCTTCAGCTCTTGTAGTTTGAGTCCAATCAACTATCATGCCCATACAGCTAAAAAACATGGCCTCACCTGCGGCCATGATAGTTGTTAAAATAGCAATAGCTATAAAGAATTTAATTAAACCTTTTGAATAAAACAGAATAAAACCTATCAAATTTTTAGGTGGACTTGTCTTATCATCTACAGGAAATGGTGGGACAAGTGTCTCAAAAAACTGTAAGATTTTATTCATTAAGTTTTATTTCTCCATAGTTTTTAGCATATCATTTAATCTACTATTAGCAACATCAATATGACGTGCTAAAGCTGCAATATGATTTGGTATTAAAGCATCACCGACAACATTACCACCTGCTAAGACTAAAGTTGGATCAAATTCATTAATATAATCAAAACGCTTTAAAGCCTCTTGTAAGTTTTCCTCACCACCTCGCTGAGCAACACTCACATCTACTGCATTAATAGCACGCAGCACATTACCTGTTACTAGACATATACCTTTAGTAAAGTAAACAACATCATCAGTTTTAAAATGACTAATGTTTTCATCATTTAATAATCCTAAAGCATAATCTGTCATATTAACGCAATATTTTAAAATATTGTAAACATCATCTGACTTAATGTTATAAATACCAGCATTTTTAGCATTAGTGCTGCCAACACTGTTGGCCCAACTATGCCAATTTTTAATGCCGCTTTTATACTTACCTTCAGCATCATAAATAAACCAAAAGCCCCATACATTATCACCATAGGTAAAGTAACGTGAAGTAGCCTCTGAAAGTCTAACATCTATAGTATCTCTTTGACCATATCTTGCTACAGTCTTAGCTATCATATCTGAAGCTGGACGAGTCGCGTAGATTATACCTTTTTGAAAAGAAGTCCTATTATCAACAAGATTTGGTACAAAAAGCAAATCATTAGGTAAAAAACCAACTATAGAATTAAGTTCATTTTCTAAAGCAATACTAACACCATTAGCCATAACTATAGCTCTTTCTTGATCTGTAGCATTTTCTGACAATACTGGTTTGTATTGCTCTTGATATGTGTAATTTGAAGTTAAAGCCACAATAATTACATACAAAATATATATAACTATCAAGCCTACAATTACATTTCTTGCAAGTTTTAGTTTGTTTGTTGCCATACATTCCCCTATTTTGTAAATTAAGAGTTTATATCACCTTTTTATTTTATTAAAAGTTATAATATATAACTATTATTGTAATTGATTTTAAGGATTTTTAAATGTTTTTATTTGCTAAAAGAATGTTATGTGCTCTAGGTATTACTTTTACAAGTTTAAGTTATGCTAATGCAACAACTAATGAGCTATTTATTTATAATTGGGCAGGCTATATAACACCGCAATCAATTAGTGATTTTGAAAAACGCTATGGTATTAAAGTTCACTATCAAGTAATGGACTCAAATGAAATATTAGAAGCTAAAATGATGGCAGGCTCAAGTGGTTATGATATTGTTGCTCCTTCTTTACATGTATTAAAACGCCTAAGTAATCTTGGATTACTTGAAAAGCTTGATAAAAGTAAACTTAGCAATTGGAAAAATTTAGATGAAAAAAAGCTTGCTAAAATTGCAAAAGTAGATACAAATAATGATTATGGTATGCCATTTATGGAGTTATCTACAGGTATTGGCTTTAATGAAGAAAAAGTAAAACAAGTTATGGGTGAAGACTTTGTTTTAGATGGTTTTGATGCTGTATTTGATGACAAAATAGCCTCTAAACTAAAACAGTGTGGTATTAGTTTCTTAGATAGTCCATCAGACATGATCTGCTCTGCCCAAATCTATCTAAAAAAAGACCCACAGTCACCAAATGAAAAAGATTATGCTCAAGCAGAGCAATTATTAAAAGATAGTGTTAAAAATGTACTTTATATCCATAATTCAAAATATATTAATGATCTAGTTTCAGGAGATATTTGCGTTAGCGTTGGTTGGTCTGGCGATGTGATGCAAGCTGCTTACAATGCTAAAGAAGCAAAACGTGATACTATTAAATATATAATACCAAAAGAAGGTGCTTTAACTGGCTTTGATATGCTTGCTATCCCAAAAGATGCTAAAAATAAAGAAAATGCTTATTTATTCTTAAATTATATGTTAGAACCTCAAGTTATTGCTCAAATTACTAATTACACACAATATGCCAATCCAAATAAAAAAGCCAATGCATATGTTAATAAGGAAATCTTAAATAATCCTGGTATCTATTATCCTCAAGAATACCTAGATCGTATGTATATTGTAGTACCACCGACACAAGTTGAAAGATTATTAAATAAAATCTTTAATCGTGTCAAAACTCATGCTTCCCAAGGAGAATAATATGATCTATACAGTAACTTTAAATCCCTCATTAGATTTAGTTATGAATCTTAATGAGCCTTTAACAGCAGGCGGCAGCTTTAAAGTAGCATCTGAGAGTTATAGAGCAGGTGGTCGTGGATTAAATGTTTCAGCCATGCTAAAAAACTTAGGTGAAAACTCTATTGCTCTAGGCTTTGTTGCAGGTTTTACTGGTGATGAGTTAATGCGCCTATTTGCAAACTATGGCATACAAACAGGTTTTGTTAGAGTCAGAAGTGGTAAGACTAGAATAAATATTAGATTAAATGCTAAAGAGCAAACTAAAATTAATGGCTTAGGACCACAAGTTACTATGGATGATGTCAATTATTTAGTTAAAAAACTTAGTAACTTAAATGATAATGACTTTTTAGTTTTAGCTGGTGATATTCAACCTAGCTTACCTGTAGATATTTATCAATATTTCTTTGAGCAACTTAAAAATATTAATATCAAAGCCATTTTTGATAGTAATTTAAATTTAACTATGCCTATTTTAAAATATAAACCATTTGTAGTTAAAACTAATTATGCTCAAATAATATCCTATACTCAAGAGTACTCATTATCTATATCTGATATTTATAACTTTGCTATAGACTTGTGCAATAAAGGTGCACAAAATGTGGTAATAGCCTTAAATGACTATTCAATTATATTTATTAATAAAGAAATGGCTTTTAAAGTAATATGCCCTAATGTGCAATTTATAGATCCAATAGGAGCTGAAGACTCAATGATAGCGGGCTTCATCCACTCTTACACACATAGCAATGATATACGCTCTGCCTGTAAATTTGCTACAGCTTGTGGTATGGCCTCTGCTAGTGAATTAGGTTTAGCTAGTCATGAACATGCTAATAGTTTTATAGATAGGATTAAAATTGAGGATCTTGATCTAAATAATCTTTAATACTAAATATAAAGGTGGTCTAAAACCACCTTTCTTTGATTAATTATAATGATATATCAATGCTAGAACATTTGTATAAATAAACTAAATTTAATAGCTTATTTTATTACAGCAGCAATAGATGAAACTAGTCTATCAATATTGTTCTCATTAATACCAGCAACACAGATACGTCCTGAGCCTACAATATAGATACTAAACTCATTTTTCAATCTCTCAACTTGCTCTTTAGTTAGTCCAGAGAATGAAAACATACCATTTTGCTCAACGATAAAGTTAAAATCACCTGCACCAGCTGCATTAAGCTTACTTGCTAAAGCCTTGCGCATATCATGAATTCTATTACGCATTTGAGCAAGCTCATCTTCCCACATTGCTCGTAACTTAGTATCTGATAAAACAGTAGTTACAATTTTTTCACCATGAGCAGGTGGATTTGAGATTGCTGTTCTAACTGCAATCTTCATTTGTGATAGAACTTTATCGCCAACTTCCTTGCTATCACATACAATTGTTAAACAGCCTACACGCTCATTATATAAACCTAAATTCTTTGAGAAAGAGCTAGCTATTAATACTTCTTTGCAATGTTCTAAAATAATTCTGATACCTTGAGCATCTTCTTCAATACCATTACCAAAACCTTGATAAGCAAAATCAATGAAAGGTAAAAGCTTCTTACTTGCTAAAAACTCAGCTAACTCCTGCCATTGTTCAACAGTTGGGTCAATACCTGTTGGATTATGACAGCATGCATGTAATAAAACAACATCACCTTCTTTTGCTTGTTGTAAAGTTTCAAGCATTTTATCAAAGGCTAAACCATGAGTTACTCTATCATAGTAAGGATAACGCTCATATTTTAAACCAGCCATACTAACAATTTGATAGTGATTAGCCCAAGTTGGGTCTGAAATCCATACTGTTGTTGCAACATTTTGCTGCTTAATAAAATCAGAACCAATTCTTAATGCACCAGTACCACCTGGACAATGACAGCTAACAGCAAAACCATTGTTTACTAACTCACTATCTTTACCAAAAATAAGCTCACGAGCTAATACACCAAACTCACTTAAACCTGTAATTGGTAAATAAGATTTTGAATTTTCTGTCTCTAAAATGATCTTTTCAGCTTCTTTAACACAATTTAAAACTGGGGTTTGACCTTGTGCATTTTGATATACACCAACACCTAAATTAATTTTTAGTGGATTCTTATCATTCTTAAAACTATCAGTTAAACCTAAAATAGGATCTGCAGGAGCTGCTTCAATACGATCAAAAAACATACTTCATCCATCATCAAAAAAATATTTACAATCTAGCTTAACTACATAATAAAACAGCATATCTATCACTGTTGCTTACCTAGTTAAGAGCCTTAAAACAAAACTATTGTATTAAAAAAGCATAAACAAAGCTAAACAATAAAATAAACGCACCTTTTTAGAGCATTAAGCACTATGATTGTTTAAATGTAATTTATGGATTCGTTTAGCACTTTCTTTCCATTTACATGATCTCCAACGTATAAACATAGAAATACCTCTTACCCATTCATCAACACAAAAACCAATCCATACACCTAAAAGCCCCATATTCATATATATAGATAAAAAACACCCTAATGGTACTGAAATACCCCACATTGAAATTACTGCCATAATTAAAGGAAAACGAGTATCACCAGTAGCACGCAATGAATTAATAATAATGATATTTAAAATGCGTCCTGGCTCCATAATTACTGTCAATAAAAATATAGGTGTAGCCATCGCTATAATACTAGGATCATCTCTAAATAAAGAAATAATAAACTCACCAGTTCCTAAAGGCATAGAAAATGTTAGCAAAATAGTAACGATCATGCCTATCTTTACAGAACGTATTAATTGTCTATAAGCTAAATCTAGCTTCAAAGCTCCTACATAGCGGGCAATTAAAATCTCTGTACCCATAGCAATAGATATAGAGAAAATCATCATAATAAGGCACATCTGAAAGTAAATACCATGTGTTGCCAAAGCTACATAACCAAAAGTACCTACTACAGCTGTCATAAACATATATTGTCCATGCCAAGCTAAATTTTCACCAGCACCAGGTAAACCTATATTTAAAACAGCAGCAAAGATCTTCTTTTTAAAGACAAATAAAAATTTTGGAATAATTTTAATTTTAGTACGTTTTATAACTAGAGGTACTAAAATAAATACTGCAACTGTTCTTCCAATAACAGTAGACCAAGCTACACCTTCAACACCTAATATAGGCATACCAAAATAGCCAAACAAGAATAAGCTATTAAAAAATACAGTAATTAAGTTAATAATTAATGATACATACATAGCATCACGCGTACATGCGTAAGCTCTTAAAATAGCTGCACAAACTAAAACTATTGCTTCAGGTAAAAAACATAAAGCTAATATTTTTAAATAATTTCTTGAACTATCTGCAATATTTTCAGGAACATTCATTAAATCTACAATTATTGGCGATAGTAAAAATATGCTGACTGAAACTATACTTCCTACAATAATATTAATACCTAAACCTTGATGAACTAAGCGACGTAAAAGCTTTAAATTGCCTACACCTAAGGCTTGAGCACATACTACACAAATACCTATGTTGATAAAATTAAAAATTATCATACACAGATCAAAAACTTGATTACCTACAGTCAGCTCAGCTACTGCTGATACAGAAACAGCACCAACCATAGCCATATTAATAACTAAAGTAGCAAAATGCAGCAGCAAATCTATAAAAATAGGCCAGGTTAAAGTTAAAAGCTTTTCTTGTTTATCTGTTTGCTCTATTTTATTTAAATCAAGATAAGCTTTATTTGAGTCAATATTTTGTAAATCTGTAGGCTTTTCCATAATCTCTATCTCAAAAGCAATATATTATTTAGGTAGGAAAAATTTTTGTGCATTATATCTAATTTTTACTAAATAAAATTAGTCATTAAAAAAAATATATTCTATCCTAGATCCCTTAAATTAATATTAGGTATCAGTCTTAAATAGAAACATCTACTTAAACCACCTATTAATAAATTTTT
>CALXNP010000086.1 GCA_944389785.1 uncultured Anaerobiospirillum sp.
TAAAGAGCAGCTAAAGCCGCTAAGGGCTTAGCTTTAACTCAACTTTTAACTATTATTTAAGTTGGAAAGTTGAGTTAGTTTAATTAATAAAAAGAAACAAAGTTATGCTTTACTACGATTATCAGGGCTTAGTATTTTTAATCTATATACTCTAGTTGTATTTGAGGCTGTATTATTAAATATTATTGCTTTTATTTTATCTTTATTATTGTTTTATACTGCTTCTTTATCTTTCAATTATTATTTTGCTCCTTTTGTTGCTAATTTGGGTGCTGTAAGTACATTAGAATTTTGGCATATTGCGATATTCTTTGCATTTTCTATAGCCCTTAGTATGTTAACATCATTTGCATGTGCATATATTTATTTAAAAGTTCCCTTACAATATTTATTGCGTATGGTTTAATTATGAAAAAAGTAATTTATTCATTAATTGTGTCATCTTTAATGACATTTTGTTATACAAATGTAAGTTTAGCAGCTCAACCTACTGATAGTGTTAAATTTTATAATAAAAATCAAAAAGATGACGATGTAATCATAAGTCTACCTTGTGATTTAAAAATGGTTTTTAAAAAAATATATACTTCATATGATGATAAAAGATTAGTTGATAAACAATACACAGCTGGTATGAACTCACAAGATGACCCTCTAAGTCAATCTTTACATAAAAGTTTTGTGCAAGGTGCTTTCAAAGATAAAAAGGGCTATTATTTTTTATTAGGTAAGTATGAGGTTACACAATTACAATATGATGCTTTAGTTAAAGATAAATGTACAAAACCATCAATGGCACTAACCCGACCAATTGTTAATATTTCATGGTTTGATGCACTAAATTATGCCAATAAATTATCTTTATATTTACAAAATTCAAATGATGATTTTATAAAAGAACATAAAGATAGTTTTGTTAGATTACCAACAGAAAATGAGTGGGAGTTTGCTGTAAGAGGTGGACTTTTAACTAGCTCTGCAGAATTTAATGCTTTAACTCCACTTTTAGATGGAGGAAATATTTATGATTATGCTCAGGTTAATAGTCCACAATCTGCAAATGGTAAACTCAAGCCTGTAGGTTTATTAAAACCTAATGCTCTTGATTTGTATGATATGCTTGGAAATGCTAGTGAGTATATGCTAGGTCAATTTAGTATTACAAGAACTGGACGTTTACATGGTCAAACTGGTGGTATTGTTGTGCGTGGTGGTAGTTTTTTAACTACTCCAGCTCAAATAAGTTATGCATTACGTTTTGAAAAACCATTTTACTTTGGGAAAAAAGAATTTAAAGCAAGAGATGTGGGAATGCGTCTTGCTATAGGACAAAGCGTCTTTATAGCAGGTAGTGATACTAAAGTTCTAAAAGATCAGTTAGCAAAATTAGGCTATGATTCAGATGAAAGTGATAATAAAGGTGGAAATAAAAAACTTGTTGAGCAATTGGATAATATTATTGCAAAAAATAAACAATTTGAAAGTGAAAATAAGGATTTGAGTGAAAAAAATCAAGAAATTCTTAATTCTTTAAATACATTAAAAACTCAGATGATTGAGTTAAATTTAGAGCGTGATCATATGCGTGATCAATCAATAATCTCAGCTTTACGTTTAGGAGCATCTTTGTGTGGTTCAATAGCTTCTACAAAATATACAAAAGATCAAAGACAGCTGGCTTTTGATACTACCTCACAAAATTGTGCTAAGGGTTTATTAAAAAGTGAAAAATTGTGTGCAAAAGATCATTTAGAGGCTCTTGAAGCATCAGCTAAAAGCTATAACTTAGAGTATGCTTATTATATAGGTTTTTATGCTGATCATGTTGTAGATACCTACAATTTATATGCCTTAGAGAAGATTAAAGATCAATTAGAAAATGCTAAATTAAAAAATAAAAACATTCAAAAAAGAACTGGTATTAATAGTAATTTTGATCAGCATGTAACTTATTTTACCGATATGATTGAGTTATTTAATAAAAATAAATCAGTGCAAGAGATTGAAGAGCAAATTGCTAAAAAATGTGTACCTGTAAAGAAAAAATAAGCTATGATTAGAGTAAAAAGAGTAAATAAGCAAGACTTATGTCCTCAAACACATAGTTTTTGTAAAAGCTCAAAAGCTATACATGAATATTTAATAAATAGTTTAGGTTTTTCAGTAGCTTCTTGTTTATGTTTTGCTATTGAGGACGGGGATTATTTTAATGTTTATTCTGCAACAGATGGTAAAGTAGATTTAAAAACTATAGATGAATATAGTAAAGCTATAGCAGATGAGCTTAGTGCTAAGGCACAATTTGATCTTTTTATTCATAATAAGCAAATTATATTAAATTTTTTAAAAACTCAGGATATAGACAATGCTCAACTAATTGAGCAAAAAGATAATTTAATTTTTATTTTAGAACATGCTAAAAATATAGCAATTTTAGATAAAAGTAGAATATGTCTGCTTCCTTTGATTACTCAACAAGAAGCTATAGCCTTAAAACCAGTAACTAGTGTAAATGAGACAAAGACGTCAAATGTAAATAAATTATTTATATTATTGCCATTACTATTGTTGCTTTTATTAATTGCTACTTATTTTATTTTTTTATATCCTTGGCCTTTTGATGATAAAAAAATAGAGCAAAATAATATTACTAATCCTCAATTAGTTGATACTAATAAAAAAGATTTAACAACAAAAGTAGAGGGTGCTATAAATGTAAAAGTGGATAAGCAAGAAAATCAGCAAGAGAATTATGCTGATAAAATTTTATTATTAGATAATTTATTAAAGCAAATTGATCAAAAGTTACTTCAAATTCAAAAAATTAAATCTGAAAATAGAAAACAAACAGAGCAAAATCTAGAACTACAAAAACAAGAGGAAAAAAAAGTTATAGTACAAGAAGATATTAAAAAAGACATATCCCAAAATAGTAAGACTAAAAAATTAAAAAAATGTCATTTATTAAAGGAACAAGATATACCAACATTAATCATAGCCTTAGATGTATCACGTTCTATGATTGAAGACTATTATGGACTAACACGTATAGATGCTGCTAAAAAAGCAAGTTTAGCTATTATTGATAATATAGATAAAAATGTTGAAATTGGTTTAGTAGATTTTGGGTCTTGTCCTAGTGCTACACCTAGGGGAGTTTTTGATTTTTCTTTAAGATCAAGATTAAAATCGATTATTAAAAACTTAAGTTTCTATGGTAATGGTGGTACGCCTTTAATAGAAACATTATATATTTTTTCTGATATTGCATTATCTACAAAAGGTCAAGTGGCTGGTGTCTTATTATCTGATGGTGAAGATACATGTCCTCATACAGCACATTTAGATATTTGTACTGAAGTTAAAAAAATACATAAGCTTACACCAAATCTAAAAATTGATGTCATAGCTTTAGGTGATTGGCAGCACTCTAACATAAAATGTGTTGCAGATATTACTGGAGGTAAAGTGTACTTACCCCAAGATGCAAAGCAATTACAAAATGTTTTTAAATTATCAACTACAAATCTACAAGAGGTTTGTATAGAGTAAGGATATAAAATGCAAAGATCTTTATTAACTGGCGATAAAATTAGCAATTATTATGCTATAGGTGTTGATGGTTCTCCTATTTGGCAAAATGCTAATATTTTTCGTGATTCTATAGAAAGAACTGCAGGTTTAGGTACTAAGTGTTCTAGGTTTTTAGCAACACCTAAAGTTAATGCTGATAAAACTTATATTGATTGGTATATTCCTTTTGCAAGTAGTAATGCAGATGGTTCTTATAATATTGTGTCATGGGAAAGTGCAAGCGAGGAAGAAAAAGCTAAGGCTTTATCAGATATTAGAGACTTAGAAAGTAGATTAGTTACTTATGGTAAGACACTTTTAGCAAGAAGTATAAAAGGTGATCAATTAATTTTTGCGCACTTACTATGTGGTGCTGATGCATCACAAAAATTGCCTCCAGCTTTACATTATCCTGATAATAATCATATTTATATTGTAGATGGACAAGTGGTAATTACATTTTGGGGATTTTTACATCACGCAAATGATATAGATAAAAGATCTTTTATTACAAATACCTCAAACTTAAATACAGCTACTACCTCAAATTTAAATAATACAAGTAATTTTACATCAGCTACACAAGCAAATGAAAATACAGCACAAGTTGTAGATAATAAAGAAGACAATAAAGAAGATAATAAGCATAAGTGTGCTTTTTTCTTGGCTTTACCATTGTGTCTTAAAGCTTTATTAGCTTTACTGTTATTAGCTTTGCTTTTAGGTTTTTTATGGTGGCTTTTAAGCTTGTTTAAACCAAGTATCAGTTTACCTAGTCTATCAGTTGATGGAGCTCAAAGTGCGCAAAATTTGTCCAAAGAAGATACTGCAAAAACAACAGCAATAGATAATGTAGAGCTTGATGCTCAAAAAGATGATGTTGCTACTTTAAAAGATACAACAATACAAGAACAAGTTATTGATAAAAATAAAATGCAAGAGATATTAGTTGAATCAATAAATACTAATCTAAATGAGTTAGGTGAAGTTGTTAATGATGTAGAAACTAATGCTATACCAAAAGATCTTAATACTACAATAACTGATCCTATAGTAAAAGATTCTAGTGCTACATTAACAACAGCTAATACTATACCTACACAAAACCCTGTTAATACAGTAAATAATACTACTGATCCTAATAATATTAATACAGCATCTTCAATTCCAACAAATATCAATAACACTGCTATTTCTAATAAAAGATTAGTTTTAGATCAACAAAAAATGATTAATAATGATATTAGTTTTTTAAATGGTGTTTGGAATACTAAATCAGGCATTATGGATGCTTCAACTGGTAAACCACTTAACATTTCTTATTCATTTAATAATGGAGATGGTTTGATTAATATTATTAGACAAGATGGTGTTAAATGTCAAGCAAATGTTAATGCTAATATAGATAAAGAAAATTTATTTATAAATACTGAAAAAAATATTGTATGTGAAGATAATAAAATTTATAATATGCCTAATGTTAAATGTATACAAGGGGCGGATGGTAAGGCCCGTTGTTATGCACAAAAAGATGGAAAAAATGATTTTCCTATAATAATGTATGAAAATTAAGGAGATTTTGTATGAAAATCAAGCTAATTACAACATCTATAGCTGCAGTATTGTTACTTAATGCATGTGCTCTAGGTCCTTCTACAAAAGGAGATTACTCTAAAGCAGATCCTTCTATTACTAAAGAAGAGGTGAATTTTTTTTCAAGCTCAGGTTATATGGCGTGTGCTGCAGGTGGAGCAGTAGGTGCATTAGGAGGAGTATTAGCTTGTCTAGGTAAAGACCCATCAACAATGGTTGCTTGTGGTGCTGCTGGTGCAATTGCAGGATGTGCGGTATTTATGGGAGGCAACTATTATTTAAACTCTTTAAGAAGTGAGTATAAATTAGTTGAAGATAGAATTAATGCAGTTACTAAAGATATAGAAGAAGATAATAAGAGATTATCTGCATTAAACACTCAAACTACAGAGCTTATTAAACAAGATAAGAATTATTTAACTAATTTAAATAAAACTATTAAAAATAAAGAGGAATTAAAAAAAGCTAAAGAAGACAAACTTGTTCAAATAAATGCAAACATTGCTTATTTAACAGATACATCTGAGGCTTATGCTAAAAAGTTAAGTAGTTTTGATGAGGTAAGAAAAGGTATCGTATTAGACGATAAAGGTAATAATATCAAGTTATCTGCAGATGATAAAAAACAGCTTGCACTTTTAGATAAGAGATTAAAGCAATTAAAGCAAGAAAAAGCAGATCTTGAAAAGAATATAAGTGAGTTTACTGCTATGAGTAATGTTGTCTCAGAGAGTATGGCTTAAGGAGTATTTATGAAAAAATATACATTGAGTTTGCTTGCATTATCTTCGGTATTAACTACAGCATGTGTTACAGCACAAGATTGTGATCCTTCAAAAGAAAGTTTTTATACAAATGCAGCTTGTGTACTTACAGGTAAGTATCAAGATAGAATAGATCAAAAAGAGCGAAATCTTGAAGCATTAAAAGAAGAAAAAGCTAAGCTTGAAGCTATTAGAGTAAGTTTAACTAATGAACAAAATTTACTATCTGACAATATTAGTCAAAGAAATAAGGCATTAGATAATCTTTATACTCAAATTAATGCTATTGATCAGTCAATAAATCAAAAAAATCTTATGAGCTCTGATTTGAATAAGAAGCTTAGTGATTTAAAAAAGCAAATTAATGATTTAAAGACTACAAATACTAATGATGCAAGTAAATCTATTTTGCAAAAACAACAAGAGATAAAAGAATTAGAGCTTGAAATAGAGTCTATATATCGACTTTTATAAAAATTATTTATATTTTAAGTAACTCAACTTTTCAATTTAAATGATGATTAAAAGTTGAGTTAAAGTAAAGTCTCAAGCGATTTTAGCTGTCCTTAAAAAAAATTTATTGATTTTTCTGGAAAATTTAACTTGAACAAGGTTTAATTTGAGACTTATATTAATTGGTTGTTATCAAAAAAGAAGATTTTTATTTCACCTCTCTTAATTTGTTATAATAAATCTATAGACCAACAAAAAAGACCTCGACCTATGAAGTCACAAAAAGATATACAAATTAAATTATAAACTGATAAAACCTTAGAAAAGCTATTAAAGGAGCTTGATTGTGTAGTTCTATAAGGGCTCTAAAAAAGCCAAAGGGGCTGTTTTGTTTATTAGATATTATTATTAACTCTAAGTAATTTTGGTTTTGACAATAATGTCTAGTGTTTGTTTCCCGACTTTAGAGCATAAAAAGTGTATAAAATACTTTATTTAAAGGATTTGATGACCTTTTCTTTGCTACGTAAATATATGTCAAATTTTATTAAACAACAATAGATATATTACGACTTAGTTTTTTTTACTTAGACTAGTGATGTCTTCTGTTAATCCTATAGCAACTATATCAACTACCAAAAACAACTCATCGATCCTATTTACTAACTGAGCATTTATTTTATTATCCGCACTTACTCCTTGTCTCATAAAAAGAGCTTTCTTACTTGTAGTTAAATCTATCATTGCAAATTTAGCACTAGCCAATAGCTCAATAACTTTATGATTTAATATATTAATACCAGCTTGTCTTACTTTATAATAGGACAATCTTTCAAGTACTAAACAATATAGAATAGAGATCATTATACCACATAAATTATGTACTGACACTATTTTTGACATATAAAATAGTAGCAATAAAATTGATGGAATAGACGATAAATAAAGGCGTCTTAGCATTTTTTACCGTCTAAAGTCGGGAGACAGTTTTTTGCTATTAGGATTTTTTGATCTAAAAAAATATAATAAAAACTAATGTCTAAAACAATATAGTAATTGTTATATTATAGAGTTTACATATAAATATCATTTTTGACATATAATATCGTAGCAGTAAAAGTGACAAAATAGACGATAAATAAAGGTATATAGACAGTTTTTATCGTCTAAAGTTAGGAGCTTTAAAAGGTAAGCTTACTAAGATTTGCAAGGAATATTTAGCTTATTGGCTAATTCTTTTATTTTATCTATAGATAGCATTGTATATGTTGAAATTTCTGTTAAGTTTAGTTTTCCAAGCTTAAGCATTTGTTCAGCTACTTTAAGTTGAGTTTTAGCTATACCTTCAGCCATACCCTCAGCCTTACCTTTTGCTAAACCCTCAGCCTTACCTTCAGCTAAACCTTCAGCCTTACCTTTTGCTAAACCTTCAGCTAAACCTTCGGCCTTACCTTCATTAATAAGTTTTTTTGTAAACTCACT
>CALXNP010000087.1 GCA_944389785.1 uncultured Anaerobiospirillum sp.
TGCACTAGTGGTTTTAGTGTATATTTATTTCTGATTTATAAAAATGTGAAGTTAACCATGTAGGTTAGTTCGCCATAGTTTTTTTTAATTTTTTATAAAATATACTTTACTTTTATTTATTTGTTTGTAATAATAAGCACCATCTTTGCAGGGGCGTAGTTCTAATGGTAGAGCAGCGGTCTCCAAAACCGACGGTTGAGGGTTCGAGTCCTTCCGCCCCTGCCAACTAAATTCCTCTTTTACCTTTCTATAAAATCTTTGTATAATAAGCCACATTGTTTAGTAGAAACTCTTGTATTCAAAGGGGCTTATATGGATCTTACCTATATTTTTCACAGTGGTTTTGCCCTAATATTTGATGATTTAAATGTGATCTTTGATTATTATCAAGATAGTGATGAGAATAATGGCTATGTACAAAAGCTTATTAAAGAACGCAAAGATATTAAAACTTATATTATAAGTTCACACTTTCATCATGATCACTATAATAAAGATATCTTTAACTTTGGCTTTAGTGACGTTACTTATATTCTATCTAAAGATATTTTAAAACAAAGAAAGAAAACACTAGATACAAAAGCCAAAATTATTTTTATTGATAAGGGTGAGTGCTATAGTGATGATTTTATTAAGCTAGAAGCCTTTGGTTCTACTGATGAAGGGGTATCTTTTGTACTTTTTAAAGATGGCAAAAGTTATTTTCATGCAGGTGACTTAAATAATTGGCATTGGATGGATGAGTGTGATGAAAAAGAATGGCAAGGTTATGAGCGCTTTTTTAAGCAAGAACTTGCATATATAGCTAATAGATACCAATATTTTGATGTCATTATGTTTCCTGTAGATCCTCGCTTAGGTTCTGAATATATGCGTGGAGCAAAACAATTTTTAGATAAAATTAGCTGTAAGTATTTTTGTCCAATGCATTTTGGGCAGGAGTATCAAAAAGCTTTAGCTTTTAAGAGCTTTGTTGATGAAAAAGGTTTTAATTTTATTGAAATAACACATAAAGCACAAACATTTAATTTAATATAAGGATAATTTATAAAATGTGTGGCATTGTAGCAGCTATAGCAAAAAGAGATGTGGCAGAGATCTTACTTGAAGGTTTATCTTCTCTTGAGTATCGTGGTTATGATTCAGCAGGTATCTTGACTATAGGCGACGATAACAAGGTAAATTTAGTTAAAACTATAGGTAAGGTTGCAGTTTTAAAAGATAGTTTAGATCTTGAAACACAAAATGGTCATATAGGTATAGCTCATACTCGTTGGGCAACTCATGGTGTTCCATCTAAAGTTAATGCTCATCCTCACATGTATAAGAATTTGGCCTTAGTACACAATGGTATTATTGAAAACTACATAAGTATCAAACAAGAGCTACAAGCAAAAGGTCATGAGTTTTTAGGTCAAAGTGACTCTGAGGTTTTAGTACATTTTATTTATGAATGTGTACAATTAAAAAATGATATAGTTAAAGGTTTTAGCTATGCTTTATCTCAAATTAAAGGCAGCTATGCTATAGCACTAGTAGATACAAATGCTGCAGATACTATATATGCGGCCCGTCTAGGCTCTCCTTTAGTAATAGGTTTAGGTATTGGTGAAAATTTTGTGGCATCTGATGTGCTTGCTTTATTACCTGTAACTACTCGTTTTATCTATTTAGATGAAGGTGAAATTGCTATTGTTAAGCGTAAAGAAATAGAAGTTTTTGATTTAGAGCTTAATAAAAAACAAAAACAAGAACAAAAATGCGATTATGATTTAGATAAAGTAACATTAGGCAGCTATCGTCATTTTATGCAAAAAGAAATTTTTGAGCAAAGACAAGCTATTGAGGATACTTTATTAGGTCGTATACTAGAGGATAATAAATTAAGTTTTAATAGCATTAATAACTTAAGTGAGTGTAATTTAGAATCAATAGAGCATATTGAAATTATTGCTTGTGGTACCTCATATCATGCAGGTTTAGTTGGAAAGTATTTTTTAGAAGAATATGCTCATATTAATACCTCAGTTGAAATTGCTTCAGAATTTCGTTACAGACAAGCCATAATACCTAAAAATTCATTATTTATTACTATATCTCAATCAGGAGAAACTGCAGATACTTTAGCTGCTTTACGTAAAGCTAAAGCCATGGGTATTAAAAGTTTAGCTATTTGTAACGTTAATGGTTCATCTTTAGTAAGGGAGTCTGATTTTAGTTTTCTAACGAGAGCTGGTATTGAAGTAGGTGTGGCTTCAACTAAAGCATTTACTACACAATTGTGTGTATTACTTTTATTAACTTTAATGTTTGCAGCTAAGAAACATAGTTTAAGTGATGATAAACTTAATGAATTAATTTTAGAGCTTAAGCATTTGCCTAAATTTGTAGAAGAGTTTTTAAGCTTTAATGATACTATTAAGACTTTAGCTACAGATTTTGTAGATAAAAAGCATTGCTTATTTTTAGGCAGAGGTACCATGTATCCAATAGCATTAGAGGGTGCTTTAAAGCTAAAAGAAATTAGCTATATAGATGCTCAAGGTTATGCAGCAGGTGAGTTAAAGCATGGTCCTATAGCTTTAGTTGATGAACATATGCCAATTGTTGTAGTAGCTCCTGATAATAATCTTGCAGATAAGCTTGTTTCAAACATTGAAGAAGTAAAGGCAAGAGGTGGTATGCTTTACATCTTTACTAGCTTAGATCTTATGATTAATGATCAGCAAGTTAAATTAATTAAGATGCCAAAGGTACCTTATATTCTAGAGCCTATTGTTTATACTATTCCACTACAGCTTTTATCATATCATGTAGCTGTAATTAAAGGTACAGACGTAGATAAGCCTAGAAATTTAGCAAAATCTGTAACAGTTGAATAAGATGAGCTTAAATAATTTTTACATTAAGTGGGAAGTCAGAAATCAGCAAATGCTTAATGCTGATGCTTGTAAGCTGATTGTACAGGATACAATAAAACAAGAAGATAAAGCTTTACAATCTGTAACTTCAAATACAAAGATCGTTGATGCTGTAGCTGTAAATGCTGCAGCTGATACTGTCATAGCAGATGATCAGATACAAACAGCTAAAGAAGTTATAACTCAAACCATAAAGCAAGATACAGTATCAACTGTATCTTTACAAGTAAAACCATTACGTCCCCAAGCTGATATTTATGTACAAATAGATAAGGCTTTTGAGTATAGTGTATCTTTGCCTGCTTTTTTAGTTCAAAAAGGACTTATTATTGCACCATATAAATCAGAGTTTAG
The DNA here is from genome assembly GCA_944389785.1 of uncultured Anaerobiospirillum sp. Taxonomy (GTDB): domain Bacteria; phylum Pseudomonadota; class Gammaproteobacteria; order Enterobacterales; family Succinivibrionaceae; genus CALXNP01. Next base: position 3,276 of record CALXNP010000087.1, read on the forward strand.
CTATAAGGATGATGATATTATTTTGCTTAGCGATAAAAATATAAAGCAAGAAGGAAGTAATGTTTATTATTTAAGCTCTGATAAAAAAGCTTTGTGGAATTTTTTAAAATCAAAGATAGCAGGACTTGTATAGATGCAATTTAATACTTATTTAAAATACAGTGATATTAAAGTTGAATTGGTGCAGGTTTGTGATGCAAAATTATTAGATAGATTGTACGCTATTGATATTAGTGTACATACTCATCCTTGGAGTTATGATAATATCAAGCAATGTTTTGATATTGGGCAAGAGGTATTAGTTTTATATGTAAAAAATCATATTCAAGGTTTTAGTGTAATATCAACAGTATTAGATGAAGCTGAATTATTAACTATTGGTGTTAGTATTGAATGTCAAGGACAAGGTTTAGGAGAGTATTTATTAACTAAAACTATAGAATATGTTATTAATAAGCAATGCCATACAATTTTTTTAGAGGTAGCAGCAAACAATATAAAAGCTATAAATTTATACAAGAAACTAGGTTTTATACAAGTGGGGTTACGCCGTAATTACTATCCTAAAAACTCTCAAAGTGAAGCACAGGATGCTTTGGTAATGAGTCTTCAAATTTAATATGTTTTTAAATAAAAGTTATTTTATTTAAATTATGTGTCTGTAATTAAGTTTTAGTTATCAGATTAATTCTATTCTTAATTAGTCACAAATAGAGATTTTTTCTCTAGAAAATTTTTTTTATTTGCGACATTGGTTAAGCTTTTTAGCTAAGCTACTAAGTATTTATTTGAAATAAATATTATAATAGGTTGTCAAAAGATAGAACACATTGGTTGGTGTTTTAATAACACTCTTCATTTGTTAAAAATAGGAAGGTGCCATGTTAATAGGTATTCCAAAGGAAAGTTTACGCGGTGAGACAAGAGTTGCTGCAACTCCTGATACTGTTGGTAAACTGATAAAATTAGGATTTGAGGTTGCTGTTCAAAGCAACGCTGGTGCTGAAGCTAGCTTTGATGATGCTGCATATACAGCAGCTGGTGCAAAGATTGTTAAGGGTAAGGAAGTTTGGAACAGTGATATTATTTATAAACTCAATGCTCCAACTAATGATGAAGTAGAGCTTTTAAAAGAAGGTCAAACTTTAGTAAGCTTTATTCGTCCAGCACAGAATAAAGAATTAGTTGAGAAACTAAATAGTAAGAAAGTAAATGTTCTTGCTATGGATATGGTGCCACGTATTTCAAGAGCACAATCATTAGATGCCTTATCATCTACTGCTAATATTAGTGGTTATAGAGCTGTTGTTGAAGCTGCTCATACATTTGGTCGCTTCTTTACAGGTCAAGTGACAGCTGCAGGTAAAGTTCCACCTGCTAAAGTTTTAGTAATTGGTGCAGGTGTAGCTGGTCTTGCTGCTATTGGTGCTGCTCACTCATTAGGTGCTATAGTTAGAGCTTTTGATACTCGTTTGGAAGTAGCAGAGCAAATTAAGTCAATGGGTGGTGAGTTCTTAAAGCTTGACTTTAAGCAAGAAGATGGTGGTTCATCAGATGGCTATGCTAAGGTAATGTCAGATGAATTTATCAAAGCTGAGATGGAGTTATTTGCAGCTCAAGCTAAAGAAGTTGACATTATCATTACAACAGCAGCAATTCCTGGTAAAGCAGCTCCACGCTTAATTACTAAAGATATGGTATTAAGCATGAAAGCTGGTTCTGTAATTGTTGATCTTGCTGCAGCAAGTGGTGGTAACTGTGAGCTTACACAAGAAGGTAAGATTATTACTACTGAAAATGGTGTTAAGATCATTGGTTACTCAGATTTAGCAGCAAGACTACCTGCTCAATCATCACAATTGTATGCAACAAACTTAGTAAATTTAACTAAGCTTTTATGCAAAGAAAAAGATGGCAATATTGCTATTGATTTTGATGATGTTGTTTTACGCAACATGACTGTGGCAAAAGAAGGCGAGATTACTTTCCCACCTCCTCCAATTAGTGTATCAGCAGCTCCTGCTGCTAAACCACAAGCAGCTCCAGCTAAGATTGAGCCAAAGGGTGTTTCACCTAAGCTTAAGTTCTTTAGTGTAGGTTTACTTGTAGTTTTATTTGCTTTAATTGGTCTTTTTGCCCCTGAGAAGTTCTTACCACACTTTACAGTGTTTGTATTAGCCTGTGTTTGTGGTTACTATGTGGTTTGGAATGTTACACACTCCTTACATACTCCATTGATGTCTGTAACTAATGCTATTTCAGGTATTATTGTTGTGGGCGCAATGCTACAGATTAGCTCAGGTAGCTTTATTATTGGATTATTCGCCTTTATCGGTGTGTTAATTGCCTCTATTAATATTTTTGGTGGCTTTGCTGTGACACGTCGTATGTTGGCAATGTTTAGAAAGCAACAATAAGGAAGGGGAAAAATGGTTTTTGGTTTAATCCACATGGCTTATATCTTGGCCGCCTTACTTTTCATTCTAGCTTTGGCAGGTTTGTCAAAACAAGAAACAGCAAAGTTAGGTGCCCTATCAGGTATAATTGGTATGGCCATTGCTCTAGTTGCAACCTTTGGTCAAGTTGAGAGCAGTATAGGCTTTATTTTAATCATTGTTGCAATGGTTGTAGGTGGTGCAATTGGTGTTTATGTAGCAAAGCGTGTTGCTATGACACAAATGCCTGAACTTATTGCTTGCTTACACTCATTCGTTGGTCTAGCAGCTGTTTTAGTTGGTTTTAATAGCTTCTTTGAATTAGGTGCAGTAGCTCCTGAAACTGTAACTATTCCTGTTGATGCAACAGCTGCTGAAGTTGCAGCTATTTTAGCAACAGCTCAAAGTGCTGCAGGTCAAGTTGCTCACGCAATGTCAGTATCTGAGTTAAATACTCATTTAGTTGAGATTTTCCTAGGTATATTCATTGGTGCTGTAACCTTCACAGGTTCTATCGTGGCTTATGGTAAGTTAAATGGTACATTTAAGTTACGTGTATTTAAGTCAGCTCCTTTAATGTTACCTGGTGGTCACTGGTTAAATCTTGCTGCTCTTGTAATATCATTATTCTTATTAATATGGTTTATGGCAGCAGATAATCCTCCTTTAACTGCTCTTGTAATTATGACACTTATTGCATTTGCCTTTGGTGTGCACTTAGTTGCTGCTATTGGTGGTGCTGATATGCCTGTAGTAATTTCAATGCTTAACTCATACTCAGGTTGGGCAGCAGCAGCTTCTGGCTTTATGTTAAGCAATGACCTATTAATTGTAACTGGTGCTTTAGTAGGTTCATCTGGTGCTATCTTGTCATACATTATGTGTAAGGCAATGAACCGTTCATTTATATCTGTAATTGCAGGTGGCTTTGGTAATGAAGGTGCTGCAGTTGAAGATGAGGAAATGGGTGAGTATCGTGAATTGCAAGCAGCTGAAGTTGCCGATTTATTAAAGAACTCAAGCTCTGTTATTATTGCTCCAGGTTATGGTATGGCTGTAGCTCAAGCTCAAAATGCTGTTGCACAATTAACTGAGAAGTTAAAGGCTCGTGGTGTTGAAGTACGTTTTGCTATTCACCCTGTAGCAGGTCGTTTACCAGGTCATATGAACGTATTATTAGCAGAAGCTAAAGTACCTTATGACATCGTACTTGAAATGGATGAAATCAATGACGACTTTGAGAACACAGATACTGTTTTAGTTATAGGTGCTAATGATACAGTAAATCCTGCAGCTTTAGAAAATCCAAATAGTCCAATTGCTGGTATGCCAGTGCTTGAAGTTTGGAAAGCTCGTAACGTTGTAGTCTTCAAGCGTTCAATGAATGCAGGTTATGCAGGTGTTCAAAATCCATTGTTCTTTAAGGAGAACACCTCAATGTGCTTTGGTGATGCTAAGGACACTGTTGAGAAGATTGTGGCAAACATCTAATTTAATCACAAGTGAAGCTATAAGCTTTAGCTTATAGAATATTAAAGAGGAAGCTTTTAAAGATTCCTCTTTTTTATTTTTAATGTTATGAATTATAAAATAGAGCAACAAGTTATTTATACATTTTAGAAGATTAGTAGGAAGAGTTATTTTATACTCTTATTAAAAAAGAGGTGTTTTATAGATTAATGAGGTGACCCCAATAAGTTGAATAAAAAATAACTTAACTTAATTTTAAGGCAGAGCTTCTAACTTCACAAGGAGTTCTGCCTTTTAATTTAACTTGAATTCTTTCCTTGTTGTAATAATCAATATATTCCTCCATAGATGTTTTAAGTTCATTTAATGTTTTAAACTCATGTTCATGTCCATAAAACATTTCATTCTTCATTTTGCCAAAAAAACTTTCCATAGGTCCATTATCACAACAGTTACCTTTGCGAGACATAGATTGAATAATACCTTTATCTTTTAATATCTTATGATATTGAGGCATCTGATACTGCCAACCTTGATCTGAATGAAATATTAAACCTTTAAGGTTTGTATGTGTTTTAAAGGCTTTGATAATGTCAACAAAAATATGTACAATTTTTGCAAAAATTTTTGTATACAAATTTTAAAAATAAAAAAGCTGATA
>CALXNP010000088.1 GCA_944389785.1 uncultured Anaerobiospirillum sp.
TGGTGGGTCGTGAGGGGATCGAACCCGCGACCAACGGATTAAGAGTCCGCTGCTCTACCAGCTGAGCTAACGACCCAATAATCTACTTTAAGATTAATGATCTTATTTGGTGGGCTGTGAGAGATTCGAACTCTCGACCAACGGATTAAAAGTCCGCTGCTCTACCGACTGAGCTAACAACCCAACCTTTTTTGTTTTGACTTAGCGTCTCAACGGTGTACAATTATATATTAATTTTTTCCAAGTGCAAGTGTTTTTTTAATTTTTTTTTAATTTTTTTCAAACTTTTTAAGTTTTTATTTAAAATCAAATAGTTATTTTTAGTATTAAAATATATCAATATAGATATAATAGATAAATTATAGTTTTAAAGTAAGTTTTTTAAATTTAATTTAAGATCTTCGTCTTCTTGTACTACTACGTCTTCTTGGTTTTTTACTTCCAAATAAGAATTTTAAAGCTAAACCTAGAGTAGCTACTGACAGCACTTGTTGGGTATTGATATTTTTAATAATGCTTGTTAAGTCATAGCCTGTATCTTGGAAGTTTTCTAAAAAGATATTCATAAATGAGTAAATAGCTACAAAATATAGAGCAGTTGAACCTTGTCTTAATAGCATTTTAAGCTTGCGTAAAGCAAATAAAGCAACTCCCATTACAGGACCATTGCAAAATGCTCCGTATAGATCTAAGTTTTGTCTATAGTGAGCATTAGCACCAAACAAGCTAAAGCCACTTTGTGTTTGCATAATATTTTTAAAAAAATCACTATCAAAAAACGAGGTTAGTTGTCCTATAGGCAACATAAATAAAGCTACTAACACAGCCTTATCAGCATTTAAAGATAAATTTTTCTTATCTAAATAGAACAAACCTAAAGCACCACCTATAAGAGCGCCATGTAAAGATAAGTTACCATCAGTAATCATTAAAATTTCTTTTGGATTATTTAAATAATATTGAGGATCATAAAAAATAATATAGGCAAGTCTTGCACCTATTAAAGCAAATACAGCGGTATAGGCAGCAATATAAACTCGATATAAAAGACTTTGACGCGATTTTTTAAAGTTTATTAAGCAAAAAAAAGCAAAAGCACCAATATAAATTAAATTATTAGGATTAGAGGTAATTAGACTCTTTAAAGACTCTAAATTATCAAAATAAGCTTGCATATTATTATTCATAGTAGACTTATATCTTTTAATTAAAAACATTATTTAAAATAATGACAATTATATGTTATGGTTATGTTAATTATAAGAATAAATATAATAAAATTTACAGCAGAAAATTAAGGTTTGATATGTTAAGTTACAATTTATATAAAATTAATTAATGCAGATAAAGGCTAAGAGACATTTATCTGCATTAAAAGTAAGTTTTACTTAATTTTTTTCATTATTTACATAGCAGCCTAAAATTTTAAAGCTAGTGGTTAGACTTTGTAATTTCTTTACAATATCTTGCATTTGAGGGGTGTTTAAATTAGTTTCAACATCTGCAAAAAAGATTTCTTCCCAGGTTTCCTTATGTGCAGTTTCAAGAGGTCTTGAGTGTAATTTAGTTAAGTTAATATGATGACGAGAAAACTCATTTAAAACTTCGATCAATGAGCCTGGTTTATATTTTGCAACACTAAAGCTTAGAGAAGTTTTAGCTTTAAGAATAGTTGGTACTAAAATAGGGGTCATAGAAATAATAACAAAACGAGTAAAGTTATTATTATTATTAGCAATATCAGACACAATAGGGCTTAAATTATAATATTTAGCTGCATTGCTGCTGCCAATAGCTACAGTGTGTTTATTATTAAGTGTTTGTACTTTCTGCATAGCTTCAGAGCTTGCATTAGTGTAATGTATTTTAACATTAGGTAAATAGCTTTTTAGCCAATGAGAGCATTGACTTACAGGTTGAGGGTGAGAGTAGAGATCGGTAATTTCATTTAAATCAACATTATCGCAAGCTAAAATAGCATGATCTATAGGATAAAAGAGCTCACCTACAATAGAAGCTTTCATATTTTGTATAGCATCTAAAACTTCATTAATACTACCAGAGCTTGAGTTTTCAATAGGTAAGATACCATATTCTGTTTTATAGTACTCAACGCTTTTGATAACATCATCAAAGCTTTGTACACCTTCACAATGTACTTTACCATGATATTTATCTAAAAATAATCTTGAAGCAAGATAGGAGTAAGTACCTATAGTACCTAAATAAGCAATAGAAGTATCACGTTTTAGAGTATTATTATTGAGTTTTTCTACAATATAGCTTTGCTCTAATGATACAGTATGTGCCATTAACATAGTGTAAAGCTGATTGATTAAAATAGGAGATAAACCACTGCTTTGAGCCTTGTTCATCATAGCATTGAGTTTAGCTTGTTCACGGGTTTTATCAACAATACCTTGATTAACACTAAGCTTGTAGGTCGCTACATCTTTAGCCACTTCCATGCGTTCACATAGTAATTTTAAAATTTTTTGATCAATAGCATCTATTTCATCACGACAGGTTAATAAATCTTTCATATATTAATCTCAAATATTTAGGAAAATTTAAAGCTAAAAAAAGGCGACTATGTCGCCTTTATCTATAATAAATACTACTCTCTTTTTGAAAGTAAATTTAAAATTTCAATATATAGCCAGCAAATAGTAACTAATAAAGAAAAAGCATTAAAATACTCAAAGTATTTAGGTAGACCCATTTGTACGGATTGCTCCATATTATCAAAATCTAAAATTAGGTTGAAAGCTGCAATAGTACAAACTACTAAAGAAATAGCTATGGATAAAGCTCCTGTGTGTGGAAGAAAATCTATATTAAATAATGAAAGGAGCATATTTAGTAAATAAACTACAGCTACACCTAAAGTAGCTCCTGTAACAATAGCTCTAAATTTAGCAGTAGCTACAATAATTTTAAACTTCCATAAAGCAAGCATTACCATAACTACACTGAAAGTTGAAATTACAGCAGTTGATACAATACCAGGATATTTAAATTCAAAAAATTGAGAAATAATACCTAAGGTTACACCTTCAACTACTGCATAAATAGGAGCAGTGATAGGAGCTAGATTAGGTTTAAAAATGGTTATTAAGGCAACAGCTAAGGTAATAATTACACCACCTATTAAAATAGTTTTAGGTGTAAAGGCACTATTATAAAAATTGATATAATTCATGGCAAAATAGCCACAAATAAAGGTGATTGCTACTAGTAATAAAGATTTATTAGCAGAGCCTGCTAAAGTTGCAGCACTATCTGTGCCACCAAAGTTCATTTGACCAGCTTGTGCTTTAATTACTCGCATAGCAGGATTAGTACTTCGCATGATTTACTCCTAATTATTAAAATAAAATTATAATATTACTTTATCATAAATTAAATTACTCACAAAGCCATGAGTTATCACAATTATCTATGATTTTATCAAAGGCTTTAAGAGGTTCTTGCAAATAATTTAAGAGCTCTTTTTTAGCATTAATTTTATTTGCACTAGCTAAAGCTTTTATCATTTTATCATTATACAATAGATATTTTGTGCCTTTATATACCTTTATTTTAAGAGCTAAATAGATAACTCGTTGCAGGATATAATTACAACTGCTAATAATATCCCAAGCTCTTATTACATTAGTAGATAGTATGATATGTTGATGTAAAAGATTATCATAATATAAAAACTCACTAAAATTTTGTTGTTCTAAAGCAACAGCTTGTTGTTTATATAAGCTTATAAAAGTATCTAAATGCTCTTTAGTACATAAAGCACATGCTTGTTTAATTAAATTTGTTTCAAGAGATTCTCGTATAACTATACTCTCATATATAGCAAGACGTGAAATTTTAGTAACTCTAGTGCTTTTCTTAGGATTGATAGATACAAGACCACATTCTTGTAATTTAATTAAAGCCTCTCTTACAGGCTGTCTTGAGACATTATAAAGATTAGCAATTTCATTTTCACTTACAGAAGAATTCGGTTCAAATTGACACTCTATAATTTTTTGTTTTAATAGATTAAAAATTTGTAAGTTAATTGGCTCTTTATCTGAAATATTGATATAGTCATTTTTTGATATTGGCGTCATGTTTAAACCTATAATTAATATCTATTTTGTAAAAATTATATATTTATCAAATAATATAAAAATATATTGTAATTATTGAATGAATATTAATTAAAAGAGCTAAGTTCGTATTTTGTGCTGCTTAAAAAAAATCATCAGATTTTTTGCTATAATCAAACAATAAGCTCAGTTAACTTTATAATAAAGGTTTTTAATTGTATCAAATATAAGGTACTTAAAGGAGATAATAATGAGCAAAGCTTTGTTATTAGCAGGTGAACCAATGGGGCTTTTAATTGCCCAAACAGAAGGTAGTTTAGATAGTGTTAGTGGCTATAGTTTAGCAGTAGCTGGTGCAGAATATAATGTAGCTATAGGTGCAGCTCGCTTAGGTCATAATGTTACTTATTTTACCAAGTTAGGCAATGACCCTTTTGGTAAGCTTATAGCAAGAAAGATGCAGGAAAACAATATTGATAGTTCTCACATTGTTTATTCTGATGAAAAAACTACAGGTTTCATGTTAAAAAGCAAAGTACAAAAAGGTGATCCTGATATTTTTTATTTTAGAAAAGGATCAGCAGCTTCTACATTGTGTGTAAAAGATCTTGAGCAAATTGATTTTAGCAAGTTTTCAAATATACATATTACAGGAATTTTACCAGCTTTAAGTGAAAGTACTAAGGAAGCTACTTTGTTTATGTTAAAAGAAGCAAAAAAAGCTGGTATTTTCATCTCATTTGATCCTAATTTAAGGCCACAACTATGGGCAAGTCAGGATCTAATGGTAGAAACATTAAATAATCTTGCAACATATGCAGATTTAGTCTTACCAGGTGAGTCTGAAGGCGCAATTTTATGTGGCAGTCAAGATCCTGTGAAAATTAATGAATTTTACCATAAGCTTGGTGCTAAGATGGTTATTACTAAATGTGGACCTAAGGGTGCTTTAGTATTTGATGGTACAAGCAATGTTATGGTACCAGGCTTTATTATTGATAAAGTTGTAGATACTGTTGGTGCTGGTGATGGTTTTGCCTGTGGTGCACTTACTGCATTAATGGAAGGTATGTCCATAGTTGATGCTGCACAAAGAGCTTGTGCTATTGGTGCTATACAATGTACCTTTACAGGAGACAATGAAGGTTTACCAACACCTTCACAATTAGAACAATTTATTTCAACTAAAAAACGTGTACAGTTATAGGAGTATGATATGTCAAATGTATTTGAGCAAATAGCACAATATGGTATTGTGCCTCTTGTTACTTTGGACGATCCAAATGATGCTATTGCTTTGGGTAATGCTTTAGTTGAGGGTGGTATACCTGTAGCTGAAGTTACTTTTAGAACAGAAGCTGGTGGTAAAGCTATTGAGCTTATGGCTAAGCATGTGCCTAATTTAATAGTTGGAGCAGGTACTGTACACGATGTTGAGCATGCTAAGATTACTGTAGATAATGGCGGTAAGTTCATAATTACACCAGGCTTTAACCGTGAAGTTGTTAAGTGGTGTGTAGATAATAATGTACCTGTATGTCCAGGTACTGTGGTTCCATCTGATATTGAAGAGGCTATGAGTTTTGGTTTAAAACTCGTAAAATTCTTCCCAGCAGAAGCTTATGGAGGTATTGATACTTTAAAGGCCTTATATGGACCATTTGCTTCTATTAAATTTGTACCAACAGGTGGTGTTGGTTTACATAATTTGACTGATTATTTAAATCTTCCAAATGTTGCTGCTGTTGGTGGTAGCTTTGTTCCACCTCCTAAATTAGTTAAAGAAAAAGATTGGGCAGGTGTTGTTGCAACATGTAAGCAAATTATGAATAAAGTTTATGATTTTACTGTAGGACATGTTGGTATTAATGCTCAAACAGCAGAAAATGCAAAAGCTATCAATGATGAGCTTGCTAATCTATTTGATGTAAGTTATACAGAAACAGATATAGGCTATTTTACAGGGCAATTAGCAGAAATTCTAAAGGTTCCATTTGTAGGTACTCATGGTCATATTTGTGTAGATACCCGCGATTTACCTCGTGCCATCGCATTAATGGAGCGTAAGGGTGTTAAATTAAATAAGGATCTTACTTTCTACGATAAGAATGGCAAGATGCTTACAGCTTACCTTGAAAAAGAAGTTGGTGGTTTTGCTTTACATATTAGACAAAGACCACCTAAGAAATAATAAATTGCAAGATTAATTATTTATAATAATAAAAAGCCTAGCAATAGGCTTTTTATTTGTTATTAGGCATCAATCCAAATTTTCTTTGCAATTTTTGATATCAAATCAAGTTTCTTAAATTGTGTATCAGTATTGATTAAATTACCTTCTTCAGTTGAGGCAAAGCCACATTGTGCAGAGAGGCACAAATTTTCAAGAGGGATATATTGGCTAGCTTTTTGAATTTTATCAATAATAGTACTTTCATCTTCAAGCTCATCAAATTTTGAAGAAAGTAGGCCAAGCACTACATATTTACCTTCTTTTACATAGCTAAGAGGCTCAAAACCTCCGGCTCTATCAGTATCATATTCTAAGAAGAAAGCATTAACATCACATTGGTTAAATAATTTAGATGCAATAGCATCATAACTTCCAGAGCTAAAATATGTGGATCTAAAATTACCACGACAAATATGCATAGATACAAAAAGATCGTCTTTTTTATGTTTTAATACTTCATTGATAAGTTCAATATAGCGATCTTCAAGTTTATTAAGATTAATACCTCTACTGGTGTATTCTTTAATTTTTTCTTGTGAACAAAATTCACCCCATGATGTATCATCAAATTGAAGATATCTTAATCCCTTATCATATAAGCTATTGATAGCTTTAATATAAGTATTGGCTATATCAGTAAATAAAGCATCTTCATCTTTGTATATATCAATAGGTTTATAATTTTCTTCACGTACTGCAGCAATTAAGTGCAGCATTGTAGGTGATGGTATTGTATATTTAACTATACAATCTTGATCAAGATTATAGGCAATATTTTGTAAACGACAAAGAGCATCAATAAAAGGATGATCAAGATTAAAGTCAATTTTATCTTTGATTTCTATACTTAAAGCTTTAGGTTGATGTTCTTTAAATTCAATGGACCAAGCTTTTTTATTAACACGAGAAATACCATTGAGGTTTTCTAAAAAATCCAAATGCCAAAAACTACGTCTAAATTCACCATCTGTTACACCCTTTATACCATGATTAAGCTCTTGTATAACAAGCTCTTTAATACATTCATCCTCAATTAGTGTTAAGTCAGATTTAGTGATCTTATTATCTAAAAATAAACGTCTAGCATTTGCTAGTTTTGTAGGTCTTAAGAAAGAGCCAATATGTTCAGCTCTAAACGGTTTAGTGATTGTTTTCATTTATATCCTTAATTTATATAATTTACTATTTTAATAAAGAAAATAATTATATTT
>CALXNP010000089.1 GCA_944389785.1 uncultured Anaerobiospirillum sp.
CAAGCGAGCCAGAATTTTAACTAGCTGTTTATAAAAACAATATTTTGAGCTAAAGTCTATCGTGCGTAACTACTGATGTTGGCTAGTTATAGTTAGGTATGATATTTAGTGTTTTTTTAGTTGCTTATCTTAGTTTAAGTAAAGTTAATAGATACGAATAGTTAGCATAGTACTATTATAATTTATAGTATTGTATAACTAGTTATGTTTGCTCAAATATTCAAGTAAGTTGTCAAAATATGGTAACATACACGATACTAGCTATCTATTGTTAAAGCAAGATAATCTGTTTTAGCAATTTTAAGAAAATTCACTAAATATTAATAGCTTTTATCAATTACAAACATAAAGCTAGTGGTGTTGTTATGAAGAAAAATATAATGTTTTTAAGCAGCTTGTGTGCAAGTTTGCTTGTTGCTTGTCAATCTAGTAATGATCTTGATATGACAGCTTTTAATAATTTAAGTATTGACGGTAAGACAATTTATTTAGTAGGTGAAATGAATGATTATAAAATTTCACAAGCCTATGCCTTAAAAAAAGAAGAAGATAATAGATTCTGTGTAGTTACTGCTCTACGTTCTGATCTTGCTCCTTATCGTTTTAAGTTTACTGATGAAAATTGGTCTAATGGTACTAATTTTGGTTTTAAAAATCCTCCTGGCACAATGTATGAGGGTTCGGCTATGCAGGCTTTAAATGCTAATTCACGTTTTGAGGATATGCGTTTTTACCCTGAAAAAGATGGCATGTATAGTTTTTGTTTAATTAAATCAAATGATAGTTATTATGCTCAGGTAAGTGCTGTAGATAAAAAAGAATTAGCTTATTTAGCACACTATATTGCTCTAGTAAATAATAATGACTAATTTATAAGGTTTAATATGCAGCAGATAGATAGAGAGTATTTACTTGTTAATTTTAAGGATACTTTATTACTTGAGATGGGCTTATCAAGCCTATCTATAGAAGCTTATACTAGTGATATTAATTTATTTTTTGATTATTTAGAACGTAATCATTTAGATTTAGTTAAATTTACTAGTGAAGATATTCAAGAGTATTTAAGTTTCTGCAGCAAGAAAAGCTCACGTTCTATTTCACGCTTTTTATGCTCATTACGCTCATATGTTAAATTTTTAAAGGCAGAGCAATTGCGTGAAGATGATCCTATGTTAAGCATTTCAAATCCTAAATTTACTATGAAAATACCTCAAGTAATGTCAGAGCAATGTGTAGATAATATGCTCAATGCTCCTGACATTTTAACGCCTGTAGGTATGCGTGATAAGGCTATGCTTGAAACTTTATATGCTACAGGTTTGCGTGTAAGTGAGCTTGTAAATTTAACTTTTGAAAATGTAAATTTAACAGATGGTTTTTTACTGATCAAAGGTAAGGGCAGTAAGGAGCGTATGGTACCCTTAGGGGAAAGTGCTGTTTATTATCTTGAGTATTATTTAAAAAATGCACGAGTTTTAAAAGATAATAAATCTAAGTGTGATTATGTCTTTTTATCCTCAAAAGGTTTAGGACCTATGACACGTATAGGTTTTTGGTATAGAGTTAAGGTATATGCTAAACAAATTGGTCTAATTGAATTACCATCTCCTCATACCTTTAGACATGCTTTTGCTACACATTTGCTAAATCATGATGCTGATTTGCGTACAGTACAAATGTTGCTTGGGCATTCTAGTTTGACTGTAACTCAAATTTATACACATGTAGCTACAGCAAGAATGCATTCTATTTATAACAAAGCCCATCCTCGTGCATAATTTTTTACATGTATTTTATTAGCTAGTGGAATTTAGATGAAGCTTATATACAAAACATTAGATGTTGATGAATTTGGCGTAGAGTGTAAAGTTTTACGCTCACAAAGTTCTAATTTTTATGTGTATCAAACTAATCTTGAAAATAAAGCTCGAGTTAAGCGTGCTTTTAATGGAGCTTGTTTTTTTTATAAATATGCTAAGGATGTATTTTTAGAGCCTATATCATACAATGAACAAGATGATATTGCTACAGCATTATATACTTATATAAGCTCTGGTAAATTGAGTGATTTTTTAGATAATGCACCTGATCATATGCAATATGCTATAGGTAAAAAGTGTGGACGCTCTTTAGGAGTACTGCATGCTATACCTTTAAGTGAAGTACAGAAGCAAAAAGCACACAAGCATATAGAAAAGACAAAAGAAAAATTGTATACCTATTTAACTAGTTTAGAGAGAATGCCTAATGATGGTGAAACTATTGAGGCTATAGGTGATCGTTTTGATTTATTTTCTGTATTAAAACCAGTAATGCGCTATGGAGCTTTTAAAGCTGATCATATTTTAATCACTAAAGATATGGATATTATCTTTACTCCAAGTTCATCATATGGTGAAGGTGATATTTGTGAGGATTTTGCACTATTAGCTTGTGAACATTCTGGTAATTACCCTTGTTTTGTAGCTGGTGCTATTGATGGTTATTTTGGTTTAAAAATACCAACACAATTTTATTTGGGTTTTGCTTTGCATTGTGCTTTTAATTCCTTATATCGCTGTGCATTACGTTCGCAAATTAATGCTCAAGAAAAAATTAGAATGCAAGAGCAGAGTATGCGCATACAGCTAGATTTTTTAAGCTTTAATACACCAATACCAGATTATTTGCAAAGTCAAAGGGTTAAAGATGCTAGGACAAAATGTGAAAGTTTAAATCTATAGAGTTAATAAAAATTTATCAACAAATTTTTTAGCTATTTACAATTTGTAATTTTTATAAGATTATAAATATACAGTTTTTTAATATTTATCTTTAAGCAGGAGGACACTATGTACAAGCAATTTATAGCATCTGTAAATGTTTGTTGTTGTGCTTATTGTATGCCTGCGTTTTATGTAAGGATAGATAAGTATTAAGTAATACATTTTGAATTATATAAAAAGAGCAGGTTTTAGGACTTGCTCTTTTTTTTTGCAAAGGATAAAAATATGACAAAACTTGAATTACTCCACAAGATTATTAATAAAGAAAATGTAGATAGATTACCAACAGCTTTTTGGTTTCATTATCTTGAAAATGAAGTTGTAAATGCTTTTGAAAATACTTCTTATATAAAAAAATCTATAGATGGACATAAAGCTTACATAGAAAAAGCAAATCCTGATCTAGTTAAGATTATGACTGATGGTTTTTTCTTATATAACAATAATATATTTTCACGTGTAAGCAGTGTTAAGGACTTATATAATTTAAAACCTTTAGCTTTAGGTGATAAATGGTATGACATGCAATTAGAATTTGCTTCACGTGTAATTGAGCCGTATAAGCAAGAAATTCCATTTATTTATAATTTATTTAGTTTCACTAATACCTTTAGATTTTCAACAGCAGGTTATTTAGACAAATTATTAGTAAATTTATACAGATTAGATAAACAAGCTTTTGCTCATGCTAATGCAGTAGTAAGTCATGATTTAGCAACATTAGCTTCACGTTTGATTAAAGAAGTAGGAGTAACAGGTATTTATTTATGCGTAAGAAATACACAAGGTTTAACAAAGAATGAATATCTGCAGGATGTAATAGCACAAGAGCAAGATATTATAAATCAAGCAAAAACAGCAGGTGGAATTAATGTACTACATATCTGCGGTTATGAAGGATTTAGAAATGATTTAAGCATTTATGATGGATTTAATGTAGACATTGTAAATTATGCTAGCACTGTTGAGGGTATACCATTAAAAGAAGCTAAGGCTCGTTTTAAAAACAGCATTATTTTAGGTGGTTTTGATAATACTACCAACAGCATTTTATATACAGGTAATACAGCAAAGATTAAATCTTACACCAAAGCTCTAATTGATGATTTTGGTTCAGATTTTATCATTGGTGCAGACTGCTCTTTACCACGAGATATTAAGCTTGAAAATTTAAAAGCTGTACAAGAAGCAGCAATCAAAAATAATTAATTTATACATAACTTAACAAGAAGGATAAGAAAAATGAAAAAATTTATATTAGGTACATTGTTAATTGCAGCTTCAGCCTTGATATTAAGTGCATGCTCTGATGGAAACAGCAAAGCTAGTACTGTAAAAGATGATACTAGTTCTAAAACTGTTATAAAGGTTGCTCATACTAATTATTATTATCCATACGATTATGTGGATGCTAATGGTAAATCAGAAGGTTACGAGGTAGCTGTAATAAAAGAAGTTGCTAAGATTTTAACTGATTATGAATTTGAGTTTTATCCAACTTCTGATGATGATTTATTACTTGGTGTTCAATCAGGTAAATATGATGTTGGTACTAAGGGTATTTGGAAAACAAAAGCCCGTGAGCAAAAATATTTATTTACCAATAATCCTATTGGTGCTTCACAAATAGGTATGGTTATAAGAGCTGAAGATAAGGATAAGTACCAGAGTTTAGAGCTTTTTGCCAGCAATAGAGGACGTTTAATACCAATAGCTCCGCAAGATGCTCGTTATATGGTAATTGATAACTACAATAAATCACATAGCTCTAATCAAATTACCCTTAAAGCTTCAGAAAACTTTGTAATAACAGATGCTTATACTTACTTATTAGAGAAAAGATATGATGGTTTTTTAGAGCCAAAATTAAGCTATGAGGCAAATGTACAAAAAGAGGGTGCTGTCTTTAGTAGTTTTAAAGATAGATTAAGTTATGTTGATTATAAAGCTATAGCTATTTATCCTCTTTTTAATAATAAGCAAAAGGAGCTAGTAGCAAAGTTTGATGAAGCTATTAAGACCTTACATGAAAATGGTACTTTAAAAAATTTAGAACTTAAATATTTAGGTTATGAAATTTTAAGTAAAGTTGAGTAAAAATAGTAATGCAAGCTTAAATTGAAGGATTTTAAGCTTGCTAAAAGGATAAGAAAATGGAATCTACTCGTATATTTGAGGCACAATATATTATTGATTTTACATTACAACTACTTCCTTACCTATTACAGAGTATAAACATAGCTTTATTAAGTGTGATTTTTGGATCAATTTTAGGTGCTGTTTTATGTTTTATGCAGTTATCAAATAATAAATATATGAAAGCATTTGCTATAACATACAGCTATATAATGCGCTGCACACCATCTATTGTAATGCTTTTTATTGTTTACTATGGTCTGCCAAAGTTAGCTTATGCTTTATTTAATTTTGATCTTAATAATCTTTCAAAGCTTGTATATGCAGTTTTAGCATTTAGTCTTATATTTGCAGCATACATAAAAGAAGTATTTAGATCTGCATATTTATCAGTGCCAAAAGGACAATTTGAAGCAGCTAAAAGCTGTAACTTTAGTAGATTACAAAGTTTTTATCACATAATTTTGCCTCAGATGCAGCAAGTTATGCTGCCAAATTTTACTAATAGTACTGTTAATTTAGTTAAAGAAAGTTCTATTGCCTATAGTATAGGTTTAATTGATTTAATTGGTAAAAGCAATGAAATCATAGCTAAAAACTTTGGTGCTTTTGGTATTGAGGTATATGTGTCATGTCTTTTAATTTATTTTATTACTAATATAGTAATTATAGCTATTTTTAATAGACTTGAAAGAAGAGTAAATAGATATAAATATGCTTAAACGGGAGTAACAAATGGAGTTTGATAGCGTATTTTTTATTAATGTATTATTTAAGCTGACAGATGGCTTATATTATACTTTAGCTTTAACTTTTTTCTCTTTATTATTAGCTTTTATACCAGCTTTATTTATTGCAAATTATAAAATTAAGTATGGTAATAATTTTATAGTACATATTTTAGATTTTATTATGGGCTTTATACGCTCTACACCACTTATTTTACAATTATTGCTATTTTTTTCTTTTGCTCCAAGTCTACTTAATTTTATTGTTATTAAATTAAATTTAGGTATAAATGTTTTTGATGAAATAGAGCCTTTTTACTATGCTTTATTTATATTTACTCTGCAGGCTATATCTTTAATGTCTGAACAATTAAGAGCTGCTTTGTTAGCTATAGATAAAGGTCAGTATGAGGCTGCAGTCATAACTTTAAATTCAAAGTATAAAGCATATATACATATTA
Organism: uncultured Anaerobiospirillum sp.; assembly: GCA_944389785.1. Taxonomy (GTDB): domain Bacteria; phylum Pseudomonadota; class Gammaproteobacteria; order Enterobacterales; family Succinivibrionaceae; genus CALXNP01. The sequence continues at coordinate 6,094 of CALXNP010000089.1, forward strand.
TATTACCGCAGGCATTAGTTATTGCTTTACCTAATTTAACTAATCTTACTGTAAGTTTAATAAAGGGAACAGCTCTTGCCTTTGTCATAGGTGTCAGTGATATTTTAGCTATTGCTAAAATTGAAGCTGCTTTTGCCTATAACTTTCTTGAGGCATATTTAGCAAGTTTTATTTACTATGTTATTTTGTGTTCAAGTATAGATTTATTAGCAACTTTATTAGAAAAAAAATTGAGTGTTTATAAAGTATTAGCTTAGGAGTTTTATGATGTTACAAATTAATAATTTAAATAAAAGTTATGGAAATAAGCATATTTTAAAAAATTTAAACTTTAATATTTTAAAAAATGAAACCAACGTGATTATAGGACCCTCAGGTTCAGGTAAGACTACTTTATTACGCTCTTTAAATTATCTTGAAAGAGTTGATAGTGGTATTATGCATTTTAATAAAAAAAATATAGATCTTGGCCAATACAATAAAGCGGATATAAGTTATGTCAGATCAAAAAGCGCTTTTGTTTTTCAAAATTTTAATTTGTTTTTAAATAAAAAAGTAATTGATAATGTTGCTTTAGGACTTATTTTAAATAAAAAGCTAAATAAGCAACAAGCTTATGATGAAGCAAAAAAAGCTTTAGATAAGGTTGGTATGAAAGATCATTTAGATGCTTATCCTATGTCTTTATCAGGAGGTCAGCAGCAAAGAGTGGCTATAGCACGTGCTATTGCATTAAAACCTGATGTAATATTCTTTGATGAGCCAACATCTGCTTTAGATCCAAAAAGAGTAAGTTATGTTGCAGCTATAATTAAAGATTTATCTGCAAATTCTATAACTATGCTTATAGTAACTCATGAAATAGATTTTGCTAAGAAAGTAGCAGATAAGATTATTTTTATGGAAGATGGAGAAATTGTAGAGACAGGGACAACTGAACAAATTTTTTATGAAGCTAAAGAGATAAAAACTAGACAATTCTTATCACATATCTACTATGCTAATAGTGATTATGTTATTTAATTAAATTTACCTTAAGCTTATAAAGCCCAATTGCAAAAGCAGTTGGGCAGTTTAAATATATTAAGTATACTATTATATAATCTCAAATACAGTTCTAATATCTTGTCATTAGCTATTTAAATAGTCAAAACTTTATATTTTGATTGTAAAAAAATGTGATCTAGATACTTTTTTTATTATTAAAACTTACAAAATCTGTCATTTTGCTAAAAAAAATCATGCCCAGGATCTTAAGAAATATTAACATATGAAAACCCTCTATTAAATGCTGTTATTACATGTGTTGTT
>CALXNP010000090.1 GCA_944389785.1 uncultured Anaerobiospirillum sp.
CCCTCTTATCAAAGGACCCACACAGATTGTCATGTATCAACTTTTTAAAGAACTGTTTGAGCGTCGTGCTCAAGTGACGGTGTATTATAGAGACTTTTTTTAACTGTCAACGTTTTTTTTAAAAGTTTAACGAAATTTAATTATATATTAGATATCTATGAAAATAATGTGATATTTATCGCATTTATAAAAATACAATAAAAATTAATTTTCCTAAACATAAAAAAAGAAAAATTAGATTTCATATTTACTAACTATAATTTAATTATAAATATAAATTACATATGTACTTTATTTGTAACTTATATAACCTAACCTTTTGACATTAAGGTTATTTATTTCTCTATATTTTCTTCTTGTTGTATTTTTATAACAATAAACAGCAATAATTGATAGTTAATATATTATGTATAGTTAAAATATAAATTGTAATTATTAATTATTTAACTAAAAAATTACAATAAGAATATGATATAGAATAACCTTAATTTATTCTTCAAATTATTTATATTAATGTGTGACACAGTTAAAAATTTCAGTAAAAAAACAAAACTATTTAATAGAAAGCATTAACGCACTATTATAGGATATTAACAATATAATTAATTGATTTAATATATAAATTTAATAAATAGTTAAAAACATAAAAATATTTTAAATAATTTTATATATCTATAAACTATTAACATCTAGTTAAAAACAAAATATACTTAAATGTAAAATTAGCTTATAATCACTGAAAAATTTTCTCAAAAAGTGAAAATTCAAACATTTTTTGAAATAAAAAACAAAACTACACCCAAAATCAGGAGCTTCTTATGAAAGATCTCAAATGGAACAATGGCTTTGATACTCGTTGGATGGTATCTTTGTTTGGTACAGCAGTTGGTGCAGGTATTTTATACCTCCCTATTAAAGCAGGTACTGGTGGCTTTTGGCCAATTGTCGTAATGACAATCATTATTTTCCCTATGGTTTATTTAAGTCACAGAGCCTTATCTCGTTTTGTCTGCCAAGCCGATGGAGATAATCGTGATATTACCCATGCTGCTGAAGATTATTTTGGAAGAAATGTTTCTATATTAATTACTATATTATATTTCTTTGCAATTTTCCCAATATGTCTTGCTTATTGTGTTGGTATAACTAATACATTTAGCTCACTTATCTACTATCAGCTCTTACCAATTTTAGATGCTAATGGTACTTTAGCTCAATTTATTAACTCTGTATATACAGTTACTACCTCAGACACAGGTGAGATTGTTGCAAGTATTGAGGGCTTTCCTCGTGCTGTGCTAGTATTTATCTTAGTTACTTCATTTATGTTAGTAATGCTCTTATCTGAAACTTTAATAACTAAGATTTGTGAATGGCTTGTATACCCATTATGTGCTATTTTATTAACCTTTTCATTATATTTAATTCCTCAATGGGATTTAAATACTCTTTCTACAGAGCACATTCCTCCTCTTGGTGATTTTATTACTATTGTTTGGCTAACTCTACCTGTATTAGTATTCTCCTTTAATCATTCTCCTGCAATTTCTACTTTTGCAGTAAATGTTAAGCGTGAATACAAAGAAAATGCTGTAGCTAAATCAAATCAAATTTTATTTAGAACATCAATTATGCTTCTAGCTTTTGTTATGTTCTTTGTGTTTAGCTGTGCTCTTACCTTAACACCTGATGATTTAGCTGCTGCAAAAGCTCAAAATATTCCTGTTCTATCATACATTGCAAATAAGCTTGGAACTGCTTCTGTATTAGTTACTTATGGCGGTCCTATTATTGCATTCTTAGCAATTGCAAGCTCATTCTTTGGACACTACTTTGGTGCTCGTGAAGGTGCTTATGGTATAGTTCGTAAAGCTTGCAAATCAGCAGGTATTAGCAATCCTAATATGAAAGTTATTGCTGTTTGCTGTACTACTATAATGTATGTTGTTATGCTTTTAACAGCTTACTATAACCCAAGTGTATTAGGCTTTATTGAAACATTAGGTGGTCCTATTATTGCTGCCATCTTATTCTTAATGCCTATGATAGCAATTTATACTGTATCCAAGCTTAAGAAATTCCAAAATAAAGCTTTAGATGCATTTGTATTTATTTCAGGTGTTGCAACTATCTTAACTATTGTTTATGACTTTATAGCTTAATGGAGTAATACCATGAAACTAGATAGTAACTTAAGTATTTTTAAAGTTGGTGTAGGTCCATCCTCATCACATACTTTAGGGCCTATGGTTGCTGGTAATTTATTTTGCCAAGATGTAGAACCTATCTTAGACAAAGTGGCTAGAATTAAAATCTACTTACATGGTTCACTTGCTCTAACTGGTATAGGACACTTATCCGATAAAGCTATTATTTGGGGCCTCAATGGTCTTATTGCTCAAAATTTGACTCGTCAAATTCAAGATGATTTTATCAATAAAGCTTTAAAAGAGCATAAACTTTTACTATGTGGTAAAAAAGAAATACCTTTTAACTATGAACAAGATATTATCTTTATAGATAAGAATTTACCACATCATGAAAATGGTTTAATCATTCAAGCATTAGATGAGCATGGTATTATTATCTTAATTAAAGAATACTACTCTATAGGCGGTGGCTTTGTAAAAAGCAAAGAAGATATGGAGCAAAAAACACAAACAGGTACTGATGATAGCTCTAAGCTTGATATTGTTTGTGATAATGCTACTAACTCATTAGCTATTTGTGAAAAAAACAATTGGAATTTAGCAACACTATCTTTTGAATATGAAAAACAATTTAATGACGAAAAATATATTCGTGATTATTGTTTAAATATTTATGATGTAATGCAAGACTGTTACAAAAATGGATGTAACCCTGTAGAAGAGTATCTACCAGGTAGTTTACATTTAAGACGTCGTGCTAAAGGCCTAGCTGAGCGTGTTCGTGCTACTACAGATCCTATGGGTATTATTGACTTTATATCTTTATATGCTATTGCTATTTCAGAGGAAAATGCTTCAGGAGCAAGAGTTGTAACAGCTCCTACTAATGGAGCATGTGCTGTTATTCCTGCTGTAATGCTTTATCTAAAAAACCATACCATTGGCTTTAATGATGATCAAGCAGTCAACTTTATTTTAACAGCTATGCTCATTGGTTCTTTTTACAAGCGTAATGCTTCCATCTCTGGAGCAGAAGCTGGATGCCAAGCTGAAATAGGAGCTGCAAGCTCTATGGCTGCAGCAGCTATGGCTACAGTATTAGGAGCTAGTGCGCATATTGCTTGTAATGCTGCTGAAGTCGCTATGGAACATCATTTAGGTTTAACCTGTGATCCAGTAGGTGGTTTGGTACAAATTCCTTGTATTGAGCGTAATGCTTTTGGTGCTATTAAAGCTATCAGTGCAGCCCGCATGTCTATGACAAGAAAAAGTACACCTAGAGTAAGCTTAGATGATGTAATTAAAACTATGTATCAAACAGGTAAAGATATGAATAGCAAATATCGTGAAACCTCGCTTGGAGGTCTTGCTATCAACACTACTTCTTACTGTTAATTTTTATGTAAAGAAGGTCACTTCATTATGAGGTGGCCCTCTTTGTTTTAAAACCTTAGTTACCCTTTATTTTTAATTTATTCTCTTTACCTAAAATAAACATTAACACTTGTTCATCTATTACAAAAATAAAAACTGTACATTATAAAACTTAACTACTACAATTAAATCTTAATAGAATAGTTCTGTAGATAAACATAGGATATTTTATGAAGACAATTAATGTGGTAGCTGCAATAATAAAAAAAGATACTAAAATTTTTGCAACAGCTCGTGGTTATGGAGAGTTCAAAGGTAGATGGGAATTTCCTGGTGGCAAAATAGAAGCAAATGAAGATCCTAAAACTGCACTTTTGCGTGAGATAAAAGAAGAATTAGATATTGATATTAACATACATGAGCATTTTATCGATATAAGCTATACTTATCCTAAATTTCATTTAAACATGCAATGTTTTATTTGTAGTTTAAAAGATAAAGAACCTATTTTACTTGAGCATGAGCAAGCTTTATGGCTTGATGCTAGCAATTTAGATTCAGTTAATTGGCTTGAGGCTGATAAACCTATTGTTGAAAAACTCAAACAATATTTACATTAAATGTAACCCCTATAACTAAACTTAAATTTAACTTTTATCTATAATGTTAGTAGCTTTGTTATAGGGGTAAATTTTTGCTTACAGTATATACTTAATTTATTAATAGCTTAAAAGCAATTATTCAAAATAGTTACTACATCTGCTACATTTAATGGACGAATAGCAGTATCAAAGCAACCAAACTCTACAGCATGTTTTGCCATATCCTCAATATGTTCTTTACCAATATTAAGTTCGCTAAAGCTTTTTGCAATACCTATCTCATTAAAGAATTGAGCAAGCTTATCGATACCCTCATTAGCCATTTTAAATTTATCATCACTATAAGGTACATTGAAAACATTAGCTGCAAATTGGCAGAATCTATCTACAGTTTGCTCATTTAAGCTGTAACGCATCCAATGTGGAGTAATAATAGCAAGACCAACGCCATGAGTAATATCATAATATGCAGAAACCTCATGTTCAATACCATGACATACCCAAGGTGATTTAGTATTACCTAAAGAACAAATACCATTACATGCTAGTGAACTTGCCCACATCAATTGAGCTCTAGCATCATAATCATTTGGATCTTTTAATACCTTTTTAGTATTAACTATAGCTGTTTTTAAAATAGCCTCACATAAACCATCTGAAATTATATTAGATCCTAATACAAAATATTGTTCCATAATGTGAGACATCATATCAGCAGCACCTGCTGCACTCTGATAAGCAGAAACACTAAAAGTATAACTAGGATCTAAAATAGAAGCTTTAGGGAATAATTTATCGTGACATAGGGCTAATTTTTCATTAGTTTGTAAATTTGAAATTACAGCACCAAAATCAAATTCTGAACCTGTAGCAGATAAAGTTAATACTGTAACTAAAGGCAGAGCCTCTGTAACTTTTGAATTATCTAACACTAAATCCCAAGCATCACCTTCATAAAATACGCCTGCACAAATTGCTTTTGAACAATCTAAAACAGAACCTCCACCAACAGCTAAAACAACCTCTATATTATGTTTTCTACATAGCTCAACGCCTGCACGTACTGAGTCAATACGAGGATTTGGTTCAACACCAGATAACTCAAAAATCTCACATTTATCTAGATTTTTTAAGACAGTATCATATAAACCTGATTTTTTAATGCTACCACCACCATATACTAATAAAACTTTAGTACCAAAATTTGTAACAGCTTCTTTTAAATTACTAATAGCTCCTTTGCCAAAATAAACCTTAGTTGGTGTACAGAATGTAAAGTTATTCATGATTATCTCCATCTTTATATTTAACCTTATACATAAATAATACTGCTAAATCTAAAACTTAGCATAAACTTTTTTACATAAAAGGCTTTTTACAAATCTTATTTTAAGAATAATTCTAACTAGCTAATGAACATAAAACAATACCTAGGAAAATCATTATAGATTCATTTAGAATTTACCTTTAAAATAGTGAATTATGTATCTATTTTAAAAACTTTAAAATAATAATCATTATTCTTAAAAAGATCAATTTATAGCTATAAATAAAAAAGTTTAGGTTTTAAATATGTATACATAAGCTTAAATAACTATTAATTTCTATAATCAGTATAACTACTATTTATCGCAATTATTTATTATTTACCCAAAAAAATTTACTGTTTATTAGAGTTTTTATGCTAAAATTTACATGCTATAATTATTAGCTGTTACTTGGTTCGTTATCCTTGATGTACAAGTTTAACGTATTTTAATTGCTATACGCGATAAGGATAGTATGAATACAGTCATCAAACCTCAAACAGATACGACAATTAGCTGGTTTATCAGTCAATGTCATATACACAAATACTCTGCTAAGAATACTATTATACATGCAGGCGAAAAGGCTGAAACCCTATACTATATTGTAAAAGGCTCAGTGGTAGTACTTATAAAAGATCAAGAAGGCCATGAAATGATCTTGACATATCTAAATCAAGGTGATTTCATTGGTGAAGTTGGTCTATTTGATGATCAAAGTGAGGTTCCAACAAGATCTGCTTGGGTCAAAGCCAAATCAGAATGTGAGATAGCTGAAGTTTCCTATACAAAATTTAGACAATTAGTTCAAGTTAATCCTGAAATTCTAATGCGTCTTGCCGCTCAAATTTCTAAGCGTCTTGCAATTACCTCATCTAAAGTTGGTAGTCTTGCATTCTTAGATGTTCAAGGTCGTATTGCTAACACTCTAATGCACTTAGCACATCAGCCTGAAGCTATGACTCATCCTGACGGTATGCAAATTAAAATAACACGTCAAGAAATAGGTCAAATAGTAGGATGCTCACGTGAAACTGTAGGCCGAATATTAAAGCTTATGGAAGAAGAGCATTTAATTACAGCACATGGTAAAACTATTGTTGTATTTGGTGCTAGATAATATCTAAAAATTTATTTAATTTAGCATGATCCTAGATCATGCTTTTTATTTTTAATAGGAGCTTTGTAATGGCATCACTTTTAGAGCGTGGTATACACTCATTTACTAAAGAAGATCTTCTTGCTTGCTCTCGTGGCGAATTATTTGGTAAAGGTAATTCTCAACTACCTGCTCCAAATATGCTTATGTTTGACAGAATTACCGATATTCAAGCAACAGGTGGTGAGTTTAATTTAGGTTATGTCAAAGCAGAACTTGATATAAATCCTAAACTATGGTTTTTTGATTGTCACTTTCCTGGTGATCCTGTTATGCCAGGTTGCTTAGGTCTTGATGCTATGTGGCAATTAGTAGGATTTTTCCTTGGTTGGAGAGGTGGCCCTGGAAAAGGACGTGCACTTGGTGTTAAAAATGTAAAATTTAAAGGTGAGGTTTTAGATGATGCTAAACTTGTAACCTATCAAGTGGACTTTAAAAAAATTATCGAACGTGGTTCTTTAATCATGGGTATTGCCGATGGTAAAGTCTTTGTTGACGGTAAACAAATCTATACAGCAGAAGATTTACAAGTAGGTTTAATTCCTTCTAATAATAAATAAATTAACATATATTATAATAGGGGTAGGGGATGGCGTTTAGCGCCTTGCCCCTCCCTCAGAACCGTGCGTGCGACTTTACCGCACACGGCTCCCCATTATAGTTTG
>CALXNP010000091.1 GCA_944389785.1 uncultured Anaerobiospirillum sp.
AAGAGTAAATTGTTTTTAACAAGTCGGTTTGTAATGAGGGAGTTAAATTAAAAAAATTTACTGCTCAATGTCGGATGTAAATCATCTCCATCAATAAATTTAGCATTAAGCTTTGATGCAATAGCTTCAGCTATAGTAGATTTGCCTGAACCACATACACCCATGACAACAATACATTTCATCCCTATCTTCCCAAAATTCTTATAATAAATATTATATAAACTTTATCTTGGTAAACTTTTAGTAAAATAAACTCTAAATAATTAAAAACCTCCATCATAAAAGATGAAGATTTTTAATTTTATATACCAAAAATATATTTAAAATAGAAAACTAGCACCTTCTTCAGCACTGCTTACTAAAGCTCGACAATTTTTAAATAATATTCTGCCAAAACTTTGCTCAGCACTTTCTGTAACTATAGATTGCTGCTCTTTTCTCCCTTCAAATGAAGTTAAACAATTAATAGTGCCTTTTTGTGCATCAAAATCAATTAAATCACCATCTTGCGATAAAGAAATAGGACCATTACGTAAAGCTTCTGGGCACATGTGAATAGCTGAAGGAATCTTGCCTGAAGCTCCAGATAATCTTCCATCTGTAATTAACGCAACTTTTAATCCTTGTTTTTGTAGATTACCTAAAATTGGCATAAGCTTATGAAGTTCTGGCATACCTGCAGCTGCAGGACCAGCATAACGAACAACAACGATGGTATCTTCCTTAAATTCTCCATTTTTATATGCTTTTTCAACATCATGCTGAGAATTAAAGACACGAGCTTTTGCCACAATGTGGTGGTGTTCTGGGGCCACTGCTGAAATTTTAATTACACTACGACCAAGGTTACCATCTAAAACTTTAATGCCACCTTGTTCTTTAAATGCTTTACCCTTACCAACTAAAACATTTTCATTACTGCTATAACAAGCATCTTTAAAAACTAATTTATTATTCTCAATCACAGGTGTTGTTAATTGATCTTCAAAACTACCACAACAAGTTAAAACATCATCATGCAATAAGCTTCTATCGTTTAGGACTTTCATTAAACTAGGCACACCACCTGCTTCTTGCAAAGCATTAATATCACTTGGAGCATTTGGATAAATATTTACCAATAGAGGCACAACTGATGATAATTTAGAAAAATCATCCCAATTTATAATATATCCACAAGATCTTGCTACTGCTACTAAATGTAAAGTATGGTTAGTGCTACCACCTGAAGCTAGTAAAGCTACCATACCATTTACTATATTCTTAACATCTAATACTTTGTATAAAGGTCTATAATTACTTCCCAATACTGTCATATCTACTATGCGTTTAGCAATACAATCTGTCAGCAATTCTCGTAATTTTGAGTTTGGAGCGACAAAAGCAGATCCAGGCAACATCAGACCCATTACTTCAAATACAAGCTGATTAGTATTTGCTGTACCATAAAAAGTACAAGTACCTTGTGAATGATAAGAACCACATTCCATAATTTGCAAAGCTTTTTTATCTATTAAACCTGCAGCATAATCTTGGCGTACTTTAGTTTTTTCCTCATTAGAAATACCTGAACCCATAGGACCTGCAGGAACAAAAGCAGTTGGCAAATGACCAAAACAAGCAGCTCCCATAATTAAACCTGGAGCAATCTTGTCACAAATACCAAGTAATAAAACACCATCAAAAACATTGTGAGATAAACCTACACAAGTTGCTTGAGCAATTACATCACGAGAAAATAAGGATAAATCCATACCAACCTGGCCTTGTGTCACACCATCACACATAGCTGGTACTGCACCTGCTACTTGAGCAGTAGCATTAACTTCTTTTAGAGATTTTTTTATAGCATCAGGATAAGTTTTATAAGGACAATGAGCTGAAAGCATGTCATTATAAGCAGAAATAATACCAATATTAGCATTTTGAGCAAATAAAATTTGCTCTTTTTCATTATCAGTCATAGCTGCAACAGTATGGGCTAGATTAGAACAAGCTAAAATATTACGTCCACGACCTAGCTTTTCTTGAGATGAAACCATATCCATATAATTTTTACGACTTTGTAAAGAGCGCTTAATTATATTATTTGTTACCTCTTTAATAACTTCATTTAACATTGAGCCTACTCCTGTTTTATTTAATAAATCAGCAACAGCTTGAAGTTGTATCAAGTTGCATCTACCTGTTATACCCTATTTTAATATATGTTACGTGTAACGTATTACGCATAACATCATTGTTTTTTGTGATTATTATCAAAAAAAATAATTTTTTTAATAAAAAACTATATATTTTATGTAACTATGCTATAAATAAATAATCATTGTTTAATTTTTATAAAAAATGAATAAAAGTCGCCCTACATTACAAATAGTTGCAGAAAAAGCTGGTGTAACAAAAATGACTGTAAGTCGTTACATCAATAATCCAAAAACAGTAGCAAAAGCTACAGGTGCAAGGATACAAGCTGTAATTGAAGAGCTTGCATTCATACCTAATCGTATTCCTAGCATGATGGCTCATTCTAAGTCTCATGCTATAGGTCTTTTAATCCCTTCTTTTTCTAACTTAGTTTTTAGTGACTTTATTAAGGGTGTCGAAGATGAGGCTAAAAAATTTAATTATAATGTTTTAATAGTCCATACTGGTTATGATATACATGAAGAAGAAAGACAAATTAGTACATTATTATCTTATCAAGTTGATGGCATTATATTAACAGAGCAAGAACATACTGAACTTAGTATTAAAAGACTCAAAGCTGCAAAAATACCTGTAGTTGAAGCTATGGGTAAGTATGATAATCCTATTAATTTATGTATAGGACTTGATCATGAACTTATCTCTTATCTTGCTATTAAAGGATTAATAGAAGCTGGAAGAAAAGAAATTGCTTATTTTGCAGTCAGAATGAATAAAAGAACTAATGATCGTTTACGAGGATATAATAGAGCTATAAATGAAGCAAACTTACCTTCACATATTTATAGTATGAGTGAACATTCAAACTTTACATTAGGATCTATTCTAATGCGCAAAGCTTTAAAAGATGTTCCTAATCTTGATGCATTATATTGTACAAATGATGATGTGGCAGTTGGTGCTATGATTGAACTTGTTAATTGTGGTATCTCAGTGCCAAATCAAATTAGTATTTTAGGGTTTAATGGTTTAAACATTGGTCAAGCAACTACCCCTAAACTATGCAGTATTAAAACTCCAAGATATGAAATGGGTATGCTTAGCTCTAAAATGATCATTGATAAGATAAACTCTGGTGTATGCATGCCTACTAGTAATTTTGGAGTTGAGCTTACTGAAGGTTCAAGTTTAAAAACAAATGAAATTGAGATTATTAAACAAAGACTATTGCAAATGCAATAGTCCTAGTGCTTTAACTTTAACGATTTTTAAAAATTGCACGAACTTGTTCTAAATCCTCAAGTGTATCTACACCACGTAAAGGAGGATTATCTATGATAGCCATTGCTATCTTATGTCCATAATGCATAAATCTTAATTGCTCAAGCATTTCACACTGTTCATTAGGGCTTTGATCATAGCTCAAAAAATCAAGCACTGCTTGAGCAGTGTATGCATATATACCTATATGGTGATAGTGGTTAAAATACAATTTTTGTTCATTAGTTTTAAAATAATCACGCTCATAAGGTATAGGTGCACGAGAAAAATACATAGCAATATTGTCTTTATCCATAACAACCTTAACCATATTTGGATTAAAAACATCAGCATAATTATCAATTCTAGCACATAAAGAACTTACTGTAGTATGTTTATCCATTAAAGTTTGTGCCACTAAATTAATATGCATTGGATTGATTAAAGGCTCATCACCTTGTACATTTACAATAACAGTATCTGGTTTTAGTGCAAAAGTTTTAATCATTTGCCCTATTCTATCAGTACCTGATTTAGCATCCTTTGAAGTCATGCAAACCTTAACATCAATATCAGCTAATGCTTGTGCTACACTCTCATCATCTACACACACAATAACTTTTTTAGCTGCACTTTTTAAAGCTTGCTCACATACTCTAACTATCATGCTCTTACCTTCAATATCAACTAAAGGCTTAGATGGCAATCTAGTTGAGGCTAGACGTGCAGGAATTGCTACAGTAAAATCTTTCATAAACTAATCCTTATTTTTTTTGCCTTTTATTAACAGCATACATACAATCTTTTAGACGTGATGTGATATTAGCATAAAAATCACGACCTAAACTTGCATTTACTTCAACTACATAGACATTATCTAAATTTTGCTTATATAATTCATACTTAACAGCATCTTTTTGTGTCATCACCACAGGATAAGTTTGAGATTTTTTAACAATATGTTCAAGTTCAACCACACCATGATCAGCAACTTCTATACTATCTGCAAGTTCATAACCTAAATCTTGTAAAGTCTTATAAAAGCGTTTAGGATTACCAATACCTGCCATTGCACAAACTTTTGTGCCCTTAGCTAAAATATTTGTCTCACAATTAATAGCATATGCTGCTTTTGGTTTAAGTAACATGCTATATTGACCGCTTTTAGCAACCTCTCCATTAATTACTACAGCATCTACTGACTTTAAACGGCTAATACTTTCACGCAAAGGACCAGCAGGCAGACTAAAGTGATTACCAAAACGTCTAATACCATCAACTACAGCAATTTCAATATCTCTTTTTAAAGCATAATGCTGCATACCATCATCACATATAATTAAGTCAGCCCCTAAATCTTTTAAATAAAAGGCACCTCTAACACGATCAGCATCAATGACTACTAAAGCCTTTGTTTTTTGATACATTAAATAAGGTTCATCGCCACTACTTTTTGCATCAACACTATCATCTACAAGCAATGTTTGTTTATCTGTATTTGCTTTATAACCACGAGATAAAATACCAACCTTATACCCCTGTTCTTGAAAATACAAAGCCAAAGCAATGCATAAAGGAGTTTTACCACTACCTCCAACATTAATGCCTCCTACAACTATAATAGGAACAGCAGGAGCATCTGAAGCTAAAAAATCATGTGCATATAACATACGTCTAATACTTACTACACCACGAAACATTAAAGAAAAAGGCAATAAAGGCAAGGTAAAAATACTATAAATTCCCTTTTCATACCAAATTTTATTGATAAATGACATTTGTAAACCTTACTTTTAAATAATTTTAATCAACAATTGTGCTTACTTAATATAACCTTATATTAAGACTACATCTTTTATTATGTTTGATTGTGCAAGTGTAATTTTTACTGATGTAACTTCTAAGTAAAGCTAGCAAGTTTATTTATAATAGCAAAATCACAATTCTAAACAAGATTTATAAATACATTTATGATTTTTTTTTAGCACAAATTAAAAGAATAGGAAATTTGAAGATATTTTAGGCAAATTAAGCTGCAAATTTGTACTTAATTTGCCTATAGGGAAGAATTTAAAAAATTATTATTGACCACCTAATAAGGCCAAAGCTATTTGTGGTCTTTGATTTGCTTGAGTTAAAACTGTCTGTGATGATTGCTGCAAGATTGTCTGTGCACTTAAATTTGCTGTTTCTAAAGCAAAGTCTGTATCACGTATACGTGATCTTGCATCTGTTGTATTTTCGGCAATACTTGATTGATTACGTATAGTAGACTCCATTCTATTTTGAATAGCACCTAAATCTGCACGCTTTGCATCAATTACCATTAAGTATTCATCAACAAATTTTAAAGTAGATTGAGCTGATGAGAAACTTGTAACATCAAAAATAATGTTTGGTTGTATTGTGTCTGTTGTTAGAGTAGTAGCATTAGCTAAAACAGGAGGGTCTAAAGGTTTAATTTGCATACCAAACATTTCTTTTAAGAATGTTCTTGCTGTACTACAAACAGTGTTTGTTGTAGCTGTATCTGTTTCTGAAGCTGAAATCATAAGCTCTTGAACACCTGCACCACTTATATAAACTACAGGATCAGGGTCTGTTGTAGCTGCTGCTGCAGAAATCTGATCCATATCATCTACAGGGCTTCCATCCTCTTTTTCAAAAATAGAATTAGCTGGATCTGTTAGAGTTGTTGCTTGATTACTACTACCTTTGACTAAATTTTGAGCCATAGTTTCTGTAATAAAACCTGCTGTTAAAATATCACCATCTGTCATACCTTCAATTCTTGGATCATCATCAGCAACAACAGCAAATTGTCTTCTTTCTGACCAATCATCATATACAGATACAGACATTTGAGTAACACTAAAGCCATCTGATAAATCTACAGCTAAAGTATCATAGGCATATGCACCTACTTGGAAGTTCATATTGCCTTTTGAATCAAGTAAGGTAGAACCTGAATTTTTACCTGCTAAAATCTGCTCGCCATTAAATGTAGTCTTTACAGAAATACGAGTAAGCTCTTCAGATAAAGCTTGAACTTCTTTTTGTAAAGAATCTCTATCAGCTTGTGTATTTGTACCATTAGTAGCCTGCAAAGCCAATGTTCTAATACGCTGCAACATATTAGTCATTTCTTCCATGGCACCTTCTGCCGTTTGAGCTAAAGCAATACCATCATTGGCATTTCTATTGCCTTGATTTAGACCATTGATTTGTGAGGTTAAACGATCTGAAATCTGTAAACCAGCTGCATCATCTTTTGCGCTATTAATACGCAAACCTGATGATAATCTTTGATATGTAGTATTTAATGAGTTAGTAGCATTAGTAAGCATACGCTGACCATTTAAGCTGCTAACATTAGTATTTACATATAGTGCCATAGTTTTCTCTCTTATTTTTTGTTTTAATATTTTTCTATATAAATTATTATGAAAAATTTATGCCAAGTATTAAAAACAAAGGCAACTTATTCATGTATGAATATTAGTTGCCCCTATATTTAAGATAAAATCTAGTAAATTATCTAAAACTAATTTTAAATTTAATTGTCAAGTATAGCTTTTTTAGCGTGTCTAATACCTATCTCTTTTATAATATCTGCATAAATAACATCTAATTTATAAAAAGACATTGTAATAAAGGCAATAATATACATACCACAAGGTACTAGAGTATGTACATATAAAATAG
>CALXNP010000092.1 GCA_944389785.1 uncultured Anaerobiospirillum sp.
AGATGTTGTTTTTACAGGGATTTTTACAATATTTAGGTAAACAATATGTGATGTTTTATGATGCAAGGTATTACAATGTGTACTATCAAAGCTTGATAGAATTTAAAGAATACTCCCATCAATAAAACAATCAAATAAATAATAGGAGTAGTCATGATTAAAATGACTTTAATTGCCGAGTTTCGGTTATATAAATAAAGTTAAAATAAATACAACTATAAAAGTAATTATTTGTATCACAATACCTTTTTTTATACGAGAGTTATATATAATTTGGGGATCTTTTATTTGATAAGTTGTTGTTTTTCTATTTTGATTAATTATTTTATTTGTATAAGAATTTTGTTTTAATTTCTTATTAATTACAGCTTTATTATTGTTATCAATTTTATTGATATCTTTATTTGTTTTATTTAAATAATTAGGCTTTTGCGGATTTTGCTGTATATTATTTCTTAATTTATTCAAGCTTTCTTGTTGTAATTGTTCAATAAAATTTACAAAATCACCATCTTTTAGTTTTGACATAGGTTCTGTTTTACCTAATTGTTGTTATACATAGATATATAAAAAGCATAGCATGTTTATAAATTTTTAGCAAAAAGTTACTTTTAACTAAAAGCTCCCATTTTAAAAGCTAGAACACAAAACAAGGCTATAACTAGTAACATTACAATTACAGCTTTAGGACTTGATTTACCTTTATAGGTAGAAAATAGTTGATTTTTTGATGCATCAAGAGGATTAAGTTTAACTTTGTTATTGTTTTGTTTATCTGTATCCTCTTGATTATATCTTTTCATGTTAGCCTCTTAATAATTGATTTAAGATTATATATAACAATATGTAAGCTAATATTATAAATTAAACAATCATCTAGAAAGTACAAGTTTAGCAGTTGCTAAAATAAATTATATATTTTGTGATATACGCACCATTTTTTTAGTAAGTTTTGGTATAATAGCGGATTAATTTATAGTCAAATCATATCCTTGGAGGTTTTATGCTACGTATAGTTGAAGAAGCTTTAACATTTGATGATTTACTCTTAGTTCCTGCTCATTCACAAGTCCTTCCTAACACAGCTGACCTTCACACATATTTAACCTCTGATATAAAAATAAATATTCCTATGATTTCATCAGCTATGGATACTGTTACAGAGGCTAATTTAGCTATTGCTCTAGCTCAAGAAGGTGGTATTGGTTTTATTCATAAAAATATGTCAATTGAAAGACAGGTTGAAGAAGTACTGCGAGTTAAAAGATTTGAAAGCGGTATGGTAACAACACCTGTATCAGTACATCCTAATGCCACAATTGCAGAAGTTAAGGCAATGACTGCTAAGTTTGGTTTTGCAGGTTTCCCTGTTATTGATGATGAAGGTAATTTATTAGGTATTATTACTGGTCGTGATGTTCGTTTTATTGCAGATAAAAGCACTAAAGTTTATGAGGTAATGACTCCAAAGGAGAGATTGGTTACAGTACGTGAAAAGACCTCACAAGATGAAGTGCGTGCCTTAATGCAAAAGCATCGTATCGAAAAGGTCTTAGTAGTTGATGATACCTTCCGTTTAAAGGGTATGATTACAGTTAAAGATTTTAAAAAGGCAGCAAATAAACCAAACTCTTGTAAAGATGCTTTAGGCAGATTACGTGTTGGTGCAGCAATTGGTGCAGCTCCTGGTAATGAAGATCGTGCTCGTGCTTTAGTTGCAGCAGGTGTCGATGTATTACTATTAGATTCATCTCATGGTCATTCTCAAGGCGTATTAGATAGAATTAAGGCTTTACGTAAAGAATATCCAAATTTACCAATTATTGGCGGTAATATTGCAACAGCTGCAGGTGCTGTTGCTTTAGCTGAAGCAGGATGCAGTGCTGTTAAAGTTGGTATTGGTCCTGGTTCAATTTGTACTACTCGTATTGTTACAGGTTGCGGTGTGCCTCAAATTACTGCAATTTCTAACGCTGTTGATGCTTTACAGGGCTCTGATATTAAAGTTATAGCTGATGGTGGTATTAGATATTCAGGTGATATTGCTAAAGCTTTAGTAGCTGGTGCTCACTGTGTTATGGTTGGTTCAATGTTTGCTGGTACTGAAGAGGCTCCTGGTGAAATTGAAATCTATCAAGGCAGATCATTTAAGTCATATCGTGGTATGGGTTCACTTGCTGCTATGTCAAAAGGCTCTGCTGATAGATATTTCCAATCATCAGATAATGCTGCTGATAAATTAGTACCAGAAGGTATTGAAGGCCGTGTAGCTTATAAGGGTGCTCTACGTGGTATTATTCATCAACAAATGGGTGGTTTGCGTTCTGCTATGGGTCTAACAGGTTGTGCTACTATTGAAGAGTTACGTACTAAGGCTCAGTTTGTAAAGATTACAGGTGCAGGTATTCGTGAGTCACATGTTCATGATGTAACAATCACTAAAGAAGCTCCAAACTATCAAAGTCATTAATAATTTGTAGTAAAAAAGGTATCGTACGATACCTTTTTTATAAAATTCATCTTTATCTTATCCAAGCTTAGGTTAATCTATGACAACTAATATTCACTCAGAGAAAATTTTAATATTAGATTTTGGTTCACAGGTAACTCAATTAATAGCACGTCGTGTACGTGAGATTGGTGTTTATTGTGAGCTTATGCCATATGATGCTGATGTAAAGCTCATGCAGGAGTTTAATCCAAATGGCATTATTTTATCAGGTGGTCCAGAGTCTACTACACAAGAAGGTTCACCACGTGCACCTCAATGGGTTTTTGATTCTGGTTTACCAGTATTGGGCATTTGCTATGGTTTACAAACTATGGCAATGCAGTTAGGCGGTATGGTTGAGGGTTCAAATCTACGTGAGTTTGGCTATGCTGCTGTTGATATTAAAGAGCCATGTCCTTTATTTGATAATTTAACTGATCATGAGTGTAAGCATCAGCTTGATGTTTGGATGAGTCATGGTGATAAGGTTACAAAATTACCAGAAGGCTTTGTGTGTGTAGGCAGTACTGATACTTGCCCTTATGCTGCTGTATACAATGAACAAAAGCAATATTATGGTGTGCAATTCCATCCTGAGGTTACTCACACTAAACAAGGTTATGAGTTATTACGCCGTTTTGTTATTGATATATGTAAGACTCATGGTCTATGGTCAGCTCAAGCTATTATTGATGATGCTATTGCTAGAATTAAGCAAGAAGTAGGTGATTCAAAAGTTTTACTTGGTTTATCAGGTGGTGTTGACTCATCTGTTACTGCTTTACTTTTACATAAAGCTATTGGTGATAAATTAACCTGTGTCTTTGTAGATAATGGTTTATTACGTTTAAATGAAGGCGCTCAAGTTAAAGAAATGTTTAGCGGTTTTGGTCTAAACATTGTTTATGTTGATGCTGAAAATAGATTCTTAGATGCTCTAAAGGATATTAGTGATCCAGAGCAAAAGCGTAAGGCTATAGGTCATACCTTTATTGATGTTTTTGCTGATGAAGCAAGAAAATTAGAAGGTGTTGATTTTCTAGCTCAAGGTACTATTTATCCTGATGTTATTGAGTCAGCTGCTGCTAAAACTGGTAAGGCCCACGTAATTAAGTCTCACCACAATGTAGGTGGCTTACCAGATGATCTTAAGTTTAAGTTAGTTGAACCATTACGTGAGCTATTTAAAGATGAAGTACGCCGTATAGGTTTAGAGTTAGGTTTACCAGCTAAGATGATTAATCGCCATCCATTCCCAGGTCCTGGTCTTGGTGTTAGAGTTTTAGGTGAGATTAAAAAAGAATATCTTGATTTATTACGCAAAGCAGATGATATCTTTATGCAAGAGCTTAATAATTCAGGTTGGTATGATAAGGTTAGCCAGGCCTTTACAGTATTTTTACCTGTAAAATCAGTAGGTGTTATGGGTGATGGTCGTCGTTATGATTATGTTGTGTCATTACGTGCAGTTAAGACCATTGACTTTATGACAGCAAAGTGGGCTGAGCTTCCTTATGAGCTATTAGGCCGAATTTCAAATCGTATTATCAATGAGGTTAATGGCATCTCAAGAGTATGCTATGACATCTCAGGCAAGCCACCTGCAACCATTGAGTGGGAATAGAATAGCTACAAAATAAGCCCTAATACTTTGATTTTAAAACAGTTTTAGGGCTGTTTTTTAGTGCCCTGACAGACATATGACAGACTTTTATTCGATACATAGTTTAAACTCAAGTTCTTCAAGTTTATTTTTAAGCTCATTTAATTGAATCTCATCTTTTGCCTTAAAGGCTTTTATATATTCATCATAAATTATTAACCACTGTAATATTTTTGATTTATCAGATTCATTTTTAAAGATAAATTGTATTTTGTTTTCATCAAAAACAAGAGCAGCTTTATTACTAGCTTTAAGATTAAAGCTATTATTATCTTTATCAAGCTTATAATCTAAAAAGTTATATTTTATAAGCTCAATACATAAAAATAGTACATCATTATTGTTATTTAATTGAAAATGCTCACAATTAAAATCTTTTAATAAAGTAGGGTTTATTTTAAAAATATTAGCAAGACTATGTACATGTTTATCTAAGGGTTTATTGATATCAATCTCATATTTTCTTAAAGCACTATGATTAATAGCAGTAGCATCAGCTAGCTCTTTTTGTGTCAAATTATCTCTGTGTCTTAGTTTTTTTAGCTTTTCAGAAAATTTCATTAGTACTCCTTTTATATATTGTGATTTAGCTAATTATCCCATGATATAGATTTTTTTTCTAATTAAATATTGACATGTTGCAAATATGCAACATATAATTATTATAGAAAATGTTGCAATAGTGCAACATTAATAATAAAGGAAAATAAAATGGATAAAATATTTATTTCAGCTAAAGAACTTTCTGAGATTATGGATATTTCTCTTGGTCATGCTTATAAACTTATAAAACAGATGAACAATGAACTAAAACAATCAGGATATTTAGTTGTAGCTGGTAAAGTGCCTATAGCATTTTTTAAAAAGAAATTTTTTGGTGGAGTTGAATAATAAGTATGGCTTCTTATGTTAAAGATAAAAATGGTACATGGAGAGTTTCATACGTGTACAAAGATTGGGCAGGTTTGTTAAGAAAAAGTAGTAAACGAGGCTTTTTAACAAAACGTGAAGCAAAAGAGTGGTATGAGAACTTTTCTTTAAATAAAGCAAAGGATTTGAATATGTCATTTGAATTATTAGTAGAGTCATATATTGAAGATATGAGAGTAAGAATTAAACTTTCTACATAAGGCCTTAAAGCAAGGCTGTAATTTTGAATCAATCAATTCATCTAACAAGAATATAGTGTTGTTTTTTCTTATGCTATCTATTTTAACTGCCTTACATAAAATAGCAGTAGCAAATATAGCAAAAATAAGATTAGGCATGTTTTTTATATCCACACTAAAACTGTTTTGCTTAGATGAATTTGAGAAGTTGTTTAAGGCATATACTAAAGGCAAATCAACGGTTTATAAAGTAATTAACAAGCTTGTTAATATAATAAAAGATAAATGCGTAAAATCAAAACCCTCAAGAAGAGATGAGTTATTACTTAAAGATCAAGAGTTATTAATAAAAATTATTATCTCATTATGGGCTATAAATAAAACCTGTTTAAGATCACATTATTCTAGATGATTGCTAAATATCTTATAAATTACAAAGGCTAATATATTTATGCCTATCTTATCTAGCAGCTCTTGTTTTGTAATAAATTTGGACATAGCTTACTTCCTCATAAGTCATTTTTTACACTATTATGATATTTATCAAAGAGATATTTTAAAAAGCTTTATATACTGCTGAACTTTTAAATTAAAAATGTGATCTTATACATATTTTACTTATAGCCCATATTATCTCATCTCAAAACAACACATGTAATAACAGCATTTAATAGAGGGTTTTCATATGTTAATATTTCTTAAGATCCTGGGCATGTTTAAATTAAAGATAAAGAGCGTTAAAAATCTGTCAGATAATCACTTTTTATAAGGGATTATCTTTTCATTAAACTTGTACAAGAACGTATAGCAGCAACTTGTTTAATTAAAACAAATCAAAATGATAACAAATAAACTAAAATTATTGTATAATAAACTAAGTAATCTAAGTAAACTAAGTAATACCAGAGGTATATATTATGAATAAATTAATAACTTGCTCTTTCTCTATGGATAGAGATCTATATAATGCTTATAAAAGCATAGTTGTAAGAAACGGAGAAAACGTAAAAAGTAATATTATTAAGTATATGCAGACCGTCATTTATCAAGATAAACCCAATCCTAATAATGAAACTTTAAAGGCTTTTGAAGAGGTAGAGCAATTAAAAAAAGATCCTAATAAGAGAAGCTATAATTCTTTTACAGAATTAATCAAGGATCTGGATAATGAATAAATATAAAATTGTACCGACTGGAAAATTTAAAAGAGATTTAAAAGTAGCCATTAAACGTGGTTATGATATATCTTTGCTTGATACTGTTGTGAGTATGCTTATAAACGGAGAAAAATTGCCCGTTAAATACAAAGATCATGCTTTAATCGGCAATTTTAAAAAATATCGCGAATGTCATATCACACCAGATTGGTTATTAATTTATGAATTGTCAGATCACGAGTTAATACTGTATCTAATTCGTACAGGTACACATAGCGACATTTTTTAATTACAAGTATTACTAAATAATCCATTACAAGGGATTATTTTTTATCTTATACTTGCTCTTGTCTTTTGCAGTTATATAGTATAACTAATTGATATACAATTATTTTTTTAAAAATTGTAGTAATGTTTTTTTTGTATGGCCTTTGGATAAGTCCGTTTAAGATCACATTTTTTCTAAAGACCTTAAAAATTATGTAATTTATATCAGAAATAAAGCTAACATGATATATTCCTTAAAAATACAACACTAATATGGCGAACTAACCTACATGGTTAACTTCACATTTTTATAAATCAGAAATAAATATACACTAAAACCACTAGTGCA
>CALXNP010000093.1 GCA_944389785.1 uncultured Anaerobiospirillum sp.
TATCTAAATTCCTTATAATGTTATAAAAATATAGCTAACTTGTAATTTTTTTATAATCTCTTAAGATCCTGGGTATGCTTTTATTTATATTTGTGATCTTTTATTTTTACCCATACTCTTTGTTTTATATAAAATATTTTTAATGTAAATATACTTTAAATAATAAAAAAATATAAAAATATCTATGTTAAAAGTAATATAATCTATTAGTTGTAAAATTTGATTAATTAAATTAATTAGTTATAGTAGCTAAGTTAATTATATTGTAATATTTTTTAATAAACTAGTTACAATAAAGGCTATCAATATTTAGATAGCCTTTATTAAAGTTATAAAATGATATAATACTAATGTTTATACATCAAGTGTAGCCTTAGAGTAATTTTCTGAAATAAAACTTCTTCTACATTCAACATCTTCACCCATAAGTTCAGTAAATAATCTATCTGCCTCCATTGCATCATCAATACTTACCTTTAATAAGGTGCGTGTATCTGGATTCATAGTGGTATCTGCAAGCTGTTCTGCAGACATTTCACCTAAACCTTTATAGCGCTGAATCTTAACCCCATTAAATCCCTCTTTCATAAGAGTTTGATAAGCTTCATGGAAATTCTTTACATATATCTTCTTTCCAGATATTGTTACATGACCTCCATCTTCTATAAGATCTGCAACTTCAGAATTAAGAGACATTAATAAAATCCACTCTTGGCTATGCATAAAAGTAGTTGTAATAGGATACTCATAATCTATACCATGAATATGGTGAATAATTACAGGAATAAACTCACCATCAAGCTCACTTTCTGAAACCTTGTATGTATAGTAAGTACCTTCTGATTTTACAGATGGCAATAAAGTTACAAAGTCTTTAGTCCAAGCATTTACTTCTTCTTTATTAGATAATAAGTGAGTATCTAACTTTTTATAATACATAAGATTAACTATAATGTCTTCTGTATATTTAGCAGTAAGCTTACCCATTATTGACATTACTTTATTATACTCTGTAAATAACTTCTCAAGATTTACTCCACTTATAGGAGCAGCTTGCTCATTAACATATAAAGCAGAGTTATCAATAGCTAAAGTAGTTTTATATTGTAATGCCTCTTTATCTGATTGAACATATACAACTTGCTTACCTTTTTGATAGCGATAAAGAGGAGGTTGAGCAATATAGACATAACCTCTTTCAATAATTTCAGGCATTTGTCTATAAAAAAATGTTAATAATAAAATTCTGATATGAGCACCATCAACATCAGCATCAGTCATAATAATAATATTATGGTATCTAAACTTATCAGGATCATATTCGTCCTTGCCAACACCACAACCTAAAGCTGTAATCAATGTACCTATTTGTTGAGATTGGATCATTTTATCAAATCTAGCTTTCTCAACATTTAATATTTTACCTCTTAAAGGTAAAATTGCTTGAAATTTTGAATCTCTGCCACCCTTTGCAGATCCACCTGCAGAATCACCCTCTACAATAAATAATTCACATAATGCAGGATCCTTTTCTCTACAACTTGCTAATTTATCTGGCAAAGAATTAATATCTAACTTACCATTTTTTCTTGAGAGATCTCGTGCTTTACGCATTGCCTCTCTAACTCTAGCAGCATCAACAATCTTTGAACAAATTAATTCAACATCTTGAGGATTTTCATCTAAAAAATCTTTTAGCTTTTCACTGACAATGGAATATACAGCAGTTGTAGCCTCTTGAGAAACAAGCTTATCTTTAGTTTGTGATGAGAATTTAGGATCTGGCATTTTTACAGATATAACTGCAGTTAAACCTTCTCTTGCATCATCACCAGTAGTGGTTACTTTATTTTTCTTTAAAATTCCCTGTTGTTCCATAAAATTACTTAAGGTATTAGTAATAGCTCGTTTAAATCCTGCTAAATGGGTACCTCCATCTTTTTGTGGAACATTATTAGTAAAACAATAAATTGACTCACTATATCCATCAGTCCATTGCATAGCAACTTCAACCTGAATATAATCAGCTGTTATATTAGAGCAATGAAAAATCTTTTTGTTTAGTGCAACCTTACCTTTATTAAGAAATTCTACAAACTCAAACATACCACCATTATGGTGAAAAACTTCACTCTTATTATTTCTTTTATCTGTAAGGGTAATTTTTACACCTGAATTTAAGAAACTAAGCTCACGTAATCTTTTAGCTAATATATTGTATTCAAAATTGATGTTTGAAAATATGCTAGGAGAAGGCCAAAATCTTACACAAGTGCCAGTTTTATCAGAATCAGCTATTGAGCAAAGAGGTGCTTCAGGATTACCACCATTCAAATATACTTGCTTCCACTTTTTACCTTGACGATCAATAATAAGCTCTAATCTATCAGACAATGCATTAACAACAGAGATACCTACACCATGTAAACCACCAGAAACTTTATAAGAATTAGAGTCAAATTTTCCTCCTGCATGCAATACTGTCATTACAACTTCTGCTGCTGATCTTTGTTCCTCAGGATGCATATCTACAGGAATACCACGACCATTATCTTGTACACTAACAGAGCCATCTTCATGTATGGTTACATCAACATCTGTACAGAATCCAGCTAAAGCCTCATCAATTGAATTATCAACAGCTTCAAAAACCATATGGTGTAAACCAGAACCATCATCTGTATCGCCTATGTACATTCCAGGACGCTTTCTTACTGCTTCAAGACCATGTAAAACCTTGATACTAGATGTACCATATTGTTGTTGATCAGACATGTAAACCTCATATATTATTTATAATAATTCCATCTTTAATAGTAAAATAATTAACTTTACTATTAAAATTGAATTTGATATCTTTATTAATATTAGTGATAAAAACCTGATGGTCTATACTTTCAATATTCTCTAACAATCTAGCTTGAGAATAATAGTCGAGCTCTGAATTTATATCATCAATTAAGTATATACACTTTCTTTTTGTTGATAAAAAAAGAATTCGCCCTTGAACAATTCTCATTGCACATACTAAAAGTTTTAATTGACCTCGTGAAAGGGTAGCAGCAGCATTCAAATTATTAACTTTTATCTTTAAATCTGCCCTATGACAACCATACAAAGTATACCCCAAACACTTGTCTTTTTCAAGATTTTCTCTCAATAGATCAATAAGTTTAGCATCTTTGGGATAACCTTTTGACAGAGAAAAATTAAAGTTTAAACCAGGTAAAAAGCTAGATAAAATATTTTGTAACTCCTTTAAAAATACAACTAAATATTGTTCTCTATAGTAATTAATTTTTATTGATAATGTAGCTAAAAGCTCATCCCACATAAAAATTTGATCATTTGATACATTGCTTTTTAAGAGTGAATTTCTTTGTTTTAAAACTTTTCTATATTGTGCATACAAGTTTTTAAAATCACTGTATTGATAATAAAGTCCCCAATCAAGAAATTTTCTTCTAAAATCAGGTCCTTGAATAATTAAATCAACACATTCAGGATATATTGCCTGTGTACATATCTTGTCAATAAGCTCAGTTAATCTATTAGTCTTTTTACCATTAATAGAAACAATATTATCTTGTGATCTATTTCTTACTATCCCTAAATTTGATTTAATTAATAAATCATCTAAATTCTCTTCAATACTTGCATTAAGTACAAACTCCTGTTCTTTATTTTGTATTAAATAATTAGCATTTGTACCCCTAAAACTACGACAAATTGACAGATAGGAAATGGCTTCTAATAATGATGTCTTACCACAACCATTATCACCATAAATGATATTGATATTTGAGGATGTTATTAAGCGTGAAGCTTTTATATTTCTAAAATTAGAGATGAGGATATTTGTAATTTTCATAAAAAGACAAAGGTACATAACATGTATGTACCTTTAATATGTTATAACTTAAACAATAACCTTAGAAACAATATACTTAAACTTTACTTCATCTTCTATTTCATTACTAACAACATCAGGAGTGATAATAGCACTTCCTAATTCTTTAGCAAATGAAAAAGTTACATAATCAGAATTTAAAGCATTTAAAATTTCATTAATATATATACCATTTAAAGAGATTTCAAACTCTTTATTATCATATTCAATAGCAAAAGAATCACTTGCCACTTCATGCTCTGAATTTTCAGATCTTAAATCAATCTTATCCTTACTAAAAGTTAAAGATACACCATTAACGCGCTTAGATGAGAGCAAAGATACTCTTGAAATTACAGATCGCAATTGCTGACGTGGTAAATTGATGCTAATAGGGGTATCCTTAGGAATAACAGCCCTTACATTAGGGTAGCCACAAACAATTAAATTAGAAATTAGTCTATAATTATTGCAAGTTATACATACAGCACTCTTAGTAAATTCTAAAGTAATTTCATCATCTGTAGCCTTTAAAATTTTAGATAACTCTAAAGCAAATTTTTTAGTTAAGGTAACACCAAAATTACCACCTTCATTGTTATTAGAAATAGTAGTTTCTGCTACAGCCATACGATGTCCATCAGAACTAAACACAGAGAGTAAATCTCCATTTACCTCAATTCTAACACCTCGTAAATACTCTCTAAAATCTTCAGTAGAAACACAAAAAATTGTACTATCTAAAATAGATTTAAGTACTTTTTGTTTAATAACAAGTGTCTGTTCAATATCATCAATATCAAATATAGGAAATTCATCTGCACTTCTAGTTCTTACTTTAAAAGTACAATTAGCACAAGAAATATCTAAAATTCCTGATGCTTCATCATGATTAAAATTAACAAATGAATTTGCATCAAGATTTTTACAAGAACCATAAAGTTTAGCAGCGTTTACTGTAGTACATCCCTCTGCTTTAACATCATTCTCATCTAAATCAAGCACACAAGAGCACTCTATAGAATAATCAGAAGCTTTTAAAACTAATGAGTTTTTATGCACTGATATTAGTATATTTTGTGTAATATCATCAGCAGCAACACTGCTAGGTGATATTGATAGTAATTGTTGTAAAGGCTTGGTAAGATGCATTAAAGGTACTGAAAATTGCATAAAAAATCCTTAATAGATACTACTCTTTCTTCAATGATAAAAATAAGCGATGATATCTTAACTTAGTTTCATTATCACCCTCTGCTTTGCGCTTATTAACTCTATTAACGGCTTCATAAACAGAAGAATGATCTTTATTAAAAGCATGACCTATATCTGAAAATGACATGCTAGGAATAAGATCACGAGTCAATGCCATTGCCATAGCTCTTGCATTAGAAACAGCCTTCTTTCTTTCTGCAGATTCCATAGAAGATACAGAAACTTCATACTCTTTTGCTACTCGTTCTTTAATCACATCAATAGTTAAAGACTGATTAGCAGCATTTACTAAATTAGCAAGATTAGCTACTGCATCTTCAAAACTAATAGAACCATTAGCCATAATATGAGTATTTAAAGTTTTAATAGCACCTTCAATTTCTCTAACATTAGAACGTATATTCATAGCTATATACTTAATAATATCTTCTGATAAGTTAATATTAAGTTCTTTACACTTTGATAAAGTAATAGCTTGTCTTGTTTCAACAGATGGAGCTAAAACCTCACAACAAACACCACTGCCAAAACGAGAAGTTAAACGTGTTGAAAAATCTTTAAGATTACCTGGAGGAACATCAGAGGCTAATATTAATTGTCTATTAGGTCTATCTAAAAAATCTGCAATAATATCAAAGAAGGTATCTCTAGCATTAGCTGCTTTAATAAAATTTTGAATATCATCTACAATGAAAACATTGTGCTCTGTATATAAATCTTGAAAATGAACCTGTTGATCATCTATTCTCAAACTTTTTGGATTAGACATTGCCTCAACATAATGTCTAATAAACTCCTCTGCTCTTGTATATACTAACGAAAAATCAGGTCTAGTTTCTTTAATTCTATTGGCAATAGCAAATAATAAATGTGTCTTACCTAAACCAGATCCTCCAAAAATATAAAAAGGATTATAATTTGAGACACCAGGATTTAGTGCAACAGACACAGCAGCTGCAACTAACATGGTATTTTTGGGATCAGTTACATAATTATCAAAAGTCTTAGTTGGGCTTATAATATCATCACGCATAAATCTAGGTCTATTCTTTAATGCATATGATTTTAAGTATGTTTTAGCCTGAACTGTATTCGTTGTATTATGCACTACATTATTTTGATTACTAGTATTTGAAACAGTTTTATAATTTTGTACCTGAGGGGATGCATCTACATTATTATTAGTATGCTCTATATTAGATCCCTCTTGTAATGCATAATTATTAACAAAATCTCCATTTACATTTATAGGATCTGCTTTTACTGTGCCTATTTCTGTAATAAAAAAATAGTCCTTAGCATTTCCTAATAAATGATGTATCTCATTTATAATGGCAGTTCTATGTTTAACAAATAAAGACTGTATATAAGGAGAATCACACACAAAAACTATTATGTTATCTTTAATATCTAACATAACTTGTGAGCAAACTAACTCCAAGATGGTTTTATCTTTTTCATCTGTAGCAGCATTTATTACATGGTTTTTTACATCAGACCAAAGCTGTTGTGGATTTAATTTCATGAAAAGACCTAACTATATATTTAATCTATTTTTATTTAACAAGAATAGATGCGAAATTTAGATACAACAAAAAAGAAACTTACTGTTTTATTAGAAATAAAATATCAGTAGTATTTTAAACTAAAGAACATCAAATTGGTAAAAAAATTTAAAAAATTTACCCATTATTTATTTTATAGTTAAGATTAATTTAATCATTAAATATAATTAAGATTTTTTATTTTAATTTCACATTAAAAAAAAAGAAAGTATTTCAATGTATTATCAGTAGTTACGCACGATAGACTTTAGCTCAAAATATTGTTTTTATAAACAGCTAGTTAAAATTCTGGCTCGCTTG
>CALXNP010000094.1 GCA_944389785.1 uncultured Anaerobiospirillum sp.
GCTGCAACGGTGGGTAAGGGGCGCTATAGCCTTGATAAAATGGTAACCTACAAAGAATTTCCGGATCTAGGTTAAAATTTAGATGGAGGTTAATTCTTTCATTAAAAACTTTATCCTAACTTCACGGTGTTAAGTTACTTTTTTACAATAATCGAACAATAAATTAAAAAGTCTAAAATATGGGCTATAAATAAAACCTGTTTAAGATCACATTATTCTAGATGATTGCTAAATATCTTATAAATTACAAAGGCTAATATATTTATGCCTATCTTATCTAGCAGCTCTTGTTTTGTAATAAATTTGGACATAGCTTACTTCCTCATAAGTCATTTTTTACACTATTATGATATTTATCAAAGAGATATTTTAAAAAGCTTTATATACTGCTGAACTTTTAAATTAAAAATGTGATCTTATACATATTTTACTTATAGCCCATAAGTCTAAAATTACCTTTAATTATACTTATGGAGATAGTTCAAAAAAGGTATTAGAATATAATCATTATAGATACTTAATACTTGCTATTTACTGATGAAGCAAGAAACCTAAAAATAAGAAATTATAGGTTCTACTATATGTAACTTTGGAGTTTTAATTATAATTTATGAAGAAAGTTCGTGCTATTTCTCACTTACGCGCAGCTAATATTGGATATTTTTTCTGTGGTTTATGTGTAGCTTGTTATGCTCCTTTAATTCCTATCATTCAAGATGAATTACAGCTAAATAACTTTGCAATCGGTAGCTTAGTTTTTGCCTTTGGCTTAGGTTCAATTTGCGGTCTTACCTTTAGTGGAACATTATCTAACAAATATGGTTTTAGAAATATATATATAGTCAGCTGCTTTATGTGTGCTTGTTTTAGTTTAGGTCTATCTTTAATTCCAAGCTTATATCTGTTACTACCTATAGTATATCTATTAGGTTTTTCAATTGGTTTTTTGGAGGTTTTAATCAATATTTATGGTGCTGCTCTAGAAAAACATTATAAAATCTTCTTTCTATCACCTCTTTTTGCTTATTATTCACTAGGTGAAGTAATTGGCTCTTGTTATATGCTAACTTGTTTATCTTATAACCTAACACCAAGCTTTGCTGTTTTTCCTATAATTATATTAATATACTTAGGTACTCTTTTTTATTCTAAAAAAGTACTAAATATTAGTTTTGAATCAGAGAAAAAATCTGCTTTTATGTGGCCTCGTGGTGCTATCTTACCATTATCTTTTATAGTTTGTGCAACATTTATTGTAGGAGGAGCAACTATTGATTGGTCTGCTCTATTTATTAAAGAAGAATTAAACTTAGATAGCAAATATACAGCTTTTGGTTATGCTTTAGTATCTTTTTGTATGTTAATTTGCAGACTTAGTAGCAAGAAAATAGTTAAAAGATTAGGTATGTATAAAACAGTCTTAGGTGGTTCATCACTTATGATTTTAGGACTTATACTAGTACTTTGTATTTCAAATATATATGTATACATTGTAGGCTTTATCTTAATTGGTGTTGGAATGTCAAATATTTCACCATTATCAATGTCTGCTGTAGCAAAACAAAAAGATATGCCTTTAGTTGCAGCAATATCAACTATATCAACTATAGGTTATGCTGGATTAATGTTTGCTCCTGCTTGTCTTGGTATAATTGCAGGTCTATTTAATGTTTATAGCATATACCTTACTTTATTGGCTTTAACTATATGTAGTTTTATTACTATAAGACTATCAGCAAAGATCTATAAAAATACTAGGGTTGCACTTTCCAATAATTTAAATTAGGTTTTGCTTGCATTAATTTTTCAATTGGTATTTCAAAATGAATTAATTTAGTAGTAACACTAGGATTTAATTCTTTTGGTAGAAAAAATAATAAGCCTTTTTTGCTAATAATGTAGCTTTGGGGACTATATTCAGTTACAGCAATTATAATTGGCAAAATATTGCTATTATATTGTTTAAATTCTTTCTCAATATAACGGGCACATAAACGTGCTGCATAATTAGCATCTCCAAATAGATCTGTAAAATTTAACATGATATTATTTTCAGTATCATAATTTTTAGCCTCAACAAGAAAGCTACTATACTTATTTAAAATTTCTTGATCTAAAATTATTACATAAGCACTTAAATTACTTAATTCTTTGTACCTGTATAAACTTACATCTATATTTTGTTTTGAACGTTGTAATGTGTCTATATTTGTTATATTTTCCTTATTAATATTCTCATTTAAATAAACAATAACTTCTCTTTCAAAAGCTTTTGTATACTCTATTGCAAACTCTTTACATTTTGGCAAATTCTTTGTTTCTTGACATAAATTATTGTAGGTTACAAAACTATCTGAATAAACATTTTGAATAACTTCATGATAAGAATTTGTTTGTGCAGCTATTGCATAATTAGATATTAATAGAACCATACAAACTAATTTAAGCATAGATAAAACCTCTTAACCTAAGCTTATTATTGTTAATTAAGACTAGCTTTTCATTTTAGCATATAACATAAAGTTCTTACTTGGTTATAAAGCTAAATTAAACAAGATTATACTAAATGATGTAAACAAATTTATGAATAAATATATTAGAGAGACTAGATAAGATAAAGCCTACAACAATTTGTCGTAGGCTTATACAAAATTTATTATCCTAATAAAACTGCAAGAATAATCATCAATTGAGGTGATAAAATACGTAAAAACATAGTTATTGGGTATACAGTAGCATAACCTAATGAAGCTGCCTCTGGGTCTGAGTGTAAACCATTGGCAAAAGCTAAAGCAGGAGGTGAAGTTGATGAACCTGCTAACATACCACTTAGTAAGAGATAGTTAATCTTAGAAACCTTATATGCTATGATACCTACAACAAACACAGGTATAAAAGTAATTAAGGCAGCCCAACACATCCATGAGAAGCCAGGACCTACAGTTAAAGTTTGCCAAAAGCCTGATGCACCAGCATTAATACCCACAATAGTTAAGAATAAAGTGATACCTATTTCTCTTAAAGCAGATAAACCAGCAAGTGGCATAAACCATCTTATCTTATTAAAGGTCCAAGTTTCACCAAAGCGAGCTAATAAAATAGCCATAACCAAAGGACCACCTGCAATACCTAATTTCATAGGTGCAGGAACACCTGCTACTGAAATAGGTATAGATCCTAAAAATATACCTAAAGTAATACCTAAGAAAATAGGTAGCATTGCTACTTTATTAAGTTCTGCTCTTTGATTACCAATTACTTTAGCTGCTTGATTAATGTATTGTTCTTCACCAATAACATTAATTTCATCACCAAATTGTAACTTCATATCAGGAGTAGGAATAAATTGAACACCTGTTCTAATTAAACGTGAAGCTACTAATTGGAAACGACTTTCAAGATGTAATGAACTAAAAGGTTTACCAAAGAATGCTGGGTTTGTTACTAATAATTTTCTAACAGAAATATTAGTGCCTCTTGTGGTTAATACGTCTGCACTAGTCTTACCAATTTCTTTAGCTATGCTGCCAACTAAAGTAGCAGGACCTACTATGTGCAAAGTATCGCCATCTTCTAATACAAGATCATGATGTGGAACTAAAAGCTCACCTTGGCGCTTAACACGTGAGCATACAACACTACCCTCTTTTACTCCTGGTAAATCTTCAATAGTCTTACCAATTAAATCTTTATTTGAAAGATTAACATTGATAGCTGTAACAGCAGGACGTCCTTGAGCTTTTGATTCTTGATATTTCTTTGCTTCTTCCTCAACATCAATTTTAAAAATTAGTCTAATTAAAATTATAGTTAACAAAAGACCACAAACACCAAAAGGATAAGCCATAGCATAAGCAGATGGTACAATTAACTCATTAAAACCATTAGGTACAGCATTTGCTCCATTATCAGATAAAACATAAGCCATATCTTTAATCATCTGTGTGCCTGCGCCTAAAGAAGGTGTATTAGTTATAGCGCCTGAATACATACCTACCATAGCATCTAGTGGCACTATACCAGATAAATGCAAGGTTAAAGCAATAGCACAACCCAAGAATATAATTAGCAATACCCAAGAAATCATCTTAAGACCCATAGTTCTTAAAGATGAAAAAAAGCTTGGACCTACTTGTACACCAATTGCATACACAAATAGAATTAAACCAAACTCTTGAACAAAGCTTAAAATATTTCCCTCTGCAGTTAGCCCTTCAGCAGTACGAATGTTAAGTCCATACCATTCATGAGCAAAGTGACCAACTATAATACCAGAAAACAATACACCGCCAATGCCAATACTGATACCCTTGATCTTAATTTGACCAAGAAGAATACCAAATATAGCACCTACAGATATTGCTAAGGTTAAAAATGCAATAGTTGACATATAACACCTTTTTGCAAAACCAAAAAATTTTTGACATATTTTATCATGTATACACTTTTTTTTACATGTAAAAATAAACTTAGATATAAATAGGCTTGACTTACTTAGTAAAAACGATCTTGATCACATTTTCAGTATTTATCTAACTAATCTTTTTTAATTGGCTTAATCAATGGTTATATACTATGAATCCTTGCTAGAACTAATTTATCTTAAGCTAAACTTTTTAAATTTTAGTTAAAAGATAGTTTAATATTGGTACGCAAAATCGTATAGCTTTTAATTTAAAAGCTATAAAGGAAAAACTAAATTATTGTCTAGCACTAAGGTTAATGCTCTTTTTTTGTGCAAAAATCATCAAAGATTTTTACACCTTTAACTTTTCAATATTTTTACAAAAAGTTTATCCTTAAACTTCATAAAGTTATTTATGCTATATAAATTAAAAGCAATATTTTAGCTAAAAATATGTTTTGTTTCACATTATAGGTACAGAAAAAATTATATTCTAGCATGGAGCTTATATTTTATTAATATAATCCATAAATCTTAGTCTTGGTATTTTATTAATACAATGTAAACGTTTTAGATAAAGTAACAAAATATATCTAAATTATTAAACCATAAATAAAGGAAAATAAAAGGATGCAATCATTATCGTATAGTAAGGCTTTTACTCTTAATTTTATGGGGTCTTCTCCAAATTGGTATAAGCTTTTTATCCTAGGCTGTCTAATTGTAAATCCATTGGTGACTATATTTTTCTCACCAGTACTTGCAGGTTGGATGCTTGTGCTTGAGTTTATTTTTACTCTATCTATGGCATTAAAATGCTATCCACTTCAACCTGGTGGTCTATTAGCTATTGAGGCTTGCTTCATTGGTCTTTGTGATATGGAAAATGTACGCCATGAAATAGGAGTTAATTTAGAAGTAATACTATTATTAATGTTTATGGTTGCAGGCATTCACTTTGTAAGAGACCTTCTACTATATACTTTTACAAAGCTTTTAGTTAAGATAAAATCTCATGTTGCCTTAGCTTTAATTTTTTGCTTTTTAGGTGCTTTTTTATCTGCTTTCTTAGACGCTTTAACTGTTCTTGCTATTATAATTGCTATTTGCTCTGGCATTTATGCTCTATATCATAATATGATTTGTGGTGATGCTAGTACTTCACGTTTATCAGATGACAGATTTGTACAGGATCAATTTAAAGCTGATCTTGAACAATTTAGAGCATTTTTACGTTCTATTTTAATGCATGCTGCAGTTGGTACTGCTTTAGGTGGTGTTTGTACTTTAGTTGGTGAGCCTCAAAACCTTATTGTTGGAGGTATTGCTGGTTGGAACTTTGTTGAATTTGCCATACGAGTTTCTCCAGTGTCTGTTCCTGTAGTTATTTGTGGTTTTATAACTTGTTTTTTAATTGAAAAATTTAAGCTTTTTGGTTTTGGACAAGCAATGCCAGAATCTGTGTACAAAATGTTAGTTGAAAATGATAAGAAAAAAGATTCAGAACTAACAACTAGAGATAAGCTTAAATTTATGGTTCAAGCTATTTGCTGTATTTGGCTCATTATTGGTTTAGCTCTGCACTTAGCTGCCGTAGGCTTAATTGGTCTATCTATCATAATTCTTGCTACAGCTTTTTGTGGTGTAACCTCAGAAGAGGAAATTGGTAAAGCTTTTACAGAGTCACTACCATTTTGCTCATTGTTATGTGTGTTTTTTACTGTAGTAACAGTTATTTCCCAACAAGAGCTTTTTGTTCCATTGATTAACTGGGTACTAAGTACTCCTCCTGATCAACAATTACCTATTTTCTATTTAGCTAATGGTATCCTATCTTCAGTCAGTGATAATGTTTTTGTAGCAACCATCTATATTCAACAAGTACATGACGCACTAACTGCTGGTACTATTACTCAAGAACAATTTAACCATTTAGCTGTTGCTATCAATACTGGTACTAATTTACCATCAGTTGCCACACCAAATGGTCAAGCAGCTTTTTTATTCTTATTAACCTCAGCTCTATCCCCATTGATTAAATTACCATATTTAAAAATGATATGGATGGCATTGCCTTATACAATTGTTCTAACTTTAGTAGGTTTAATTGGAACTTGGTTTTTTTTACCAGATGTTACAAATCTATTTATTGAAAATGGTATCTTACAACCACACTAAATAACCATTTTTTAACTAAGTCTTTATTATGAAAACTGTAAGGGGGTGACTAATAATAAGTCCCCTCTTTTAATTTTAAAATTACTATACTAAATCAAGAAAGCAGCTATAGTTAAACTTAAATGTAAATCTCAAGACCCATCTAATCTTATTTTTAGAGCTATATATAAGTAGAAATAAATAAGATGGTAACTTATTAATCACAATCTCTCTTGTTTATTTAT
>CALXNP010000095.1 GCA_944389785.1 uncultured Anaerobiospirillum sp.
CCATAGTTTTAAACTCCGATAAACCATTTATATAATAACCAATTTATCTTCGTTTACACACTTTTTATTTCACTCTCTCTAAATTGGGAGATAGTATTTAACTTAGATTTTGTATTTTTAAAAAACTTTTATCTTATCTTTAAGATAAGCTCCATATTCTTTAATAAATAGATCTAATTGTTGATTTAGATTTTTTTCTATAAATTTTTCAAAGCTATTAGTATTAAAAGTATCACAATAATCTCTAATAGCATTGAAATACTCTTGTTTATTATTAATATCTATTAATAGCATAGGGTATTTGTCTTTGAGTAGAGATAAATTTAATAATAATCTAGAGGTTCTACCATTACCATCAACGAATGGATGTATATAAACAAATTGGCAGTGAATAAATGCTGCTTTTTTTATAGGGGATGAGAAATTTTTATTTTTAATATCTTGCTCAAAAAAAAGCATTTCTTGATAAATCCTTTCAACAGGTACTACATCTTTTGTTGAACCTCTAACAAAAACATTCTGATTTCTATATATACCAGCACCTTGATTAAAGTATAAAATATCTTTATGTAAGTTACATATTAAATTTTGATTAATTTCTTCTTTAATTAGAGCATACTTTATTGTATTTTTGAAAGCCTTATCATTACAAAGAATTTCACAAAGTTCATTAACAGTTTTATTTTGAGGTAGAATATTATCATTTAATATATGAGACACATCTTTATATGTACATGTATTACCTTCTATTGCTGTTGAATTATAAGTAAAAGCTACGGCAAAGGTATTGTCATATTTATATTGAAGGCAAGGCTCTAACTTGTTATAGATTTCATTAAAAAGACTAATCTTTTTTTGCAAAATACACATATAATAATTATACTTAAAGTAATTAAAGTTATAGATGATGGTATCATTGTATCATAGTAATATACTAATAATAATTAAAATAAGAATAAAAATAAGAATACAAAATATATGGGCTATAAGTAAAATATGTATAAGATCACATTTTTAATTTAAAAGTTCAGCAGTATATAAAGCTTTTTAAAATATCTCTTTGATAAATATCATAATAGTGTAAAAAATGACTTATGAGGAAGTAAGCTATGTCCAAATTTATTACAAAACAAGAGCTGCTAGATAAGATAGGCATAAATATATTAGCCTTTGTAATTTATAAGATATTTAGCAATCATCTAGAATAATGTGATCTTAAACAGGTTTTATTTATAGCCCATATACAAAATATATATAAGTAATATAACTTGAAGAAGTTTAATATGTTTTATATAAAATTACTTTGTTATATTTTTTGTAGAAAAAATTTTATGAAAGCAGTTTGCACATTATTTTGCGTAGGCTGTAATCATTAGATTTTTAAAAAGGAGACTTCATATATGATTTTTTGAGGTTTGATATAGTCATCTTTTATATAGATTTTTATTAATTTATTTTTGTTTACAGTTAACTTAGTTTTATGGAAACACCTATGATTACAATCGATGATTTTTTACAAGAGGTTTTGCAAATAAATTGGTTTGAGCATTGTAAAGATAAAGAAAATAAATATTATGTGATACATTCTGTTTTTGAGGCTTATGATGTTTGGAATGAGCAAATGTTAAAAACATGGGAGCCTCATATTTTTACATTAGAAAAAATGGCAGTTAATCAAATTGGTGATACTAAAATAGATGAAATATTTTCTAATATCTCAGCTAAAACTGAAGATATTCTTTGGCAAAAATGGAGTAATTTTATTTTTAGATGGAATTTAGAGGAAGAATCTAGTTTATCTGCTGAAATGTTGGATATGGTAAAAAGAGATATATCATGGGTATATATAGAAAAAGTATTAAATGCACAAGGTTTTTTTAATACATTATTCAAAATTTATAAAGATGGATATTTTCCCTGTGCTTGGATAGGTAATTATCCAAATGGGCAAGCAGTGGTATTATGATAGTATAGATTTATTTAAATTTATAAAGAATCATATAAAAAGTATAGTTAAGGTAATTATTGTAATAATTTTATTTATATATCTATATCTATATCTTTTTTTAATTAAAAATTAAATTAATAAATATTTAGTACATTATTTGAGTGATTTAAGATTAAAATAGGAGTAATATAAGCATAGCATCTAAGTGGTGTTATATAATTCATTACCTACTTTAATTTTATAAAGGGAGATTAATATGTCACATCGTATGATATTAAATGAAACTTCATATTTTGGTTATGGCGCTATTGAAAATGCTGTACCAGAGCTTAATCGTCGTGGTTTTAAAAAAGCTTTTGTTGTAACCGATAAGCCTTTATTAAAATTTAAAGTAGCTACAAAAGTTTTAGACCTATTAGATAAAGATAGTTTTGCTTATGAGGTTTTTGATGATGTTGAACCTAATCCTACTATTGAAACAGTTTTAAAGGCTCTTGCAGCTTTTAAAGCTTCAGGTGCAGATTGTATTATTGCTATTGGCGGTGGTTCTCCTCAAGATACAGCTAAAGCTGTAGGTATTATTGCTAATAATCCTGAATTTGAAGATGTAAGATCACTTGAGGGTGTTGCAAATACTAAAAATAAGGCTGTATTTATGATTGCAATTCCAACAACAGCAGGTACAGCTTCAGAAGTTACTATTAATTATGTTGTAACAGATACTCAAAATAAACGTAAGTTTGTATGTGTTGACCCTAATGACATACCTCAAGTTGCTATTGTTGATAGTCAAATGATGGAATCAATGCCAGCTTCATTAAAGGCTGCAACAGGTGTTGATGCTTTAACTCATGCTATTGAAGGTTATATCACTAAAGGAGCTTGGGAGCTTAGTGATGCTTTACACATTAAGGCTATTGAACTTATAGCTAAGAACCTAAAAAAATCTTGCGATATGGATAAAGCAGGTGGTGAGGGTATGGCTCTTGCACAATATGTTGCAGGCATGGGCTTTTCAAATGTAGGTTTAGGTTTAGTTCATGGTATGGCTCATCCTTTAGGTGCTTTTTATGGTATAGCACATGGTGTAGCTAATGCTGTATTATTACCTTATGTTATGAAATATAATGCAGACTATACACAAGATAAGTATAGAGACATTGCTAAAGCTATGGGAGTTGCAAATACTGAGAGCATGAGCATAGAGCAAGCAAGAGAGGCTGCTGTTAATGCTGTATTTGCTTTAAATGAAGCTGTAGGTATTCCTAAGAAATTGAATACCTTAGGTGTTAAGAAAGAAGACATTGATGATTTAGCAAAAGCTGCTTTAGCAGATGTATGTACAGGTGGCAATCCTCGTGATGTTAAGATTGAGGATATTGTTGCTTTATATAATGAAGCTTTCTAATAAGGTAGTTAGTTTTTAGTTGCATATTTATTAAATTATAAATAAGCATAAAATCAATCGTAAATTTTTACGATTGATTTTATAATTAGATAAGATAATCTTTATAGAATATTTTAATTAAAAACAAAGTGTCAGAATATATTAGTATCAAATATATTTATAGTAAAAGTTAAATAAAAATTATTCTAATAAGAAGCTCTTATCTCTTTTTATTAAGAATATGTAAGAGCTTATTTGTTTTATTAAATATTAATTATTAAAATTTAGTAATTGCTTAAATAATCAAAAATAGCACTATCAAGTACAGTTTTTAGATTTAGTTTAAATTCAATTAAGGACTTGTTATTTACATTCACAATCTTATAAGAACCAGTATATGCTTTACCTAGAAAATAAAAATTGTTATATGATTTATCTTTAGCTTTTTGATATTTTCTGACAAAGATTAAAATTGTGCTCTTTAGTTTGTCTTGTTCTACAAGAGCACTAATAGCAGGACTTGTAAGTTTTGTATTTGCTTTTGAATACCATAATAGAGCTTTATTTTCTAAAAATTTATTAGTATAGTGTTGTTTATTTTGTTCATCATCTTTTATATAGTTAATAAAAAGTGGCATAGTATTTAATTCTTTAAAGAATTTGCCGCCACCAATATCAATAGGTGGTAGTTTTTGAGCAAGCCCTAAAAGACGTAAAATATCATGATAGCTATAGGTTTTATAAAGACAAAAAGCTGTATCTTCATATAACAAATTGTATTCTTGAGAAAAAATATAAGTATTAAACTTTAATAAGTCTTTAAAAACTTTTATAAAATCTCGATTATCAAAACAGCTTTTAAAGTCAGATGTTAAATAATAATCATCACCTTTAGCTTCAATTAGATAAAGATCATCAAATTTATTAGATTGATAGTCAAAGTTATTTAGTAAAAAATTAATGCAATTGTTATCACTTTCTTTTTGTTTAAGCTTTGCCTTTGCATTATTATAGCTTAAACCTTGGGACATTAAATCTAAAATATCAAGTTCACTTGTTCTTTTACCATCACATAAATATTTACATATATATTCAATATATAAAGCTTGTTTTGTTGTTAAATTTAAATTAAAGTTCTTATCATATTGTTTTTGAAAATTATATAAAGATCCAAATTTATCAAAATACAATTTAGGACTAATTTGTCCATTTATTGCAAAATCATAACATAGAGGATATGATTTAAAACGTAGGGCAAAATCAAAATAACTATCTTTCAAATATTTAATAGCATTAAAATTTACTTTATCTAAGGCATTTAAAATTTTAGTTGTAGCTACTTTATCAATATTAATACTGCAAGTGCCATTTAAATAACTATTTGGCTCTAAAGTAAAGAGTCTCAATTCTTCTTTGTTTAAATTACTATTTGAAGATAGTGCAAGTGGTATCATATAGTTATTATTATAATTACCTATAAAATCAAGTATTACTACAAATTCTTTATTAGGAAAATGTCTAAGTCCTCGTCCTAATTGTTGTATAAAAACTAGAGCTGATTGGGTTGGACGCAGCATAATAATTTGATTTACCATAGGGATATCAATACCTTCATTAAAGATATCAACAGTTATAATATAATCTAGCTTATCAGTCCTATTTGAACATAGTCTTTTAATTGCATCTTCTCTTTGTACCTGATTATGTTTGGCACTTAATGCTTTAGTTGCAAAACCTTTTTGATTTAATGATTGTTCAAGCATTAATGCTTCTTTGTTGGTTGAGCAGAATATCAAACCACATAGTTGATCTTGTGTCATACCATAATAGTTTGCTGCTTCTATAATTTTATCTACACGTAAATTAAAGTCTAATTTATTAAATTTATTTGCCTCAAGATTTAATGCTGTATTATCATCAATAAGCTCAATATCGCTTATAGCATAATAATGGAAAGGACATAAGTAATTGTTTGCTAAAGCTTCTTTTAAGCTTATTTCATAAATTACATTATTATCAAAATAAGATAGGGTATCAAAATTGTCACTTCTTTTTATGCTGGC
Source organism: uncultured Anaerobiospirillum sp. (assembly GCA_944389785.1). Lineage (GTDB taxonomy): Bacteria > Pseudomonadota > Gammaproteobacteria > Enterobacterales > Succinivibrionaceae > CALXNP01. Next base: position 5,399 of record CALXNP010000095.1, read on the forward strand.
ACTCATACCTAATAAAAATTTTGGTTCAAAATAATCAATAATACTTTTATATGAACTAGCGCCAATATGATGAGCTTCATCTATGATGATAATATCAAAATAATTTTTATTAAAAACAGTATAGTTAGAAGCATTTATATTTTTATTAAAAGCATATAGTGATTGAAAAGTAGCAAATATATACTCAGCTTGAATATCTTTTTGTTTACCAATAAATAATGCACTATCTTTATTTAATATTTGTTTGCAGGTTATTTGTGCTTGTCTTGCAATAAGCTCTCTATGTACAACAAACAATACTCTTTTAACGTTAAGATTTTTTAAAGCAAGCATACAAGCTATAGTTTTACCTGTACCAGTAGCACTGAGTAAAAGTCCTTTTTTTATTCCATTTGTATAAGCCCTAGTAAAAGCTTTAACAAAGTTTTGTTGCATAGCATTTGCTTTTACATTAAGAGTTTGTTTATGTGTTATATTAGATTTATGTTGAGCATAAAGTTTTTGATATTCTTGTTTATAGTCTTTGTAATATAGACAATTATTACTTGTCCATATACTATTAAATTCATTTATAACAGTTTGTATAAATCCATTTGTAAGATCAGCTTTTATAGCTACATTCCACTCATGATTTGTGCTTAGGGCACTTAAAGTTAGATTTGAACTGCCTAAAATTAGTTCACAATTTTGCTCTTGCATGAAGATATAACCTTTAGTATGAAAACCAAAAGATGTACATTTAAAGATTTTAAGCTCTACATGCTTTAAGCTTAGTAATTTATCAAGTGCTGTAGGGGAGGTATAATTAAGATAGTCACTAGTAATTATTTTACCTTTTATTCTAATATCATCTAATTGTTTTAAAAGCATAAGCAAAGGTGCAAGGCCTGCTTGTGTTATAAAGGCTATTGAGAAATAATAAGAGCAATTATTTTTATTAGTTAATTTGCTTAGGTTTAGGCGTAAACTATTTAAGACTTTATTTTGTTTATTATTAAAAATAAAGCAGCTTTCATCTAAGGTAACTAGATTATTCATATACTTTTTAATTTAGTTAGTGGTAATTTAGTTATTTACTCAAGGTTATAATAGACATATAGTTAGTGCAATAAAGATATGTCAACTATTAAGAGTAAGTGTCACAAACTCTCATAATAGTATCTTATCTTAAAAAGATTATGGTTTAAAAATAATATGAAGTAAAGAGTGCTCAATTACGATCTAATTTCTTTTCATTACAAATTGCTTTTTTAATTAACCTTTATCCGACATTGAGCAGTAAAATTTTTTAATAAAATGGTAACACTACCCACCATAAACAATAGAAAAATATAGTTTATAT
>CALXNP010000096.1 GCA_944389785.1 uncultured Anaerobiospirillum sp.
GACAAGTTTAAAAACAAATGATTATGTATTATTATAATGTGATTTTTTATTAAAAAATTTTACTGCTCAATGTCGGATATATGTTTATTGTTGATATAAATAATTATGTATAACTTGCTTAAAACTATCTAAAATCTTTTTACCTATTATATTTGTATAGTATAATGCTAAGATGTGTTTAATTTTTTTACAATAGATGGTGGTACCTTGTACACAAGAATTTTAGGTACAGGCGGATATTTACCGCAAGCTGTACGCACTAATTTTGATTTAGAAAAAATGGTTGACACCTCAGATGAGTGGATTGTTGAGCGAACTGGCATTAGGCAAAGACATATTGCTAATGAGCAAGAAACAGCTAGCTTTATGGGGTCTAAGGCAGCACTTTTAGCTATAGAAAGTGCAGGTATTGATAAAAATAGTATTGATACTATTATTTGTGCAACTACTTCATCTACTCATGCTTTCCCATCAACAGCATGTCAAATAGGTAATGAGATTGGTATTACAAATGTAGCAGCTTTTGATGTTTCTGCAGCTTGTGCTGGATTTAGCTATGCTTATAGTATAGCCCACAGCATGATTATATCTGGTGCTAGCACTAATGTTTTAATTGTGGGTGTAGATCTTTTATCTAAAGCTTGTGATATAAATGATAGAAGTACCATTATTATTTTTGGTGATGGTGCAGGTGCTTGTATACTAAGTAAATCTGATATACAAGGAACAATTACCACTTTAATATCATCAGATCCTTCTTGTGGCGACCTTCTATCTTTGCCATATGCAAAGCGTGGTGTTTTAGATACAGATTCTTATTTATATATGAAGGGTAATGATGTATTTAAAAGAGCAGTTACTGTTTTATCTGATTTGGTAACTAAAACTTTAGAAAAAGCTAATATGAGTGCAGATGATCTTGATTTTTTAGTACCACATCAGGCTAATTTAAGGATCATTACAGCAACAGCTAGAAAATTAAAGTTAGATATGTCTTCTGTAATTGTCACATTAGATAAACAAGGAAATACCTCAGCAGCTTCTGTTCCTTTAGCTTTAGATGAGGGAATAAGAAGTGGTCGGATAAAAAGAGGTGATGTATTACTGCTTGAGTCTTTTGGTGGCGGTTTTACATGGGGTTCTGCTTTAATTAAGTATTAATTATAAGGGTGTGTGTATGAAAGAGTTTGCTATTGTTTTTCCAGGACAAGGTTCACAATCTGTTGGTATGTTTGCAAGTTTTATGGCAAATGAAATTGTGGCAAGAACATTTGATGAAGCTAATGAGGCTTTAGGTTATGATTTACGTGAGATATGCTTAAATGGACCTGAAGCTGATTTAAATAAAACAGAGGTTACACAGCCTGCTATCTTAACTGCTTCTGTTGCAGCTTTGCGTGCTATGGAAGAACATAATTTACAAGCTAAAGTTGTAGCTGGACACTCTTTAGGTGAGTACAGTGCTTTAGTAGCAGCTCAATCTTTAAATTTTGCAGATGCAGTACGTTTAGTTCGTTTACGTGGTATTGCTATGCAAGATGCTGTACCTGTAGGCTTTGGTGCTATGGCTGCTGTTTTAGGTCTTGAGGATAAGGTAATTATTGATTGTTGTGCTCAAGCTAGCACTACTGAAGATGGTGTATTTGCAGCTAACTTTAATTCTCCTGGTCAAGTAGTAATTTCTGGTACTAAGACTGCAGTACAAAGAGCTCAAGAACTATTATTGCAAGCTGGTGCTAAAAAAGTTGTAGAGCTTGCTGTATCTGCTCCATCACATTGTCCTCTAATGCAAAAAGCAGCAGATACTTTAAAGCTTGAGTTAGATAAGATTAAGTTAAGTGATGCTAAAATTCCTGTATATTGTAATGCTAGTGCAAGTGCAATTCAAAATGCAGATGATATTAAAAAAGCTTTAATTTTACAATTAACAGGACCTGTGCGTTATGTTGAAACCATTAATAATATCAAGCAAGCAGGTATTGATACTATAGTAGAAGTAGGTCCTGGTAAGGTTTTAACAGGTTTAAATCGTCGTATTGATAAGAGCTTAAATCTATTTAATGTCAATGATGATGCTAGTTTAAATAAGGTTGTAGAGGCTTTAGCTTAAATTTTTAAGGGTAATTTATGTTTAATTTAGATTTTACAGGTAAGATTGTATTAGTCACAGGTGCTTCTCGTGGCATAGGTAAGGCTATAGCACAAGCATTTGCATCATTAGGTGCAACTGTATGTGGTAGTGCTACCTCACAAAAAGGTGCTGATGATATTACTGCCTATTTAGATGGTAAAGGTTATGGTTTTGTAATGAATGGTCTTGAACTTGAAAGTGTTACAAAGCTTTTTGATGATGTTGTTGCTAAATGTGGCAGTGCTCCTGATATTTTAGTTAATAATGCAGGTATTACTAAAGATGGTCTTTTTATGCGTATGAAAGATCAAGATTGGGATGATGTATTAACCTGCAACTTAACTTCTGTAGCTAGATTATGTAAAGCTGCAATTGCACCTATGATGAAAAAAAGAGCTGGTAGAATTATTAATATTACCTCAATTACAGGTGAAATTGGCAATGCTGGTCAATGTAATTATGCTGCAGCTAAAGCTGGTATGATTGGCTTTTCTAAATCTTTAGCAAAAGAGGCAGCAGCTCGCGGTATTACAGTAAACTGTGTAGCTCCTGGTTTTATTGAAACAGATATGACTGCTGTATTAAATGAAGATCAATTAAAAGCTTGGGTTAATAACATACCATTAAAGAGAGCAGGTAGGGTTGAAGATATTGCAGGAGCTGTAGTATTTTTAGCTTCAGATATGGCTTCATATATAACAGGTGCAACTATTGATGTTAATGGTGGTTTGCATTGTGCGTAATTTTTTGTGATAGATAGTCTAAAAAATCTAAAAATCACAAATTTTTACTACCAAAAATAAATCAAAACATATATAATTAGCATCATGAATGGTTTCCGACATAGGGTCGGGCAACTTCTAACATAGGACAACTAGAATATCTAGTTGAACAGGAAGCAGATGAGCAATAATATTGAAGAACGCGTAAAGAAGATTATCATTGACATGTTAGGCGTTAAGCCTGAGGATGTCGTACCAGAGGCATCTTTTGTTGATGATCTAGGTGCAGATTCTCTTGATACTGTAGAGCTAGTTATGGCTCTAGAGGAAGAGTTTAACACTGAGATTCGTGATGAAGATGCTGAAAAGATCAATACTGTACAAGCAGCTATTGATTATATTAAGTCACATCAAGAAGACGCAGAATAATCTTTTTTAAAATGGCCGGCTAACCGGCCTTTTACTATATGTAAGGGGAGGTGGCTTTCATCTCCTTTTATTTTTTATAAATAGAATCAATTCCTTAATTAGGAGGCAAATACAGTGCAAAAGCGCAGGGTAGTAGTTACTGGTCTTGGCATGTTAAGTCCTGTAGGCAATAGCGCACAAGAATCATGGGAAAACCTCGTAAATGGCAAGAGCGGCATCTCAACCATTGAGCACTTCGACACTAGTGCCTTTTCTGTAAAAATAGCTGGTTTAGTTAAAGGCTTTAATGCTATGGACTTTGGTATTACCAAAAAAGATGAGCGTAAGATGGATATGTTCATTCAATATGGTATTGCAGCAGGTCTAATGGCTCTTGAAGATAGTGGTTTACAAATTACTGAAGAAAACGCTTCACGTATTGGTACCATGGTAGGTTCTGGTATCGGTGGCTTAGGTCTGATTGAGCAAAATATTAAAGCTTTAGTTGAAAAAGGCCCTCGTGGTATAAGTCCATTCTTCGTACCATCAACAATTATTAATATGGTCTCAGGTCATCTATCTATTTTAAAAGGCTTGCGTGGACCAAACTTAGCAACTGTTACAGCATGTGCTTCAGGTACTCATGCTATTGGCTTATCTGCAAGACTTATTGCCTGTGGTGATGCTGATGTAATGGTTTGTGGTGGCTCTGAGAAGGCATCTACTGAGATGGGAATTGGTGGCTTTTCTGCTCTAAAAGCCCTATCTACAAGAAATGATGAGCCAGAGCGTGCTTCACGTCCTTGGGATATAGACAGAGATGGTTTTGTTCTAGGTGATGGTGCTGGTATTTTAGTATTAGAAGAGTATGAGCATGCTAAAGCTCGTAATGCTAAAATTTATGCAGAGCTTGTAGGTTTTGGTATGAGTGGTGATGCCTATCATATGACAGCAACAGCTGAAGATGGAGCAGGTGCTCAATTATCTATGGCTAATGCAATTAAAGATGCTGGTATCAGTCCTTCTGATATCAACTACATCAATGCCCATGGTACATCAACACATGTAGGCGATTTATCAGAACTTAGAGCTGTTAAAGCATTATTTGGTGAGGCTCCTGCTAATACTTGCATGAGTTCAACTAAATCAATGACAGGTCATTTATTAGGTGCTGCAGGTGCAATTGAAACTATTATTACAGTTATGGCTGTACATGATGGAATTTGTCCACCAACAATAAACCTAGAAAATCCTGATCCTGAAGTTGGTGATTTTAACTTAGTACCAAACGTAGCACAAAAGCGTGATATTCAATATGCTTTAACTAATAGCTTTGGTTTTGGTGGTACTAATGGCTCACTAATCTTTAAAAAAATTTAACAAATAAGCACAATTTTCTCCACCTAAAATTTTAAGTTTAGGTGGAGATATAAGTTGTTGTAGTTTACTGTGTTAATTAAATTTTAATTAAAAGGCTATAATTTTTAGTTAAGATTTGAAGCTTTTTACTAATATGTACTATATAACATACATATTTTATTAGAATGTATGTTGATTTATAATAATGCTAAAGAACTTTATAAGTTACAGTATAAATTAATATGTGATATTAATCACGTATTTGATAAATAAATGAAACTTTTATTTAAAAAATAAATCCAAACGTTGCCTTTCTTTATACATAATTATTTATATTGTATGTATATAACCTATTGATTTATATAAAAGATATTTCTTGTTTTAAGAGAAGTTTTCATCACATATCTAATGGAATTTTTTTACAATTTTTTATAAATATATCTATGTATTTAGTTTGTTTATATGTAACTTATTGTAAAATAAGGATAAAAATTTTATTTAAAATAATTTAACAAATATCAAAAAAATTGGTATATTACGCAACGGGTTATATGACCTAATAATAAAAACTTTATGGGATATAAAAATATGAAGAAGTCATTATTAGCTTTAGCTATTGCTGCATTAGCAGCTTCATCAGCAGCTTCAGCTGCAACTGTTTATGATAAGGATGGTACATCATTAGACGTTTATGGTCGTGTACAAGGTGTTGTTTATTCTAAGAATGCCGGTGGTGCAGGTGCTAATGCTGATGACAATACTATCGTTGCTTCAGGTCGTTTAGGCTTTGATATGCGCACTCAATTAACTCCAGGTATTGCTGGTTTTGCTAAGGTTGAGTGGGAAATGGCTGATGGTCAAAAGTATGACAACGGTTTCCAAGCTCGTTATGCATGGGTAGGTGCTGATTTTGGTCAATATGGTCAAATCAAGGCAGGTACCTTTGAAGATGCAGTTAAGTATGTTTTAAATACTACTGATATTTTTGATGACTGGGGCTGCACAGGTCAAGCAGGTAACGATGATAAGCGTGATGCTATGGTAATGTACTCATGGTCAGGTTATGGCTTTGATGCAAATGTATCATATCAAGCTTCACAAAAGGGCCAATTAGTTGATGGTGCTTATTTTAGAGGCTTCACTAATGGTGACCGTAATGGTGAAACATTAGATATTGAAAATGCATTTGCAGTATCATTAGGCTATACATCACCAGATGTACTATTTGGACCAATAGCAGTACGTGCAGCTTATGGTTATGCTAAGTTTACTGATCATGGTTACGAGAATCCTAATAATGGAAACTTTATTCTCCCTGATTTACCTTTAACAAATCCAGCTACAGATACAGTTGCAGGTGTTTATGATAATTATAAGCAATATGCAGTATCATTATCATGGGGAACTTTAGCACAAGGTCCTTATGTGGCAGCTTTATATCAAAACCGTGATTTCTCATTAAGAAATATTACTGTTGGTACTTTAAATGATGCTGACACTAGCTATAGTGTAGAAGGTGTTGAGTTTGTTGTAGGCTATGGTTTTGCAAACGGTGTATCTATTAGAACTGGTTACGAGTGGCAACAAGTAGACTTTGATACTGATGATTCAGATGTAACAGCTCAAACTGTACCAGTATATGTAAATTATCAAATCAATCCAAACTTCAATGTATGGGCAGAGGCAAGATTTGATGTTGGTACTGATGATGATACTTTAAGAACAGATGCTAATGGTGATCTTGTTGGTAAGAACTTTAAGGATGTAACTGGTGCAAACTTTGCTGAGCATGTATACTCAGTAGGTGCACGCTTTACCTTCTAATTTTGTTAAGAATTATTTAAGTTAAAGTTTATAAAGGTGGTTATATAGCCACCTTTTTTATTCTTAACTCAACTTTCCAACTTAAATAATAGTTAAAAGTTGGACCAAGACTAAGTCCTAAGTGACTTTAGCTACTCTT
>CALXNP010000097.1 GCA_944389785.1 uncultured Anaerobiospirillum sp.
AAAGATGTAAGTTATAATCAATTTGGCATTAAACATGGGCACAAAAGTACCCATATTTAATTAGAATGATCTAGGTTGTAATAGGTAAAATATTCTTTAATTTTTTGAGCAAAACCTAATCTAAATTTTTCTATAGCATAAGCTAATTGTGGATTTTTATACATTACTTTAATAAAATTGCTTTGTGCAAATCTATCTTCAATAAGTTTATCAACATTTGGCAATGAAGAAAAATTGATGTAAATAATCTTATAGGTTTTTTCCTCATCCCAAAGTTTTTCTATAGCAAGACCTTTAAAGTAAGACTCTTGTTTTACTCCATTTTCATCTATAAAGTCTTTAACTCCATGAGAATAAAGCTCTTTTAAGGTAGAAATAACAGTTGATTTGCCAAAATGTGCAAGGCGACCTAAAAATTGAAAACTATGAAGATATATGGGAAAACAGTAATCATTAATGAATATATCAAAGATGAAAAAGCTATTTATTTTATTAGTAATTTGTAACAAACTATAGCTAATTTTAGCTATAGTGTTACTCTATTTTAGAGTATCAAAGTTCTGTTATAGCATCAAATTCTTTTTCATCTTTTCAAGATACTTTAGACTATGTAAACTATCAATCTATCTTCACCTCTTCTATACGCATCATTTGTGCTCTGCTTTTAGCCTTCTTATTAGCTTTGTTTAATTTAGTATTTAAAACAACTATGGCTAAGGCTATAACATCTTTATTAAAAGCTATAGCATAATATTCTTTATTTTTTATTTGCGTACATGCATCATTAAACATAGTATCAACTTGCTTGTCATCTACAGCAAGCTTAAACTCACATACATATAATGTGTTTTCAATTTCAAAAACTAAATCTATTCTACCTGATGAAGTTATAAATTCTTTGTGTGCAATAATCCCTAAGGTATATAAGAATAATTGACACATATCAACAAACATTGATTCTTTAAAATTTATTATGCTTGCATAACTTATAAAAGCATGCAGAAATTGATTAAATTGTATTTTAAAAGGCTCATAATCATGCTTATAAAGAGCTTTAACTATAGAGGTTGCCTCATGCTCTTTATCTTTATCTTTTAGCACTAAATTATAAATTAACTTAGCATATGCTTGTGCCACCTCTGCATTTGGTATAACAAGTTCAAAATTTTGAGATAAGAAAGCATCTTTAATAGTTAAATAACCTGCTTGATATAATATAGGGTATAAATCAAAGTTTGATGATTCTATTGAAACAGGAGCTGGCTCTAATTCGTCTTGAGTTATATCTATAACATGATTTAAATTTAAGAATTTAGTAATTTTTTCTTTAACATTATGATCTTTAACATGGATTTGTAAATACTTTAATATCAATGAAGAAAATGCCCCGCCACTATTTAGCCAATATGGGATAAAACCTTCTTGTGGTTCATCTAAAAAATTAAGTATTGACCAAGGATTATAAACATGGATACTTGCAAATCTATCAAAACAATAGCCGTCATAATGCTCTTTTAATTTTTGTAGTATCACATCATAAGTGTAAATATCAGTTTTTTCTTTTTCATTTAATGTAACAGCAGACTTTTGTATATAATCTTTAAAATAGTATTCAAGCTCTTCTTGAGTATAACCGACTATTGAGCCATACTTACTATTAAAGCTTAAATCTTGATAATTGTTAAAGCCACTAAAAATATTGTCATTTGAGTATTTAGTTATGCCTGTAATAAAGACAAATCTAAATTTATGATTATATGCTTTAATTGTTTTATAAAAGCGTGAGAGTATAGCTCTTATCTCTTTAAATTTCTCACTATCATCAAGATAATAAGTAAGGGGCGTATCATATTCATCAATAAGCAATACAATTTGATCTTGTAATTGTTCACAACCTATATCCATAATAGTTGATATATCAGTACTATTACTATCTATATGTATATCTAATGATGCAAAAAAATCTTTTAAAACTTCTATGTATTTAATTTCTATCTCTCTAGGAGTTAAAGTATCAATTTTATCAAATGATAATCTTAAAACTTTATAAGTTTTTGTAAGATCAAGTCTTTGCTTTATCTCATCTAAGCTCTCACAAGTATCACTTTGAGTAATTTTAAGCCCACTAAAAGCTTCAAGCCCTTGTGAAAATAGTACATCTAAAGTATCAATAAGGGTGGACTTACCAAAACGACGAGGACGTGATAAAAAGTGAGGGCCCTTCGTAGATACAAATTTTGCAATTATATCTGTTTTATCTACATAGATGTAATTCTTATCTCGTATCTTCTTAAAAGAAGTGATACCAAGAGACAATCGCTTTTGCATAAACTATCCTTTTATTTTATATACCCTTGTATACATTATACAATAACTCATAATTCTAAGATTGTATTATTAAAAAATGCTGTGACCTTCTTTATTACTAGCACACGTTTTACCTTGCTAAAGGAATATATAGCTTTAACATAAAAGGTACACAAGTATTTTTACTATCAGTGTCTAAAGTACCATAAATTTTTATTCAAATTTTTTGTAGAGTATTTCTTTAAAAAACCTAAAAGGAATTGCTTAAACCTAATGAAAAAAATCAATCTATATTTATCAAAGTGTTATTATCACTTGTAATATATAAATTAGTTAATTATACTTTAGTTAAGTATAATTAACTAAATAAAAAGAGTAAAACATGTTTATTGGTAGAACAAATGAGTTAAATACTCTAAATAGACTATATAGTTCAAAAAAATTTGAATTTATTGTAATGTATGGCAGAAGACGTGTAGGAAAAACAACTATCATTAATGAATTCATTAAAAATAAAAAAGCCATCTACTTTATTGGTATTGAAAGCAATTTACAGCAAAATTTAGCTAATTTTAGCTGCAGTATTTTAGAATATCAAAGCTCTATTATGGCATCAAATTCTTTTTCATCTTTTCAAGATGCTTTGGATTATGTTTTTCAATTAGCACAAAAAGAACGGTTAATTTTAGTAATAGATGAATATCCTTATGTAGCTAGAGAAGTAAAAAGTTTAGCGTCAACATTGCAAATGCTAATAGATAAATATCATGATAAATCAAAACTAATGTTAATTTTATGTGGATCTTCTATGTCGTATATAGAAGATAATATCCTAGCATATAAATCTCCTTTATATGGCAGACGTACAGCTCAAATGAAAATTTTACCTTTTGATTTTTCAGACTTTTGTAAATTTTTTCATAATTTTAATGATGAAGATCTAATGACAGCCTATGGTCTAGTTGGTGGTACACCTCAATATTTACTGCAGCTAAATGATAATCTTAGCATTGCTGATAATATAAAAAATACTTTTTTATCTCCAAGCTCTATTCTATTTGAAGAACCACAAAATCTTTTAAAACAAGAAGTACGAGATGTAGCACTATATAATGCCATAATTACAGCTATAGCTACAGGAGCTTCACGTATGGTAGAAATATCTACTAAGGTAGGAGAAAGTACTAGTGTTTGTAGTAACTATTTAAAAAACCTAATTGATCTCGGTATTATAAAAAAAGAACAGCCTTACGGTGAAAAAGAATCACGCAAGTCTATCTATAGCCTTGAGGATAATATGTTTCGTTTTTGGTATAGATTTATTCCTGAAAATAATGCTGCAATAACAAGAGGTATTACAGATTTAGCGTATAAACGTATAAGCCCTCATTTATCTACCTATTTAGGTAAAATCTTTGAAGATGTTTGCCATCAGTATTTATATAAAAGACTACTTAATGGAGACTTTGCTGTAGATTTTAAAGATTTAGGACGCTGGTGGGGAAGTGATCCTTGTACAAAAAGTCAAATAGAAATTGATATTATGGGACAACAAGATAAAGAAACTGCCCTTTTTTGCGAATGCAAATGGACAAATGAAAAAGTGGATGTTGCTATTTTAGATAAGCTTATAGAGCGTAGCTCCTTATTTAACTATCATTATACACATCTATGTTTATTTGCTAAAACAGGCTTTAGCGCAAATTGTATTAACAAAGCTAAAAGTATTGGTAATGTTGAGCTAATTACTTATGCCAATATGATTGAGCTATTTAAATGTTAAGTACACATAATATTTGTTTTATAAGAAAAAACTTAGGCAGAATAAGTTTTTATCCTAAGATATAAAGTATTTTTTATATCTCTATTTATTTGTAATCTGCCATTGTATATATTTGACTTGCTCTGTAAGTTTGTGCTCTTTACAACAAATTTTTTTCAACATAAATTTCACAACCATCTATAGGATCTTTAAATATGTAGTCACCTACCTAAGCAGTCTTAGTTTTAACATTATTTACTGTTTTTGTAAAAGTTCTATAATTCCTCTATCCTTGCTATTTCAAAATAATTTTGCTCTTTTTATTTTGCAACGTATAACTTATCTTTTTTAGTACTTGGCTATTTAATCAAATATTTAGTATCCCTGCTCCTACCTTCAATAATAATCACACCTTTTTGTTCCATATTTTGTAAAAATTGTGTTGTTTTTGATTTACCAAAATGAACATATTGATTTTAGTATTGTTTTACTTAAAAGTTTATAAACCTCTTTTTCATCTTCACTTAAATTGACATTAGTTTAAAATAATAGGAGTATTATGCTTATTGTATTTTCTAAAACCTCAAACTTTTTGGTTTAATCATACTTTTTGTATATAGCTGTTTAATTCTAGTTATGCCTGTTGTGATAACTCTTGCTTAAACTGCATTAACCACTTGAAAAATCAATTATCTTATGATCTATTTAGATACATAGAAAATGGAGATTTGCCAAGTAAACTTGAGTTTGAAAAACAAAAAGAACTATTTTCAAGGTTTGAGGAAAGTCTTATCACTAATGGAATAAATATAGATAAAAATAACACTATAATTTGTAGCTATAAGAATATAAAATGTAAGATAGAAATCTATCCATCATATGCTAAGCTAGATCTTAACAGTTGTGATAAAGATACTATATATATTACTAACTATAGTATAAGAAATAATCCAGGTCTCATAGCCTCAAAAGTTATTAATATAATGAAAAATAAGAACTAAAATTACTAAAAACATAAAACTTAGTGTTTACTACACTAATATAAACCAAACTTCAATATTGGGATTTTATACTAAAATCAGCAAAATATAGTACTAAAATATATCCAATATTGAAGAGTAAATTTGGGTGCTACAAAATTTAGTTTACACAGATTTTCTTTTACTTACCCTTTCACTTTAAGCTATTAACCTATTTCCACCTCTTCTATACGCATCATTTGTGCTCTGCTTTTAGCCTTCTTATTAGCTTTGTTTAATTTAGTATTTAAAACAACTATGGCTAAGGCTATAACATCTTTATTAAAAGCTATAGCATAATATTCTTTATTTTTTATTTGCGTACATGCATCATTAAACATAGTATCAACTTGCTTGTCATCTACAGCAAGCTTAAACTCACATACATATAATGTGTTTTCAATTTCAAAAACTAAATCTATTCTACCTGATGAAGTTATAAATTCTTTGTGTGCAATAATCCCTAAGGTATATAAGAATAATTGACACATATCAACAAACATTGATTCTTTAAAATTTATTATGCTTGCATAACTTATAAAAGCATGCAGAAATTGATTAAATTGTATTTTAAAAGGCTCATAATCATGCTTATAAAGAGCTTTAACTATAGAGGTTGCCTCATGCTCTTTATCTTTATCTTTTAGCACTAAATTATAAATTAACTTAGCATATGCTTGTGCCACCTCTGCATTTGGTATAACAAGTTCAAAATTTTGAGATAAGAAAGCATCTTTAATAGTTAAATAACCTGCTTGATATAATATAGGGTATAAATCAAAGTTTGATGATTCTATTGAAACAGGAGCTGGCTCTAATTCGTCTTGAGTTATATCTATAACATGATTTAAATCTAAGAATTTAGTAATCTTTTCTTTAACATTATGATCTTTAATATGGATTTGTAAATACTTTAATATCAATGAAGAAAATGCCCCACCACTTTCTAGCCAATAAGGAATAAAACCTCTGTGACTTTTAGCTAAAAAATTAAGTATTGACCAAGGATTATAAACATGAGTACTTGCATCTTCATCAAAGCAATAACCATCATAATGCTCTTTTAATTTTTGTAGCATTAGCTCATAGGTATAACTATCTGTTTTTTCTTTTAATTTATCAGTAGCTCTTTGTATATAATCTTTAAAATAGTATTCAAGCTCTTTTTGTGTATAACCAACTATTGATCCATACTCACTATCAAAACTTAAATCTTGTAAATTATTAAAAGCACTAAAGATTGATACATTTGAGTATTTGGTTATGCCTGTAATAAAGATAAATCTAAATTTATTAACATGCTCTTTTATCTCTTTATAAAATACTGACAATATATT
>CALXNP010000098.1 GCA_944389785.1 uncultured Anaerobiospirillum sp.
TACTTGAAATTTTATCTTGAGATAACTTAAAACCATAGATATCTTCAATTGTTGCACTAATATCTCTTTGGCTCATACCTCTTGCATACATAGCAAGAACCTTACGCTCTATTTCAGATACATCCTTTTGACGTTTTGCTACTATTACTGGCTCAAAGCTACCGTCTCTGTCTCTTGGGCATTGTATTTGAGTTTCACCAAAAGATCCTTGTATAGTTTTAGTTGTATAACCATTACGTCTATTTTCAGTATTTTTATCATCTTGACTATTCTTTTCATAACCTAGATGAGCATCCATTTCTGCATTTAATAACCTTTCAAAGATAGGACCAAATACCTCTTTTACAGCATCTTGAATGTCTTTACCACTTTTTAGGTCGTAATTTTCAATGATTAAATCTGCAACTTTTTCTGCAACAGGATTACGCTTTATTTTAGCCATAATTTTAAACTCCGATAAACCATTTATATAATAACCAATTTATCTTCGTTTACACAGTTTTTATTTCACTCTCAGTATTTAATTGATTATATAGACAATATCTTTTTATAAATAGTCACTTACTACCAATAACCAGTTACTTAAGCAATATCCTCTAGCTTGTTTTAATTTTACTATATAGATCCCCTCTTTTAAATTATTTTTATCTTAGGTTAGTTAAACTGGCTCTTTAAAAGCATTAATTTATCTTTGCTCTTCATTAAATATACAAGCAAAGCAGCGTACTTCTCTATTTATAATTTGATTATAAGATTTATCTTTAATTTGAGTTATGGCATTATCTAAAAGCTCATCATCACTAGCTTTCTTATTAAATTTAAATTCAAATACTAATGTCTTGTTATTATCAAAATCTATGCGTAAATCACATCTTCCTTTAGCACTTAGGTCCTCAAGTAAAACAAAATAACCTTGAGCTAACAAGAAGATAGCTATAGCTTGGTACTACTAAAGCATCATTATCATATTAATATTGCTAACAGTAGATAGTGTTAGTAAATTTTAATTTCATTTTAATCTCTCTTATCTTTTCTTTATATTTATGATAGTTATTTTTAAGAATATTTATCAAACCAGAGTATTTTTTGTAAAAAACAGAATTAATATTTAAACTGAAATATACAAAATATACCCTGACTTATCTGTAATAAGTATCTATTATAGATACAAAGCTATTGATTTTATTGTATTTATTTTTTGATATAAATTTAACATAATATGTTAATCTGAAATAGATATTAAATTACACTAAGTACCCTACTACCATATCTATATCTTACAAAAACTTAATATGTGTCTATTAGAGCATGATTCATAAATCTTTATAAGTAGGCTACCTTTACTAAAGTACCTTTTAATTAACTTTCAATGTAAAAGATTCTAAACATTACTCTGTCTTAAGTGAAGCTCTATTGTATTTTTCTAAAGTCTATCTACTATATTAAGCTATTTAACATGTATGTTAACTAATTATAATACCATTATTCATACAGCATAATTTGAATAAAAAAGCAGTGATATAAAGAACAAAAAAGAAAAACAACATTATTATTTCCTCAACTATCTTTTCTGATTGGGAAAAATAACATGGAAGCATTATCACAAGATCAATTTCAAACAAACACAAGGAAATGATATACTGTGTACTCGTATCGTGTTTTTTATATTCATACCTATTATGACCATAACTAAACTATGTTGGAACAGTTGATGCTGCATCTTACTGTAAACACAAGTAAAAGCTCTTACCTTTCTACCCCAAATTTTACAGTATCTTTATTATAAATCTAATTACAAGCCTATACTAAAAGCAATTCATCTAATTTTAGAGTTAAAAATGTATGTAATTATTTATGCTTTTTATATACTGTTAATAAAAAATTACTACATAAAACGATGTGTATAACTTACCAAATTTCAATAAATATCCCTATTCTATAAATTTATCAGCTAATACAATAACATATTGTTTTTATTTGTTATTTTAAATTTTATTAAATTTAACATAATATTGTTCTTTTTTATTAAAATTTATTTTTTTGAAAGCTTTTTATACTCATTAAAAATCAATACTAAAAAATACCTATACAAAGACTTAATTTTATTAATGCTAAAGATATATATAACCTAAGAGCATTGCTATATAACAAGCTAACTTCTATAATCAAAATATATCTAAAAAACTAACATGACTAAATAAAAACAGTATTTTCTAGAGTCGAAATAAGGAGTCAAAATGCCAACTAAAGATGAACAAGAGATAATTGCAGAGTTTTTCTACAATGAATACACACGAACATGGCCACAATCTACTTTAGAACAAATGTTTCCTATTTATGTGAACGAAATGAATAAATTATTTGCAGCTTTAGAGTCTAGAGAAGCTTACTACCAAGAATTTGCACGAGATTACCGTCTTGCTACAGAGCTGCGATCTAAAGTAAGCAGCGACATTTTAAAACGATGGACTCACCCTACTGATGCTAGAAATAAAACCCCTTTTTATATTCCACCCAAAGTATCTGAACAACCTTACTCTATTATTCCTACAGCTAAAGGTATTGTTTTTAAACGCCATACAAAGCAAGTCCTCACTCTATCCTATAGGAGCTTTTTTAATTATCTTGAGCACTATATTGCACTATTGCGTAAAAATTTTTCTACAGATATGACTCGCCAAGATTATCAAGATAAATTAAATGAACAACGTTTAAAATCACTAAAACAAGACCTTCAAAGCTCTCATCGTACTCAAAATGCAAAAAAAGAAACTCAAGTTTTAATTAGAATACTTGAAAGCTCTGGTCATTGGGAGCAACGCTTAGAAAATTTGCGTTCTTTAGAGTGGAGTAAGTTATTTAACAAAATCACATCAACTTTACAATTTTGGAAGTCTAATGCTATTAAAGGAGATCCTAACAAGATTTATTCAGGCTCAAAAAAACTTAGTCTTACTCCAGGTGCTTTAGTCTCATTTAAACAGCTTGACTGCCCTAATACTTTAACATCACTAACTGCAGATGCACTTTACAACTATACTGACCTAAACGAGCTTGTTCACTATGTAAATCTAAGAACACTAGCTCTTCGCCACATGCATATTAAAGACATTAGTTTTGTAGCAAATCTAACCAACTTAGATGAGCTTATTCTATACAATAATGAAATTACAGATATCTCCCCTATCTCTAATTTACCAAGGTTAACACATCTTTATCTTGTTGGTAATAAGATAAAGGATTTTTCACCACTTTTTACTTTACCTAGACTTAAAACCCTTTATCTTGATGATGATCAGGTAAAAACTCAAAAAGAATGGGAGCTCTTACCCCGTTATGTTAATCTCAATATTGTACATATTACACCCCATAAAGGACGTTCTGAGGATGGCATTCCTAAGTTTATTGTAGATCTTGTTGGTCAACGACAAGCTCGAGGACACTACAAATGGCCAAAAAATAATACAAATTCTATAAATAATACTAATGTTGACAACAGTACAGAAAATAATTTAACACAAGAAAAGTTAGCACCACAAACTCAAAAGAAGCAGCCTTATGATCCTCTTAAACTCAATATTAAAGACAGATATCTTTATAGTGGAATTACTAACAGTTTAGGACATACTCCTGCTGTACGCTATGATATTATTAAACTTAAGCATTTAGACTGCTCAAATACTATTTATCTTCAGCCCGATCATACTTTTTTAGATCAAAGTGGTGACTTTTCATGTTTGCAATATGCAACTTCGCTGCGTACCTTAAATCTTAATGATCGACTTGTAAATGATTTTCGTTTTCTCAGTAAATGTACTAATTTAAAAGAACTTTCTTTAGCTCGTACAGCCATTGATGATCTATTTCCACTATTTAACCTATCTAAATTACAACGATTAAATCTTTGTGGTTGTGAACATCTTATCTTAGATAAAGATACACTCTCATGGCTTTTAACTATTCCTAATCTTGAAGTAGATGCTAAACTCTCACAATTGCTATTTGATAAGGTTTTTACTAACTTTTTAAATTTATGCCAAAATTTTGGAATTACTCCTGTGTTGCGTGATAAGTTAAGCGCCAACAATCAAGCTCTTCGAAAAAAACACGCAAGTTCATCTCATACTGTTAATTGTAATATATCAAACTTTGATATTTTTGATGAAAATATAGAAGATACGACTGAGCAAATAAAGTCTCCTTTTGATACTCTACCTACTAATGAGATTCTACCTAATGAACTAGCATACTATTTTCAGAATCTAACATTATGGGGCTTTAGACAATATTTACAATTTTTAAATTTAGTTAAAGAATGGGATGGTACTGTAAAGCAAAGTGAGAACTTACTATGGCTGTTAACTCCAAATGCTGTGCTCCGACATCCTATATCTTATCCTTGGCTTAAACCATTTAATCAATATAGCATTGCATATGAAAAATATATGCAAGACTTTAAAATAGCAGCTCAAAAACAACTTGAGATCTTTGATCTAATGTTGCCATTTATCTATAGCCTCTACCCAAATTTATCTCAAGAAAATGTAGAGGAAATCCGTGAAGAGCTTAAATATCAAATTAAAGATCTTAAATTAGTTCAAGATTATTCTAACTTAGAGATGTTTTGGAATGACTTTTTTACTAACTATGGTATTGAAATCAAAGATCAACTTAAAGAGCTTTACAATCAATTTATAGCAGTACAATATCCAAAACGCCCTATACTTGATAAGTTTTGGCGTAACCATTTACCATTTTTAGTAACATATTGTCAAAAAAATATTCAAACTGCTAAAACAGATACTCAAGATATAACTAAAATTAGTCCTATTATGAGTGATCTAATTAAGTTTAATAATGAAGGATACACAGCTTATCTTATTGAAGTTAATAGTGGTCAAATTTATAAACTGATACTAGATGATAATAGCAAAAAAATTAGTACTAAGCTAGTTGCCCCTAATTTGCTATTATTTTTACATAATTGGCCAAAGCTAATTTTTCCAAATTAGTGAATTTATATGTAGGAAGCTTAGATAAAAAATAATCTTTCTAGCTTCCTAATTAAAAAAATTATAATCTTATTGACAAAAAGATGATAACCTAACTATTAGGCTTTAAAGATCCATAAAAATAACTTGCTGTAGCTCCCCCATCAACTAAAAAAGTTGATTAGCTATTTGATAAAATGTTTGATCGTTATGTAAAAGATTTTCACTAATTTGTTCTTTGGTTTCATTTCACCTTTAAGTATTTCAGTAATAATTGCCATATACACAAACTCCATTTTATGTATATAAGTGGGGTACCTTGCGAACGCTCACATGATGCTGCTTTTATCTTTAAGGATGAAGACAACAAGCCTATGTAACGAAAATTAGGCATTGAGACTGAGGCAATCTTCGGATTAATCTTTACATACCCATTTTCAAAAAATAAAAAATGATGTGTTTTTGAAAGCGACGCCTTACATATAATACTTTGAAACAATATAATGAGAGTAACAGCTTAGTTTCAAAACACAAAAAATTATCAACTTTTGAAAGTGGGTGGATATATGAAAACGATTGTACGAAAAAAATACTTGGATAGAATCATTGAGTTGAATGGTACACCGGACATTAAAATCATCACAGGTATCCGTCGTTCTGGTAAGTCAAAGCTGATGCAGGCATACATGGAACATCTGAAAGCAAATTACGAAAATATCAATATCATCTTCATTGACTTCATGGATTTGGATTTTGAAGAAATCAAGGAATATCACGCTCTCCATTTTTATGTGGAGCAGCATTATGCAGAAGGGAAAACCAACTACCTTTTTGTGGATGAAGTTCAGATGTATCCAAAATTTGAGCTAGCAATTAACAGCCTTTATTCCAAAGGAAAGTACGACATTTATGTGACCGGATCTAACGCTTTTCTTCTGAGTACTGATTTGGCAACCCTTTTTACTGGATGATATATTGAAATCCATGTATACCCCTTCAGCTTTCAAGAATACTGCGAATACTACAATGATGTCACAGACAAAGATCAGCTCTTTGATGAACATTCGTTCAATGGTGGTTTGTCTGGCTCCTATGTCTATCGAAATGACAGGGACAGAGCTACCTATATCAAGGAAGTCTACGAAACGATCGTTACAAGAGATCTTGTGCAGAAATATGCCTTATCGGATACAACTGTCCTGCAAAGGCTGAGCGAATTTTTGATGGACAATATCAGCAACCTTACTTCTCCAAACAAGGTTAGCCTGCTTTTGAATGCCAACAATGTGGCTACAAACCATGTTGTACATGATACTCTAATTATGTATTAAAAAGTGACAATAAAAATGCTCATTTTTATTACACTTTCTTAAAT
>CALXNP010000099.1 GCA_944389785.1 uncultured Anaerobiospirillum sp.
AATATAGCGAAACTATATAAAATGGTTTATATTTTTTATATCTCAAAATCTAGTTTACACAGATTTTCGTTCACTCCCATAGTTTTAATAAAAATCTATTATAAAGTCTTCTTTTTGTTTAAGTGATCTAATTGTAGCTATTGATTTTAAGTCTGTTATACTAAAATCGCATCTATCAGTGATTTTGCATAATGTGAAATCACTTAGCTCAATAGTTGTATATGTATTTATATAAAAATGATCAAATTGTAATTTTTCTGCAATATTTTTAATATCTTGTGCAAAGCTAGTATCATTATTTTTATTCACAACAAAATAAGTAAAAGAATAATCACAGCTATAGTTTTGAGCTGTATTACTATCTGTTACCTCTTTGATTGCAGCAATTTTTGTTATTGAATATCCTTGTTTTAATAATTGTGTAAATAAAGCTTTTTTTTGATTTTCTGAGTAATTTTGTTTAACCTCTATTAAAGCATAAGTAGTTGTATTATATTTTGATAAGATTTTTTCTAAACTAACTTTGATATTTAATGCTGTCATAATATAATCCTCATTCTTTAGTGTAAAAAGTTATCTTATATTAGATATTATACACATATTTTTTATATATGTCTTTATATATTTATATTTTTTATAAAACACTAGTATTAATTTTTAAATTTGTTTTTTTCTTATTAATTTATAGTTTTTACCATGTACTAAATAATATAAAAATACAGAGCTAAAGGTAATAGCAGCTATAATTAAAAACATAGCACTATAGCCTAATGAGCTTATAACTAAGCCTAGCAAATAAGGACCAAGACCAATACCTAAATCAAATAAAATAAAGTAAGTTGAGGTAGCTTGAGCATAGCGATATTTTTTAACAAGATGTAAAGCTGTAGATTGAGCCACAGGCTGAAAGTTACCAAAACCCAAACCATTTAAGATAGCTGCTATAAACAAAGATACTTCATCATGACTAAAAGCTAAAATTAACACTGCAAATAGCTACAAATATCATTTTGTGAAGTCAAGCAGACTTATCCAAAGGCCATAAAAGTTGTTAATTTAGTTCCTAAAGAAGTTGAAGAATTGCTTTGCTTAGTATCTACTTAATTATATAGTTCTTGCTCTATAATTAAGCTTTATTATTTAATTCAACTAAATTAACCTTATCAATCAAAAAGTTTAGATACTCAATAATATTATCTATTTTTACAAATTTTAGCGTAGTTTTATAAGCTTGTGTATCAATATGTTGATTTTTAAAATCGACAATTAATTTATTTAAAGTAGCATGAAAAGTGTCAATATAGATACTATTACTACTCATAATCAAAGCAAACATACAATTTTGTCTATACCTATTAATTGCTTTAGTTCCTAAATTAAATAAGACTTTTATTTTAAGTTTAGTAATCAGTTTAGAGCAAGAGTTATCGTAAGAAGCATACTGTTCTAATTGTTCTAAGATGATATTTAACTTATCAATAGCTGCAAGTAGCTTATCATTTATATGATCTTGTTTAAATAAACTAGCATCTAATCTATTGTGTGTAGCAAAGTTAAGACAGAGAGCATCAGATAGATTAAAAATATCATCTTTATCTATGCATGAATTAATTTCATTATTGGCTAATTTAAATAATTGCTGTATTTGTTGATATTGTAGATTTGTCATAATATTACCTCATTTATATATCTAATTATTACAATTAATATGATAATACAATATTATTAGTAATTAAATAGTATTCTTATTAACTATATGAATATTCTTTAAATAAAGTAATAATTTATGATTATATTGTGTATGAATATTATTAATAATAATATTTTTTATAGATAAAAATTAAATTATATATTGTAAAAATAATATATATATGTTATGTTTGTATATACATAGCCTTTTTAGGAGGATAAAAAATATGACTAGCAAACAAAAAGATAATATCTCTAAGCAAAAAAGTAAATTTGAACTTGCTTTAAATTGCTTTTATGGTAAAGACTGTGCTCATGATTATAATAAAGCATATAGTATATGTACTACTCTTGCACAAGAAGAGCATGCTGGAGCTCAATATTTACTTGGTCAAATGTATTATGAGGGGCATGGTGTAAAGCAAGATTATGGTAATGCTATCATTTGGTACACTAAAGCAGCTAGTAATGGTGAGGCATTAGCCCAATACTGCTTAGCAAAAATGTATTATGAAGGTATAGGTGTAGATCAAAATTATCAAAAAGCTTTTGAGCTTTTTGAACAGGCTTCACAACATAATTATGCTAGTGCTAAATATTTTTTAGGAGTAATGTATTTTGCAGGTTATGCTGTAGCACAAGATAATAAAAAGGCTTTAGAATTATTTAGTCAGGCTGCAAAATTAGGTGATAGTGATGCTCAATATAATTTAGCAGTAATATATTATGAAGGTAGTATTGTAGCCCCTAATTATAGTAAGGCTGCTTTTTGGTTTGAAAAGGCAGCAAAGCAGGGTGATATAGAGTCAATGCATTTTTTAGCTTGTATGTATTATGATGGCAGATATATAAAACAAGATTATCAAAAAGCTTTTCAATTCTTTAAAGAGGCTGCAATTTTAGGTGATGCAGAGTCTTTGTATAATTTAGGTATCATGTATTTTTATGGACAAGCTGTAGAGCAAAATTTAGACCTTGCTAAAAAATATTTTAATCTAGCTTATGATCATGGTTATACAGATGCACTATTAATGTGTAAGTATTTACAATCAAAATCTGCTTAAAAGGAAGTTAAGTTAATATAAATTTATATATGGAGAATAATTATTATGGATAAATTAATTAAGAGAATTTATGAAATTAGATTGTATACTACTAATAGTTTTGATTATGAAACTAATTATCCTAATATAGATGATGCAAGTATAATTGAAAAAATTAACAATAAAGATATAGGTATTATTAGTTGTAATCCTTTATTAATTTATAAGTCTTTTCAAGATTTAAATCAACATGTTGATGATAAAGATTTAATTGAGGTAAGCTGTAAAGATATAGCTGTAACTAAAAAACAGTTTATAGAATTGATAAAAAAGCCTATTTTAACAATTGAAGATTATGAGGAGTATGTAATTAAAGATACTTGCAGAGTTATAGCATATAAATTTTCTTATGAAAGCAATATTGATAGTGATTATAGTGAATTAATAGAGGAAGTTTTATATGATCAAATGAATATTATTAATTTAGAGACACTTTGTGAAATGGCTAATGTCAATTATGCTAATTTACTTAAATTTAAAGCAAGTAGAAATGGATTAGATATACAATATAAGGATGCCAGAAATTTAATGAATATGCTTACAAAAGTTATTATAGGTGAGTTTGATTGATATAGTGTTTTAAATAACGATGGGAATTTTTGATTTTATTGATACCTTAAAATTAATTCAATTAAAGCACATTGGGGCTAAAAACGCTTGTATGACTCAATATATTATGCATTTAAGAGCAAGTTATATCTCATACTCAAATGAAAAGTTAAAAAATATTATTGATAATGAGTCAGATCCTATAAAAGTAGATATTGCTAAATCCATACTTAAATCAAGAGAGCAAAGTTAATTTTTTAATCTAACTAAAAAAGGACCTATTTGTTAGGTCCTTTTATTAGATTCAAAGCACATGAAAAACTTATAATAATAATTTATTATTTAGCTTGAGCAGCTTATCTTACATTAATGCTAGTATGAGTAATGCTATTCATATTATGATAATCACTTAATTTTAAGTGTTATTATTTACTATCATTCTATTTTTAGAGTTAAGCTTATATAGGTATAATATCAATAAAACTTTTTTAGTTGAAGAAACAAAAACTTTATATATTAAAGCTATTTTAAAAATTTTTATTGTCAATTTTTTATATAGGTTATCTAAGCTAGTACAATTTTATGATCATGATACTTTTAAAGTCCTATTTTAGAGTATATATTTTGAATATATTTCATTTAACTTTAAAAATAAAAAACATTGGTAATAGATAGCTTAGTTTTTAAAGATTATTTAGTTATAAGTGCTTTAAATTCAGGAGATTATTCTATATCAACTACAAATGTAGATGTTTGGAAATTAATTGATAAACTTGCTTTTGATAAAGATTCAAAAGCTTATCTAAAAGATTAGATTATAAAAGCTGCTCAAAAATATGAACAGCTAAATAAGTATTAATACTTGTTTAAGATAGAGTATGTATTAAAAAATTACTTGCTTTTTTATAAGTATTTTTATAGTATTTAAAAATTTTTATATCTATAAATATATAGGCACATATTTTTTATAACTACATTAAAAAAGGAAGATCTTTATGTTGGGTTTTTTAGAGGCCGTTAATATTTGTTTAAAACAAAAAGCATTTGTTGTTAGGGGAAGAGCTCAGCGCTCAGAGTATTGGTGGTTTTGCCTTGCTCAACAAATATTTATTTATGCTGTAAGCTTACTTTTAATTATAATGTCTTTTATATATGTAGGCTTATTTAATCTTGATAGCACTTTATTCAACATTGGAATAGTCTTATCTATAATTATCTTTGGTTTGATGGGTCTTATTATCATTATTTCATCTATTACTTCAGCAGTAAGAAGACTTCATGATATTAATTGCAGAGGATGGTGGCTTTTACTTGTACTTTTACCATATATTGGTGCTATTGCACTTTTAATTATGTTAGCTTTACCAGGCACCAAAGGTGATAATCGTTTTGGACCAGATCCTCTTGCTAATGAACATGATAATTACAATAGACAAGGTGCTAATAGTAACAATCAATATCCTAATTCATCTCAAGATAATAATCAATTTAGTAATAACACACAAAACCCTAATGACAATTTAGCTTTAAATAAAGAGCAAACTGATTATACTAAGTTAGGTCAATAAGTTCATGCAGTCATAAAAACCCTCAGTTAACTGAGGGTTAAATTAGTTTAAAAGTAAATTAATAAATACTCTCGTATGCTCTTTGTGCATTTGTAAAGCGTAAGATTACATCTTCATATTTATAAAGACCATCTTTATTTTCTTTTAAATCAGATAATTTTATATCAAAGATTTGAGGAGGGGTTTGTAAAGATAGTAAATTTACATTGCGTAAATCATCTGTATATTTTCTAAAATACTAACCCATTATAGTCTCAAGCACACCACCTTTTTGTGTAAGCTCACTTGCAGCAGAAGACCAATCATGCCATTTATGTGTAGTAAGATTAAAAAGAGCAGAACCATTAGTTGATAAAGGAGATCTAATATTATGGCGAGATAAAATTAACATTTGCTCCAACGTATAGCCATCTGTATTAGTGGTATTTGCAAAGCTAGTAGATGAATAGACATAGAGCACTAGCAACTGCTAATGATAGTATAGGGAATTTTTTCATAATTTATACCTCATAGTTTATAATTTGTTTTTTGTTTATTTTAGTATTTTAATTTTAAGGTAAATGTGATGTAGGCTCAGTTTTTTATTGTAGGAATACACTAATCAATTGACCTGTGATGTTAATAGTTTTTAGTATATATTCTATAAACGTAAAATACCTTGTTTTTTATAGGTGGTTTTATATTGGGCAAAAACTATATATCTATAAGTATAGTTATATAGATTATGTGTTTTCTCTTAATTACATATAAAAGTAGGTAAAAAAATGATGTTGGGTTTTATGGAGGCAATTGATATTTGTCTCAAGCAAAAAACGTTTGTTATTAGAGGTAGGGCACAACGTTCTGAATTTTGGTGGTTTTTTCTTGCTCAACAAATAGTTATTTATGTTATATCTATTACATTTAGTATCTTTACCATATTTTTTAGTCTTCTTAATTTAAATGAAGATGATATGGAGCTAGGGCTAATTTTAATAGTAGTTATTTTATGTTTAATATTTCTTACTTTAATTATTCCTGCTGTTACATCTGGTGTAAGAAGGCTTCATGATATTAATTGTAGTGGATGGTGGATTCTACTTGCACTTATACCTTATCTTGGTAGTATTGCACTTTTAATCATGTTAGCAATACCTGGTACAAAAGGAGATAATCGCTTTGGACCAGATCCTTTAGCTGATGAAAATAAGAATCAAGATAATAAGATTAATGACTACAATCAACAAGAACCATTAAATCAAGAGGTTCAAATTAATACTATTAATAATCATGCCCAGGATCTTAAGAAATATTAACATATGAAAACCCTCTATTAAATGCTGTTATTACATGTGTTGTT
>CALXNP010000100.1 GCA_944389785.1 uncultured Anaerobiospirillum sp.
AAAGAGTAAATTGTTTTTAACAAGTCGGTTTGTAATGAGGGAGTTAAATTAAAAAAATTTACTGCTCAATGTCGGTCATGTTATCAAAAAATCACACATTTTATTAACTTATTGATTATTAAGCTAAATTTTAAAAAAGTAAACGCATATTGATTTATAAGAAAAAATTTAACTTTTTTGGTTTTTAAAGACTATTTATGATAGAATGAATGTGAAAAAAGGTTATTTGTAGTTGCTCACCGCAAACTGCTGTTTTTTCAGTTTACTATCAATAAGTTATTTTGCTAGGGGTTTAAAAATATTTCCCCGTAAGGGGACATAAAATTATGGTCTGGTAATAACCAAGTTTTACAATTAGACTGTAGATATTAATGGTGAGATATCAATATGTTATTGATATGTAAAGTAGAGTTTATGTAAGATTTTTATGACTATTGGATATTTTTATTTAGTTATATATTATTGACTCAACTTTCCAACTTAAATAATAGTTAAAAGTTGAGTTAAAGCTAAATTGACTTTTTGATCTATACTATAATTTTTCTTTATGCTTAGTATCCAAAAAATCAGCATTTTTTTCTTTTAACTGGACTTTAAATAACTTATATCCTTTTTCCTTATCAAATTTATCTAGCATTTTCTAACATCTCATTCATCTTTGCTATTGCTCTTTCTTCAAGTTCATCAAAAGTAATTTTGCCGTTAATCCATTGATCTTGCAATTCTTTTAAAAATTTAGGACAAGTATACCTCTCTAATTCCCAATTGGCATTAAAATTTTCTGTTCTAAAAATTTTGTCTTCTTTTGATAAAGCATCTATTTCAACTATAACCTACTTCATCTTCGTGTATAAAATTGAATTAATTTACATAAATGTAAATAATATATAATTATATATTTATATACTCTATTTATACAAAATCTATATTTAATTAAATGTAAATTAAAAGTATAATTAGAGTATACTCTAATTATACATAAAAAAATATAATTAAATAAAATACTAATAGGTAGGTGTGTTTTATGTTTACAGCTTCTAATCCATTGTTAGGGACAAAAATAATTTTAGATGAAGAAAAAATCAT
Organism: uncultured Anaerobiospirillum sp.; assembly: GCA_944389785.1. Lineage (GTDB taxonomy): Bacteria > Pseudomonadota > Gammaproteobacteria > Enterobacterales > Succinivibrionaceae > CALXNP01. The sequence goes on from CALXNP010000100.1 coordinate 1,087, forward strand.
TAAAGAAGGTGAATATAATGTGGATAATTTATATGAACAAATAAAGGCTTGTGCTAAAGAAAATAATTTAATAGAGATTGATAAAAACACATATCATGCTAAAGAAAGTGAGCATGCTTTAGCAAATTTATTTAATTTTATAAACAAAATACAAGAAATCAGTATGTTTACAAAAAATATAAAAGAATGGATATTGATAGATGAAGAAGAAGAAAATGTTGATATTATTGAAGAAAGTAAAAGATTAAATGAGGGGATTTGGTAATATCTTTTGTAATAAAAGCAGTTAGCTTTGATTTAGATGCTAAGCTTTTAAACTGCTGTTCTATATGATACTCATTAATATTACAATGATATAAAGTGAAAATGTCAATGAGTATATCTGTAAAGGCTAATATTTTTATGCACCTTTGGACAAAAATTAACAAAAATATATTGATATTTACATAAAATAATGAGGAATTAATAAAAAGCTAAAGATATTCTATTTTTAGAATACTATAGGCTATACGAATTTAGGATTGATTAAGATAAGCATGTGTTATACTAGGCTTAACTAAGTATAATTGATTTATTTAAGGACTAGATATGTTAGATTTTGATGACTTACTTAATAAAATTCCTAGAAAACAAGATTTTTCTACAATTAGAAGTAGTCAACAAATCTATGTAGATAAAACAGCTATTATTTATAAAATAGTTAATAATGATGACTTTTACTTTTTAAGTCGTCCTCGTCGTTTTGGTAAATCAACTATAGTTTCTATATTAAAAGAGCTTTTTACTCATGGTGTTAAGGACTTTATTGGTGAAAATGATGTAAAACATGAGTCTTACTTTAAAGGACTTGCTATTGAAAAGTTATGGAATGATAACAACGAGTATAAAATTATTCATATTGATTTTTCTAAATTACCAGATATTCAAAGCTCTATTGAGGCAAGATTAAAAGATCTTAATAAAACTAAGGATAATAAATTAGATTTTATAACTGAGAGCTTTAGACTTGGCTTTTGTGCTGCTTTAATAGATCATTTTAAAAAATACAATTTAACTATAAATGCAGATATTTTAAGCCCATGTGATCTTATTGATGATTTTGCTACACAATCAAAAAATCGTAGTATTGTATTATTAATAGATGAATATGACTACCCTTTAACACATATTACTGATTTAAATCAAGATGAGCACACTCTTTATGAAAATGAAGTGTTAAGGATAATGCGCAAGTTTTATGCAGCTATAAAGGCAGATGATAAATATTTTAGAAAGGTTTTTATTACAGGTATTACACGTTATAAAGATGCTTCCATCTTTACAGCAGGCAATACTATAACTGATATATCTTTAGAGCCTCGTTTTGGAGCTATTGTAGGCTTTACACGTAATGAAATTAAACACTATTTTTATGATTATTTGCGCTATGCTACTATGCAACATTTTAAAATTCAAGAAGATGAGATAAGTGACACTTATGTAGAAAAGCTATTAGATAAACTAGCACTTTGGTATGATGGCTATTGTTTTGATAGATCATATAGATATCATGTTTATTCGACTATTTCTATTTTAAAATTTTTTTCACAAGAAGATTGTGCTTTTTCTCAATATTGGTATGATTTAGGTGGTCTGCCCGTTATTTTAAGATCACGTGTACAACAGCTTGCACAAAGTGATACCATTGAAAAATTATTACAAAATAAGATTATAGCTATAAAAAAAGATAATTTTATTAGTCCAAGTTCTTATGGTTCAATGAGAGATGAGGTACTTTTGTATCAATGTGGTTATATTACTTTAGCTAAAGCTTTTGAGGGGGACAGAGTTTTTTGTAAAGTTGCAAACTTTGAGCTTAAATCAGCCCTTGCTAGTTTAAATAATTCGTATCTTTTCCAAGAAAGCAAACTTAATGATATTACATATAGTATAAGTTATGATTTAAGTGCAAAGCAGATACATACTCTTTTATCACAAATTTTACTTGCTATAGACTATCATCATTTTAAATATAATAATGAGTCATCTGTTGTAATAATGCTTTTAGGGTATTTTTTAGGCGAAAAACTAAATGCCTATAGTGAGGATTCAAATACAAAAGGCAGACGTGATTTGCGTATTGATCTTGATAATAATAAAACTCTAATTTTTGAATTTAAATTTAGTAAAAAAGACTCTATTATTAAAGATGATGAACTTTTAGATAGTGCTTTAACTCAAATAAAAGATAGAGCTTACAATCAAATTATAAATAAACAAGTGAGAGCTTTTGCTTGTGTATTTAATGAAGAACAAAGACAAATTAGTGCTTTTAAAGAATTAATTTAATTATTGTAGACACAAATAAGCAATAATGACATCACTCAAGTAAAATTAGATTCTAAACTCTCTAAACGAACCATAGATTTTACCAACTACTTTAGAATCTTAGTTCATCAAGAAAATATACCAATGGATTTGGGTAATATAAAATGTGGTTAATAATATATGCAACAATGATTTTTATCCCGTTATTATGTATTTGGTTAAGTTTATTGATTTTAATTTTTACAATAAATAAAATTTTTAAGAAAAAGATACCGCTTGTTTGGTCTTTTTATGCTTTTTGTCTTTGTTGTGTGATAGTTGTTGTATTGCTTTTTGGAATCTCTTTTAAGTATCTTGACCCAGATTATTATAGATTTAAAAAGGTATGCCAAAACAATGGTTTAAATCTTTACAACGAGCAATTATATAAAGAAATTCAAGAAGCAAACATAATAATTAAAGCAGATAAAGAGAGATTATACAGAGAAATAGAAAATGAGATAGAAAGCAATAATATATTGCAAGATAAACTTAAATATTTTTTGCAGACAAATATTGTAGGTACAGCAAGTAAAGAAGAGATAGATTATTATAGGAAAAAGTTTATTATTAATCTTTTGCACGAAAGATATATAATACCGCCTATCATTTTATCTAATGGAAAAAAAGCACAAAAAGAATCTATGCGTTCTTGGAGTGATATAAACGAAAAAGGCAATATCTATTTAAGGGAAGGTGAAGTATACTACTACCTTGAAGACAAACAAAAGATTCCTGTTGCTATTATTGGTTTTTATATTTATTATGCGCCAAGTATTAAATGGATTCTGCCAAGTGATGCAGGGATAGGTGGCATAGAACGATATGATACAGAATATTGTGGAAAAAGTAATTTTAATTAAGGAGTAATAAATGAGTAAAAACATACAAACTCATAATGCCAAAATAGATTTAATTAAAAAATTCCTTAATTATGCAAACATAGCTGATGCAAGTTATGCGATGCTAGAATCTGTATTTGAAAAAGCAATTAAAGATGAGAGCGGTAATGAAATAGAAAAAGAATTAGATGGTTTAACATTAAAAGCTACAACTATAAATGAAAATAATCAAACATTCTTTACTACCTACGCCCGAGCTATCGAAGCAAGGTTTATGCAAGATTCTAAAAATCCTCAAGGCAAGAAAATTGATAATAAGATTACAAATGTTTCTAAAGAAATAGACCAAAATCAAGATAAAAATGGAATCCATAATGATACAGGAAAATTAATTAAAATGTATCCTAAAGAGCTAACTAATAGAACTATCAAATTTACCAATCGCTTTAAACTCTTAAAACATCAAGAAAACACAGATTCAGGATTCTCTGCTACACTCTTTGAGGATACAGAGGATAATAAGCAAAAGATATTTGCTATTAGAGGCACAGAGTTTCCCTCTGGATTCTCTAACGATGTGCTAGATTCTGATGTTAATCTAGCTCTTAGCTCACTCCCAAGTAATCAATACATTGATATGATTAAGTTTTATACACAATGTATAGTAGATAAGCATATCGCAGAATCTACACCTTTAATCATTACAAGGCATTCACTCGGTGGTGCATTAGCCCAACTCCTCACACTCTCCCTTGCTACCACAGAAAGTGCAAACAATGTCAAGGAAGTCTATACCTTTAATTCCCCAGGGGCTAAGAATCTAAGAATTGATGAGGATACTTTAGGCAGAGTCTATGAGATAGATTCTACAATCCTTAATGCTAAGGATAAAGAAAGAGCATTATTTAAAAAAATACGAGGATATGAGTATGGAGAGAAAGACAATCTTTTAAGAGATACCACACTCATTGGATATGATAATCATTTATTTAATGCAATCTATAAATATTTTACAAATAATGAGAATCTCAAAGAGCATTCTATCCTTGTAAGGACGCTAACCACAACGAACATAAAACCTATTACATATATGGCTACAACATCTAGTATTACTTACACCTATAAAATTTTTGATATAAATCAAACTTTTATCAACTGCCTTGAAATACTAAAGGCTAATAATCGCTTAAAGCAACCCTTAGCTTGTCAAGATTCTATCCATCACATAGAATCTGATGACGATTCAAATCCAGATAACAACCAATGGCAAGATGAACTTATACAAAATCTAGGCACAGATATAGACGGGAAGCATTATTATATCAATCTAGGGGCTTTTAGTGGCTCTCACTATATACTGCCTACTATCCACGCACTGCAAAGAGTGCTAATGCTTCTAAATAGTGGCAATATCGATAATCTCTTAGAATACAATAAAATCAAAGATTTAAAAGATGAAAGTATGTTTTTAAGGACTAATCGAGAGAGGAAGAATGCTGAAAGGCTTTTGCATACACAGCCTAGCTCTTTGTATAATCTCTACTATTAGGATAGATAAATGCCAAATAATGCAAACCACTTTCTTGATAATTACCATAATGACACAAGCAATCTTACTAAGCACATAGCCTCACAGCTACCAAAAGAAATTGGTAGCTATGATAGATTTAAAGAAAATACTTTAGATTTCTACACCCTCTTAGATTCTCTGCACTCCCATATGGACTTGAAAAAGGAAGGTGTTTACCCTATAATCATAAATTAACTACAAAAGCCTTCCTCTAAACGCTCTTTATTTTATTTAAACTCCTTTTG
>CALXNP010000101.1 GCA_944389785.1 uncultured Anaerobiospirillum sp.
TTTTTCTTTGCGTCCCTCTTATCAAAGGACCCACACAGATTGTCATGTATCAACTTTTTAAAGAACTGTTTGAGCGTTGTGCTCAAGTGATGGTGTATTATAAAGACTTTTTTTTAACTGTCAACGTTTTTTTTAATTTTTCTTGATGACTTTTTCAGTTTACTCCAATCTAATATTAAAAAAACGTGATATATATCAAATAAACCAATACTAAATAAATTTTTTCCTATATCTATATAATTAATAATCAGCTCTTATTAAATAACTATCATAAGTTTTATTATTATCGGATAAATCTAAAACTTTATGTCTTGCTCTTGTTAAAGCAACATAATATAAATTAACTTCTTGAATAAAAGCTATTTTTTTAGCCTCTGTATTGGCCCTTTTACCAGATTGTATTCTATTTTCAGATTTACATAGATTAGCATAATCTTTTTTTAAATCTGAAAAATCATCACACAATCTAATACTATCCCATTCAAGGCCTTTTGATTGATGAGCATTCGTTAAGAAGAATTTAGATTCTGTTCTGTGATATAAGATTTGTGCTTTTTCCTCAATAGAAAAAATATTTTCTCCATGCTCCTTAACTAAATCTAAAGAATACAAAAGCTCTTTATCATCAGTTTCTTCAGCATAATCTATAATATCTTGATACTTTTTAAAATTGAACAACCATTTATAATTATTTTGTATTTTTTTCTTATTTGTTGAAAAATAATATAAATTCTTACTTAAAGCAAAAACACTTTCTGGATCTTTAATTAATTTATAAAGCGCAAGTTCTTTATCACTTAGTTCATTAATTACTGAAATAAGTGTGGCGTTTGTTCTAGTAATGATACAGTGGGTATGTTCTTTTTTTAGATCATTCTCACTGAAACATTTCATTGGAATAAAATCTCGGTCCTTAGCAAATCTACTTAAAAAGTAATTAGCCTTATCTAAAATAGGTTGCGTACTTCTAAAAGAATAAGATAAATGCATATTATAATCAGCAACTACCTTATCAAGGGCATTAATTGCACCTCTAAAAAAATATATAGACTGATGCTTATCACCTATTAAAATTTTGCGACAATCATTATCTAAGAAAATATCTAAAGTAACATCATTAGTATCTTGTGCTTCATCTAAAAGAATATAATCATATACTTCAAGATTTTTGTGTTTTGAGAGTTGATACAGTTTTAAATAAAAATCATGAGTTAATGGTAATTTACCATCATACATAGCTCTCATAAATATTTTAAGATCACTATTATGACAATCCCATTTATCAGATGTTATATATTGACGAAATTCTTCTAATAGAAAGCTTAATTCTTCATATTTTTTATCAGGAAACAACTCTTTTAAATCAAAAGCTTTATAATCACTTTTAATTTCTGCATTAGCAAATTTAGGTATTACTATATTGCGATAAGCAAGTGAATGTGTAGTTAACACTTTTACATTATTGGGAAACTTTTGTTTAGCCTCTGTTACAATTGCTTTATTAAAAGCTAAATATAAAAAACTTTTATCCATATTATGTTTTGCTATTTCAACTAATGTATAAGTTTTACCACTGCCAGCACAAGCATCTATTTTAAGAATTTCTTTAGGTAAAAGTTTTGAAGCTTGCTCTATAATTTCATATTGCTCATCAGTAAGTTTCATAACTATCCTTATTAGTTATAGCAAATTTAAAGATTACTTTTTCTAATAGCCTGCTTACAGCTTAATTTAGTTACATAGCTTTCTTTATAGCATCTTTACTTAACTTTAAGCTTATTAATAAGGTTTTTTGCTATTTAAAGATTAACTAGATCATCAAAAAACTTTTATAGGAAGTTGTTAAATTATTTTTTTACGCTGCTTAGGCTACCATCGAATACATAGAAAATCAAGCTAGAAAAAATTACTTTTATTATCATACTAATAATTTATATATCTATATAAATAATTCAACCTCTATTTTATTTTAAATTAGGTTAAAAAAGTATCAAATATAATCCTCATACTTATATATGTGTCACTAATAAATGATGTATACAAAATCTAAATTTAATTATAAAATTGAAAACATTTATAAAAGCAAACTGCTACATATATAAATTAAATAAATTATATCTAGTAGAAATTTTGAATCTATTTAGGCAATAGCAACCATGCCTGGAGCCACTATGACTTTATTAGAAAAATGCCAAAAATGGCATGAAAAGAAAGAATATAATAAAATTATCAATGCCATAACGGCTCTACCTGAATCTGAAAAAAATGCAAATACAGATCTTGAATTAGCAAGAGCTTATAATAATATAGCAAACCCTGATACTATTGAGGGTCAACTTATTTTGCAATTATCTATAAATCTTTTATTAAAACATATAGATGAACTTAATGATAATTACCACTTTAACTTTAGATTAGCTTATGCTTTCTACTATTTAGATAACCCTATATACGCATTAAAATTTTTTAAAAAAGCTTATGAATTGCATGATAGTTGTAAAAATAGCAAAATAAACTCTAAAAAAGATATTAAATTTTTTATTGATGATTGTCTAAGACTTATATCATTACCTCTATCTAATCGTAGTCTTAAAGATAAAGTATATGAGTGTCTTGATTTTTGGTGTAACAATAAAAATAAACTAGATAACCTATCTAATAATATTGATGCTTTTAATGATTTTATTGACGAAATTTTAAGTATTGCTTTTACCTCTTGTAAATTTAATTGTGATATCAAAGATAATAAATACACCATTACTCTCTTACCTGAGAAAAGTAAAGCAAATTTATTTAAATACATTTACTTTAAAAATATATTTAATGAATATGACTTTGATAAATATCAAATTAATATTGGTTATCAAAAGAATGATCAAGCCTTTATTAAAATAGGCAGATATAAAATTACACTACATGATATAAATATTTTTGTAACAGGTATAGAAAATAAATCTTTATATTTAAAAGTTTATAGTGAAAAACTTAAAAAAGCTTGTAAAGATAATAATGAGCTTTATTATGAAAATTGTTTAGAGCTTATTCAACAAGCATTAGGTGATGAAGCTTTCTTAATCTATGTTACACAAATAGATATTATTGATGAGCCTTTTGATAATAGTATATCCTTAGCTAATCTATACCTCTATATTAAAAATGAAGGTTTAGAGCTTGTATTAAGTGATCAAGATATAATTAATACTTTCTCACATTATACTGTAAATCCTGATTTGATTCCAAAAAGCAATAATAAGTATCTACGTCATGATATATTATTAGGAACAACTAATCATGGTGATCTAACTTCAAGCTTCTTAGTTGAGGATAATTCAGAGTTTTTCAAATTATATCAAGACTGTGCTATTGCTGGTTTTGTCTGTTGTAAACTAGATGAGATAGATTCTAAAGATAATTTAGATAAATTTATTGATATTAAAGATGATCTTGCCAAATTTTTAGATTCAGAGTTAACATCTAAAGAGTATTGGTTGAGTGGATATGCATTTGGATTAAATTATGGATATTTTGATTTTATTGCTTGGGATTTACATGCAGTAGTGACAGCTTTAATCAAATATACTCGCATACATAATCTCTCACAAGTAGCATTTCATGTCTTTAATTCCGATGCAAATACAATTTCTTTAGGTGACAGCACTTTTACTGACAATTTTGTTATTGATCAACAATTTTTAACTCAAATTGAACCTTTTAGTTTTTATGAAATAAATTACACAGCCGCCTTAACCTTAGATCCTGATAGTCTTAAACTAAAAAAAGCCTCTAATGTTGAAAAAATTAAGTTTTTAGAAGAAAAAGTGCAGGAACTTTTAAAAGAAAACTTTAATGCTAAATATCAAAATATTAGACTTGATAGTACAGAAAATCTATTATGTATATATAGCCATGATAAAAAGCTTCTGCACGATCTTGCTATCTTACTTAAAAAATTATGTGCTAAATCTAATTTATTCAGCTAAAAAAAGACCTCTATATAAGCAACCAAAGTATAGAGGTCAAAATATGTAATGTATTCTTAAATACTTAAAAATAAAATATAGACAATCATTGTGCTATTGTAAGCAAAGATTCACCATATAAGTATGGTCTTTATTGTAAAAAAGTTAATATAGTGTGTCAAATTATTTGTATTAAAATTTGTTAAAAACAAACTATCCATTTGAAAAATATATAGTTTTACTAAAGATAAAATATATCAATTGCAAAAAACACTAATATAAATTTTATTAAAAAAGTATATTTAAAAATTTTATATAAAATAATTTTAGTTAAATACTTTTTTGATAAACTCTTAGTTTTATTCTATATGTTTTTTATAATTGATAAAAACTGCTAAGAAATATTAGGGATAAAACTAAACTAAAAAAACAAGCAAACCCACTTTAGGATTTGCTTTACTTCTAAGATAATACAATTAAAATTTTAATTAACTTTGCTGAGTTATAGCAACTCTAACTTTAGTAAGACCTTCACATAAGTCATCTACCTCTTTTTGAGATAAAAGTTGTGATAACTTAGCATTTACCTCTAACTCTACGGCATAAAGATCAGCTATTTTGTTTTTTGCAAAATCAGTTAAATACAAACTAAATGCTCGCCTATCATTCCTATTTACTTTTTTTATAACCCAACCTTTCCTAACAAGAATATCTGTTATAGCCTTAACTGTATTTTGATCCTTATCAAGAGCACTAGCTACATCTTTTTGAGATAACCCCTCTTCTTTACTTATTGCTTCAACAATAATAAATTGTTCAGGTGTAATATCGTATTTTTCATAATATTTACAAACATAGTTATAGACTTTTCTAGCACTATAACATATTTCATAAGATAAAGTGTTAATAGTAAACTCCTTGTATGTATATAGATATTAAAAACACATATAAATTATGTGTTATTTAAATATTAAATTATTATATCTAATTAGTAGTTTAATTATGATTTAAACAATTTAACAATATTAAAATTAATTAAAAAATACTATAGATTATACTGTTTATAACAGTATAATCTATTTATTATTAAGTTTTATAGCGATAAAGTATTTTTCTAGTAAAAATTTAAAAATAACACTAATACAAGCTATTAACTAAGATTATAAATTTAACTACTAATTTAAAATATCTGTAAGTTCTAATCTAGACTTAACTCTCTTATCTATAGTGTTAGAATCATTAGCACTTCTATAACCTAAAGCTACTAAACATACACAGCTTAAATTGGTATTTTTAAGCTCTAATATCTCATTAGCTACACTTTGATCAAATCCCTCTATAGCAGTACTATCTATATTTAAACTAGCAGCCGCATACATAATTGTACTTAATAAAATATAACATTGAGCACCAGACCAAGCTAACATAGTTTGCTCATTACTAGCATGTAAATTAGCAAAATGATGACGAGACTTATCACTTGCCTCAATAAACTTTGCTTCTGTTACTCTACCATCAGATATTTCCTTATCTAAAACTCTTTTAAAATCACTTTCAACTATTTTCTTATAACCACAAATAGCAATAATATCAGAAGCATTGGCTACACGTTGTTGATTAAAATCTAAAATACATGGCATAAGTTTATCTTTTTGTTCTTGTGTTCTAGCATGATATAAATGCCAAGGTTGCATATTAACAGAACTAGGAGATAATCTAGCACACTCTAAAATATAAGCTATATCTGCTTCACTTATCTTTTTGCTTGGATCATAGTGTTTTGCTGTATATCGATTTTGCATTAATTCTAAAAAATTCATAAGATCACCTTTAAGCTACATAAGTTCTATTGCATTATACTGCATAATCCTAAAACAAAAACAAGATAAAAATAATTATAAAAAAGCAGTAATTTTGCACCAAATTAAATCAAAAATATAACTACTTTTACGGCAAACTTACCATCCGATTTAGATCACACTTTTTGTATTAGAAGCTTTTAACTCTCATAAAAGTGTGTTT
>CALXNP010000102.1 GCA_944389785.1 uncultured Anaerobiospirillum sp.
TGAGAGTAGGTCATCATCAGGCTAATAATTTAAGCAAGACCACCTAAATTAACTTTTAGGTGGTTTTTTGCTTTTATTCAATTATAAAAATATTTAATGAGATATAGTAATGAATAAACATAAAAGAGATAATTTAAATAAGCTTTCACTTAAAAATCCTTATCATTTACTGGCATTAGGTTTTGGTTCTGGTTTAGCTCCTAAAGCGCCTGGTACTGTAGGATCTTTTGCAGCTATACCTTTTTGTATTATCTTATTATATGCACCAGTCTATTTACAAATATTGATAATATTATTAAGTTTTATTGTCGGTGTAATAGTATGTAATCAAACAGAAAAAGATATGGGGGAACATGATAATAGTGCTATAGTTATAGATGAATTTGTAGGTATGTTCATATCCGTTATAGCTTTTCCTCAAATATGGTACACTGTTTTTATTGCTTATGTATTTTTTAGAATTTTTGATGTACTAAAACCATATCCTATATCTTATTTGGATAAAAAAATAGCAGGAGGCATAGGTATTATGCTTGATGATGTTCTAGCTGGTATTTATGCTTTAATTTGTTCTCACATAGTTATATCATTGTGTTTTTAAAGTAGTTTATATAAAATAAAAAGCTCTTAACTTGTTTAGTTAGGAGCTTTTTTATTTTTTATTTAGAAAGTAAATTTGCTACTGTTTTCTCTAGTTCTGTGATATTAATAGGTTTAGATAAATGTTCATTTAAACCTGCATCTATGGATGCTTTAATATCATCAGTAAAAGCGTTAGCAGTCATAGCAATGATAGGTATATTTTTACCAAAACCATCAGGTAAAGCACGAATAGCACGACTTGCTTCTAATCCATTCATTTCAGGCATTTGAATATCCATTAAAATTAGATCATATTCATTTTGTTTGGAGTTTTTAAAGTGATTTACAACCTCTTTACCATTTGGACAAACATGGCATTTTGCTCCCTTCATTTCTAAAATATCTACCAATATTTCTGCATTTAAAGCATTATCTTCAGCAGCTAAAATATTTAAACCTTCTAAAGGATTTTCTGTTTTTTTAGCAACTGTAGATGAATTTTTACATAGATCATTTTCTATGATTTGTTTTAAGTTGCTCAAGAAAAATGGTTTCATTAGAAAATCAATAGCATTGATTTCAATAGCTTGATCTTCAATTTCATAATAATCATATGATGTAAGTAGAATAATAGGTATATCTTTTAAACTACTTTTTCTTATATCCTTAGCTATTTCATAACCACCTTTAATTGGTAAATACCAATCAAGTAAAACTAAATCATATGGTTTATTATATTTTACAGATTGTTCTAACATTGCTACACCTGTATCGCCATCTGTAGCATAATCTAAACTTAAACCATCTTTATTTAAGACTAATTTTACAGCTTCACAAGTATCAATTTCATCATCAATTAATAATATACGATTAATACCATGTTCTTTAATAAACTTTATATCTTCATCCTCATTTTCTGTAGCTTTAAAAGATAAAGTAACTGTAGTTGTAGTACCTACATTAACTTTGCTTTTTATATCAATGGTACCACCCATAAGTTTAATTAAGTTATTAGTAATTGACATACCAAGACCTGTGCCTTGAATATTATCAATACGTTCATCCTCTCTTGAGAAAGGATCAAAAATAGTTTTTAAATAACTCTCAGACATACCAATACCATTATCTTTTACAATAAATTGATATTGGCAAATATTCTTATTATTACTTTGAATTTCTGCTACAGTAAGTTCAATAGTACCACCTTCATTGGTATATTTAATTGAATTTGAAAGTAAGTTTAGTAAGATTTGATTTAGTCTTACTTTATCTGCAAGAATATGCTCATGTATAACCTTAACATTATTAAAAATAAGATGCTGATTTTTATTGTTAGCTTGAGGTCTTACAATAGTATTTATTTCATCTATTAAACTTGCAATATTAACTTCACATAAATTGATAGAAGCTTTACCACTTTCTATTTTAGACATATCTAAAATATCATTGATAAGACCTAATAAATGTTTTGATGAGTTATCAATTTTGGCTGTATATTTAGTTACTTTTTCAGGATTATCAGAGTCTTTTTTTAATAAAGTACAAAGTCCCATAATAGCATTCATAGGAGTTCTAATATCATGGCTCATTGAACTTAAGAAATTACTCTTAGCTTTATTAGCTTGCTCTGCTACATCTCTTGCATGAATCACTGTGCAGCGCATCTCTTTTTCTTTTTTTAGACTATCTACTAGCATTAATGATTTTACTGTATTTTTAGTCATTAAAATAGCAAAGATATAAGCTAAAAGTAAGCTAGCTATTGCTCCAAAAAGAATATAATAATAAGGCAACCAACCATTTTTAGGTATTATAGATAATTGCCATTCATCTCCATAAATTGTATATTTTTTACTAATAGTATCTTTTAGGTCATGAGTTAAGGTACTTCCTATAGTTCTAGTTACATTATCTTTATAAATTTTTAAATCATACTCATAACCATTATTAGTTAAATTATCGAGTCCAAAAGGTAAAAATACATCAGGAATTTCAACAACTAGACATACTAATCCCCAAAATTTACCATTTGAATAATAGATAGGGTTGCGTATAACCATAGCATAGCCACCTTGTACTAACATAAAAGGAGCACTAATACCTAGAGTTTTATTCTCCACAACCTCAAAAGCACCTTCTTTTTTATTTAAGGGTGATAATAGATTATGACCAATAGCAGAAATGTTTTCTTTGTAAGGATATACATACTGAATTATACCATTAGGTGCTAACTGAACGGATCTCAAAGCAGGATTATTCATTAAACCTAATGCTAGTTGTTTAAATTCATCGACAAAAAGGGTATTAGTATTAGATGAAGCAATTTTTTCCATATTTTCTTCACCTAGTGCGTTTAAGAAAAACTCAAAAGTCTTAGTTTTGCTAGCATATCCTTTTAAAATAACGTCAACATGAGCAATTAAGGATGAAACTGTATCAATAGCTTTATCTTTTTGATGTCCAACTCTATTAACTATTATTAAAGAAAAGAATATGGAGAAGATACACAGGAACAGTACAAAATTCTTAAGAAAAATCTTTCTTTTACTAATTTCCATGTTATAACCTATGTCGTTTATACTTAATTATAATTTTTACATAATACACAACATTAAATAGATATAAATTATGTACATGAGCTAATTTTAGCACTCATTTCTATATAAAAAAATAAAAAAAGTAAAATTTATACTATTTTTTTACAACTTTTGAAGCATATAAAAAAATATATATTTATTTAATTTAAATATTAAGTTTTTTTTCATTTTATGAATTATGTCAAAACAAAATATGAGCACAAATAACTATTAGTAGTAAATATTAATTAATATAACTAATTACTAATATTTGAATTTCGCCTAAATAATATAAAATTTTATAACATGGAAGTTATGTAATAAAAAACTTTTGTCTAATTTTATTAATTGACAAGAGTTTTTTAGTTTTGAAGATATTGAAGAAAGTTAAAATATTTCTAGTTAAAATAACCTACTACAAGGTTAGTTATAAAGTATCCACCAACTAATAGCCAAATAAACAAGATTAATGCAAGTATAAAAGGTTTTGCACCTGCTTGTTTAAACTTATCAAAGCTAGTTTCAACACCTAATGCAGTCATAGCCATTGTTAATAAGAATGTATCAATATATTCAATTGCACCATTTAAAGGTATTTCTTTTACACTGCTGGCATTAAATATGTATTGTAGTAGAGAGTTAAGTGCTATTACTAGAATGAAACCAAAGGCAAAATAAGGTATAGTAATCTTGCTCTTTGTTTGTACATTTGAATCAGCTCCAACAATTGAGGCTCTTGCTCTATTAAGCATAAATGCCATGATAATTAATACAGGAGCTAAAAGCATAACTCTTATCATCTTAGCTATAGTAGCAGTACCAGCTATACCTAAACTATCATTAGGATCCATTGCATTACCAGCACCAGCCACATGGGCAACTTCATGTAAAGTTCCACCTGTATAGATAGCTACAGCAGTATTAGACATACCATCTAGCATACCAGTTCTATACATAATAGGGTACAGGAACATAGCTATTGTGCCAAATATCACTACTGTTGATACAGCTATAGCTGTTTTATGGGATTGACATTTAACTACACCTTCAGCACCTAACACTGCAGCAGCACCACAAATTGAACTACCTGTGCTAGTCATAAGTGCAGTTTCACTATCCATTTTTAGTATTTTTCCAATACCAATACCTAATAATAAAGTTGTAGCAACTATAATCACATCAACAATAACAGCAGATAATCCTACATAGTAGATATCATTAAGAGTAAGTCTAAAACCGTAAAGAACTATACCTGTACGTAAAATTTGTTTAGTACAAAATTTTATACCACCAACCCAACTATCAGGTAATTTAATACGTAAAGTGTTAGCGTAGACCATACCTAATAAAATGCCAACAATAAGCGGACTTATTGATAATTGTTTAACTATTTCTAGATTTGCTAAATAAAATGAAGCAAAAGTAAATAATGCAATTAATAATAAACCATGAAATGTATTTGCTATATTACCTTTTTCAAACATTGAAGTATTCCTCAAAGTATAAAGTATTTACACAACAAGGAAGTATAATGATTTATAAATTATTTGCTAATATTAAATTGTTATAATCTATAACTTTTAGTTATAGCTTATTAAGATTAAAACTAACAAAGTCTTTAAATACATTAACTAAAGGGTTTTGTGCACCTTTATTAAAAATAAAACAAAAATTTCTAGTAAAATTTAATTTATCTACATCTATAATCTTAATTTCTTTATGTAGTAATTCTTTTTCAATAGCATACACTGATAGTATAGAAATACATTCTGAATTTATAATAAATCGTTTAATAGCTTCAGTGCTACCTAGATGCATAAGTATATTTAAATTTGATAGTTTGATACCATTATCCTGTAAGTTTTTTTCTATACACTCAAGACTACCAGAACCAAATTCACGTAATATTATAGGATGTTGTATAAATTTATTTAAAGATATTTCTTTTTCTATATTTTGGTTATTAAAAGCAGTAATAACAACCAATTCATCTTTATAAAAAGGAACATGCATTAAAGCTGGAGAGTGGTTTATTCCTTCAACAAAACCTAAATCTACATTACCAAGTTCTAATTCCTTTTCTATAAATTGTGAATTACCATTGATTAAACTAATTTTGACATCTTTAAAATTTTGAGTAAATAAAGCTAAAATCTTAGGTAGAATATATTGAGATATTGTTGTACTAGCTCCTAAACGTAATGATCCTATATGTTTTTGTCTTAATAAATGCATGTTATAGTCAAGCTCATTATATTCATTGATAATTCTTTGGCAATATTCAAGCATTTTATGTCCTGCAGATGTAAGTTCTATTTTATGTCCTAAACGATTAAATAGTCTTACTTTATATTCATTTTCTAACAGGTTGATTTGTTTAGTAATAGCTGGTTGTGAAATACACAATTCATGAGCAGCTTTAGTAAAACTTAGGTTTTTAGCTACACTGTAAAATGTTTTTAATCTTAGATCTTGCATAAAATAATTATCTACTATTTTAAATAATTTAAAAAAAAATGCTTTTTTAATTCATATATCTTTTATTATTTTTTTATAATAAATTCAATATATAAAATATAAAATAATTTTTTAATAAAATTTTTCATATAATAA
>CALXNP010000103.1 GCA_944389785.1 uncultured Anaerobiospirillum sp.
CCATTATACCAAGAGCGCATCTGTCCTAAATCTACTTGATATTTACAGCATAAAGCTTTAACCTCTTCATCTGTAAAGCCTATAAATGGCATAAAATCATAAGGCTTCACTATTGAATATTCTTTAAACATATTTAAAGCACTTTGTGTTCCATATTTTTTAATAGGCAAGATACCTGTCATATAAGCTAAAGCAACATAAGCTTTATCTTTTAATAGACCTTTTAACCATTCTAAATACTCTTTTATTGCTTCAATATCACCTTGTTTTTCTCTTAAAATAGCATCATATTCATCTATTATAATGACAAATTTTTCTTGAGTTTCTAAATAGAAATTAGTTAAACACTGATGAAGTAATGACTCATCTCTATATGCAATACTTGCGTCTAATCTTTTTAGCTCATATACAATATTTACAGTAATATTTGCTATCATAGCATTTATATTTTTCTTAGCATCATTAAATTCTGTAGTAATATTAAGAAAAATAGTGTGATACTTATTTAAATGCTCATCAAAACTAGGATCACTTGCTATTTTAAAGTTTTTAAAAAGATCGTTACTGTCATAAGCTTTTGAATAATAAGCACATAGCATAGAAGCTGTAAGAGACTTGCCAAAACGACGAGGACGAGAAATACAAATATAACAATTTTCTTGATTTACTCTTGCATTTAATAAAGAGATAAGCATAGTTTTATCTACATAGGCTTTACTATTTATACATCTTTTAAATTTATCGTAGTCTACATCAATATACATACCAACCATACATTATCTCCTATGCTTTGCTAAAGCCATTACAATTGTATCTTATCATACAAAATAACTAAGAACTCTTAACAAGTTAATTTAAGTATAGTTACAATATTACTAAAAAGTAATCTTTTCAAGATTAGAGCCTATATGCAATACAAATACCATAAAATATTTAGAACTAAATCTTATGACACTTACATACAGCTCATTTGCTAATAGTTAAATGTAATCAGCCTTTTTATTCTCATATAAACTTGTTTTATTACATATTGCTTTATTTAATAAGAAAATAAATATAAATACTGTTTTATCTACATATCATCTACACTAACAATTTAAAAATTATCAGCAATTACTATAAAAATATCATATCTATACATATAAAAAATCAAAATTAAATTATCACTTTACCTTTACTACTTATATCTTATTGTTCTCTTCATTATTTTATACATTATATTTTAACACCAAAGATAAAAACACAAATTTATACTTATCAAATACATGTTATAAAAACTTATAAAGTCCTACACTTGATAGCATATTTTTCACCTCACATTATCCGCTAATTGATAGGTAAAATATGTTAAAAGTTCTATATAGTTATTATTTAACTTTCAATTGCTTAATAGAAAATTTACTTTAATAAAAGCTATTATAAAAATAACCTTTATTAAAATTATAGTTAATAAAGGTTATATTAGTTGGCTTTTAATAGAACTTTAACTTTATTAAATTAAAAATTTAAGCATTCTTTCAGTAAAGCTGCCCTCAAATGTTAATGAGTATAAAAAGATATTACCTACAACCTCTTCTTGTTTTGTCTTAATATTATCAAGAGTTACTAAATCTAACTTTTCTTTAACAAGATGAGGAACAAATTCTAATCCTTTTAAAAAACAGCTTTTAACATATTTGTAAAACATTTTCCTTTTGTCATCTATAACATCTTTTTCAAATAAAGATGACTGTGCTAATGGAAAATTCCAACTATCCCCTCTACCTAAATGTGTATAGTTTACTGGTCTATTTATAGCACTTGCAAATATACTACAAGGTATACAAGAAGCAACCTTAATAGTATCTTTACTCAAAGCATGTTCAATAGGCACAAAGTCTTTATTATTATTAAAATATATGGCTGCTTTTACTAAACCATGAACACTGGCATAACATTCATCACTTTGAATCTTATGTTCAGGCACTTCGTTTAGAGATTCAAAATTAGGATCTAAACAATACCCAGCTTTTTTAACCTCAGAAGCATTTAAAATAGATGGCAAAAAAGATTTTATTTGATTAGCTGTATTTTTTGCATTTTCATATGATTTTTCAATCTCTTTAAAATTATCAGCTAATAAAAACTCCTTTGTATCTACTTTATAAGTATATATGTTAGAACTACCTACAAGCTTGATTTGTCTTGTATCAACATTAAACCCTGCTCCTATATAAGCTCCATAAAATGTTGCTTGTTTTAATCTATTTGTAAGTAAATTAACATAAGTGGAACTATTAGGTACAGTTACAGATGAATTATTATTCTTAACTATCACCCAAGGCTCTTTATTTACACTATCTTGCTCTTTTTCATGTAGTATTTGAGTTTTAAAAATTTTATTTAATTTTTGCCCTAAAATAGTATCCTTACTATTTCCAGAAGGTATATATATAAATTTAGTTTTATTTATATTATCTTTTATAAATCCTAAAGTAGTAATGCAGCAGATAGTATCTGCTAAATCTTTTGTTAATTCAATTTTATTTGTATCTGACATAATAAATCTCCTATATTTCACAAACTACACTTAAATTACCATCTAAGTCCAAGCTAAAAGTAATACTATTAAGTATGCCATTTGCTATACCACTACAACTTTTCTCATTGATAATAGTTTTAGGTACATTTATAAAAAATAAACTACTACTATCTTCTTTTTTAAATCTTAATCTTGCATCTTGATTTATTATATTTAAGATGAATAAATCAAAACTATAAGAGCTTTGATCTTCAGTACTAACAATATTAACTTCATTATTAGGATCATCACTATCATTTGGATATAATTTATTATTTTTATTAAAAAAACCATAAAATTTATAATTATTATTATCCTTTACTATGACATTCATTTTCTTATTTTGAATATTTACATCACTATCTTGAACACTTGTACTATTTGAACAAGCTTGCACAATAACCGCACTAAATATCAAAGCAAAAATACTTATATAAATTTTTTTAATAAAAGTATTCATCTTATCTGTTCTCCATTTAAATAACACCTCAAGCTACAGCATAGTTTATTTTTTAAATGTGGCTTTATATAAAAAGCAAGTACACCTCTTTTTTCAAAAAGAAATAAATTGATAAATCTATTTCTTTTTTTTAAATAAAATAAAAGCTTATTGTTTTTATACTTATAGCTAACATTCATCTTTATAAACATAATTGATGGTCTAAACTCACTTAAAATTATGTTATCTTTACTATAATAGTCTTGCATAAGACTACTAAAGAAAAGACCAATATTATCTATGCTATGCCAATAGTTATGCCTTTTCATAAAACTAATTTACAGGTTTTCTAGTAAAGCCCACATGATAGACAACCCACTCAAGCAAAATTTGATGCTCATTTATAGATAAAAGAGCAAAACTTTTTTCTGTTGCTATAATTTTGCCTTTAGGTGCAGTATTTAAAGCATCATTAAGTTTTTGCAGCTGTCTGTCAATCTCCTCATTTGAATACATGTGCTGAGGATTGTCATTACCTACAATAAATCTTTTGATATACTTTATTTCACTTAAATCAATTGCCATGGTTGTCTACCATTTTTAAATGTATTAACTAACTACAACCTCTTCAGCATCTTTATCTGCTATTGCATCAATATTTGCTTTATTTGTAATCTTAGTTGGAGCAATAGCACTTTGTAAAATATCATACACTCGGCATAACCCCTCAGGCATACCAGTATCTTCAGCAAATACTTCCACATGATATTTTGCTGAAGTATCTGAACTTCTTGTATTTTCTTTATGTGAAGATATAGATCCTGAAATATTAACTTTAGCTTTAAAACAACCAAAGCCAAAAGAGGCATCAGCAGCAAGGCTTGCAGATTTATCACTGCTTTCTTTCTCTACTGATGAGCTCTTTACCTCCATATCAAAAGTAATATTTACTCTTTTAATAGATAAAGCAGGAGTATTAACTAATGATAAAAATGGAACATTTAAATCCACATGTTCTACACCATAGTTAGTACCACTATTATTTGAAACAACATTGCTAGCTGGTCTATCAAAACCAATCTTTACCATTCTGACTTCCTTAGTTTTAGGATCAAAACCTACTTTACTAATAAAATCAGATGTAGCATTAGCCAATGTTACTTGAGCATCACAAGCAGCTTGTAAAGGACCACCTATTAAATCAGCCATAGGTAAGCCACTAAATTGATTTGCTATTTCAGACATAAAACACCTCACTTAAGTTTTTAAAACTAAAAGATCACAATTAATTATTTGTTTTTTTATCTATCACTTGAAGTTGAGCAAGCTTGGCAAGCATCCTTTCGTAACCATCTTGATTACTAGAACTTTTTACTTTCATTACTATCTTAATGCCTCCTCTAACATCACTATTAGCAATACTTGTATCAACCATCATGTCAAAAGGTATGCTGTTATCTTCACTTATATATGTATCACCATCCTTTCCTCCTAAATCTAAAAACTTTTCCTTTGGAGTTAATGAGGTATTTTCTTTATAACTTAGTTCATTAATTGCCACATTAAACTCTATTTTGCTATCTGCAATATGTAATGGGCTTGGAGCTATTAAACTTAATATAGGTGCTTGAAAAGTATTAATCTCATCACTTTTATTATCATTCTCATTAAAGCTTGGTACATTAAACTTTAAAGTTTTTGGACTGCCATCATCATGAAAAAACTCTAATAAAGCTGCTAATTGTGACCAACATAACTCCTCTTGAGCTTGACTAAAAGATCTTGTAATTGCAGTGATAATACTTTTTAGCGATATAATATTTTTTGACATAGCTTAAGCCTAGCTCTTAAATAATTTTGACTCAGCCTCACGTCTTTTAGTTAAGCCAGCAAGTACTTTTCCTTTGGCTTTATTCCATTTTAAAAACTCAAGTGCAGCACCAGCAAAATCACTTTGATTTAGCTTTTTAAGTAAAGTAGAGTTTGATAGATTATTTGCCCCAAGATTAAAAGTAAAACATACTAAAGCATCAAATTGATTCTGATTTAAAGGTACCTTAACTAAGGCTTTAACATTATTCTCAAAGGTCTCAAGATCTTTTATTAATAATTGCTCCCCTTCTTGAGCTGATATTTTTTGTCCTGCCTTAACTCCTTTAGTATGACCATAACCAATTGTTAAAATATTAGCAGGACATAAATATGCCTCTGATCTAAAACCTTCAAACTGCTTAATTAAACTAATGCCATTAACTGATGTTCTTAAATTACTATTCATATAATGCTCCTTATAAATCTCTTAAATAGTTAAATTGATAACTAAGCTAAATATAAATTTGTATTGCTTAATATTTAACTATGTATGATCCTTAATTTTTTAATACTTACTTTTAATAATAGTGTAGTTCACAAGGAGCATTTTGC
>CALXNP010000104.1 GCA_944389785.1 uncultured Anaerobiospirillum sp.
ATTTAAAGAGTAGCTAAAGTCACTTAGGACTTAGTCTTGGTCCAACTTTTAACTATTATTTAAGTTGGAAAGTTGAGATTTTAATTAACTTATAAAATTATAGATATAAATAATCATAATAGAACTTAAATCAAAAAAATTTGAAGTGACTCTCTAAGTTATAAACAAAAATTATAGCTAGGGTAATAGTAATTGGATGAAGGATTGTGTAAATATGCTGAAGTTAGCCTATAAGCCGGGTTCTGTTCACATTATGTTTGTGATGACAGTCATTCATCTAGATCTAAGATCACTCTTAGATTCAAGCAATCAACCCGTCCTAGCGCGGACCACGCTATAATAGGACCTATTTGATCTTGCTCCAGGTGGAGTTTACCCTGCCATCTTTATTACTAAAGACGCGGTGCGCTCTTACCGCACCCTTTCACCCTTACCTAATTTAGGCGGTCTGCTCTCTGTTGCACTTGTCGTAAGCTCACGCTTCCCAGGCGTTACCTGGCACCTTGTCCTATGGAGCCCGGACTTTCCTCCCCCTTTTTTAGTATGTTAAAACACTTGAAAAAGGCAGCGACTGTCTGGCTAACTTCATCTTCAATTATATAAGAAAAGCTAAAATTATAAAAGCTATATTAAGCTGCTAATTAAAATTATCCTTTAAAGCTAAAGCTTCTTTATATAGAATGTTTTTATTTATATCAAAAATGGTACTAACTATTTTACAAGCATCTTTTAATGACATTTTTTCTTGTAATAGTTTTAAACTTAAAATAATTTTGTCATCTAAAACTTGTTCTTTATTTGGAGCTTTATCTACAATTAGTACAAACTCACCTTTTTGACGCATTTCATCTGCTTGTAAAAATTCATACATATCAGCAGCATTATACCTATACACTGATTCAAAAGTCTTAGTCAGCTCTCGACAAATTACAAGCTCACGCTGCGGCATAATAGCTGCTATTGCTTTAACTGTAGTTAAAATACGTCTAGGTGATTCATAAAAAATGCTAACACAATCTTTATTAATTAAAGTTTGTAAAGTTTTATTTAATTCCTGCTCTTTTACTGGTAAAAACCCCATAAAATGAAAACTATCTGTAGCTAAAGCTGACACACTCAAAGCTGTAATAGCAGCACAAGGTCCTGGTAAAGCAATAACTTTATAATTACAATTACTCAAATATCTCACAACTTTAAAGCCAGGATCACTTATTAATGGTGTACCGGCATCTGATATTAAGGCTATAGCTTTACCTTCTTGTAAAATATTTGCAAACAATTGTGCTTTTTGTTCCTCATTATGATCATGGCAAGCAATTAATTTTTTAGGAGTAATACCTAAATTGTCTAATAAAATTTTAGAATGACGAGTATCTTCTGCTGCAATAACATCAACTTGCTGTAAAACCTCAATTGCTCTTTTGGTTATATCTAAAAGATTACCTATAGGTGTAGGTACTATATATAGGGCATTTTCTAACATCTAATCTACCTTTTAATTATTTATTTTTAGCTAAAAAGAAAAATTTTTTACTCAATAATCTATATTCATTAACTTTAGTGCATAGTTATTGTAACTTTAAACCGTATAACTTAACTTTATATAGTTAAGCTTCAAAATAGCCTTTATTGCAAGCTTATGCTCCTAAAGATATAATTAGCATATTAATATTTAATCTTAATAATTAGGATAGAGCAAGTGAAAAAACGCGTGATAAAAAAATATATAGCTCTAATGAGCTTAGGTTTTGCTTTAAGTCTTAGTGCTTGTCAAAGTACTTTTGCTCCTAGCAGTACAACTCAAACAACAATAAGTGCCAATGATGCATTTGCTAAACTCAATATGCAAAATGGTCTTTATTATCAAACCCTGCCTCAGAGTGTAGGACAAGATAGTTTGTTTAATGCTTTGATCTTACAAACACGTTATTTTATTAATAATAATGATTTTACAAGTGCTAATGCTAACTTAACTAATATGCAGTCTTTAGCTCAATCTCCACTTGAACATAGTGAGCTAAATACCCTCAAAGCCAGCAATGCTTTTATTAATAAAGACTTACTTACTGCTTTTGATACACTACGTATGGTTAACATACAAGTTTTACCTACTCAAGCTTTAATTTATTATTACTCTTTAAATGCTAAAGTTAATGAACAGCTTTTAGCTAAAAATAATGTAGATCTTTACTTTAATAATGCTTATAACTCATATAAAGCTTTACTAAATTTAGTTAATAATGATTATGCTTACGATATAGCTACAAAAGCTTTACGTTTGATGCAAAAAAAGAGTCCATCAGAATTATCATTATTATTACAAAATGCTGCTGACTATAATGATAAAGCTTTTTACCAATATGCTTTAATTGAAAAAACTTCTAATGTAAATGCTAAAGAAAAACTTTTAGCTGATTTTAAAGAAAATTATAAAGGTCATATATTAGCAAGTATAGATAAGACTGATATCAATACATCAACTATAGAGCAAAATACAGATAGAACCTATACTATTGAGCCTCTTAAAGAAGGAGATAAAATAGCTGTAATCCTACCTTTATCTGGTCGCTTTGCTCAAGGTGTTGGTAATGTAGCAAAACTAGGTATACTTGCTGCTATACAAAATAATAAAACTAATTTTGATGTTGTATTTTATGATAGCAATAGTGAGGATCTAGGAACTATTATTGATCAAATTAATAATGATGGTACTAAATTGATTATAGGTCCTATCTTAAAAGAAAATGTATCTAAGCTTATTAGCAGCAATAATAAACTGCCTGCCATAGTATTTAATACAACAGATCAAACTATGCCAAATAATATGCTCTACTTTGATTTAAGTCCAGAATTTGAAGGTATGAGTGTAGCACATAAATTACTCAATGATAATCACAATCAAGTATTAGTTGTTTCAGGACATAGTCAAAGACAAGAGCGTAATTTAAATGGCTTAAAACAAGCTTTATCTGATAGCAATGTTATTTTAACCCAATGCTATTATCAAAACACTAACACACTTAACCAAGATTTAGCTAATTGTAACTTTGTAAAGCCAGATGCTGTATACCTAAATGCCTCTGCAACTGATGCTAATTTAATTAAAGCTAAAGTTAATGCTAATAAAGCTGTATATTTGTCTAATATTGGCTACAGTGGTGTAAATAACTCTGGTATTGAAATGAGTCTAAAAGGTGCTATGCTTGGAGATATGCCTTGGTTATTAACAGAAAGCAGACTTAAAGTTGGTTTTTTAGAGAATATAGGTAAAGCTAATATTCAAAGCCAAAGAATATTTGCTGTAAGTTATGACAGTATAACTGTTGCTTTATCTTTAGCAGAATTACAAGCAAGTGATGCTAATACTATAAATGGTCTAAGTGGTGATATTCACTTACAAGGTAAGCTGATATATACAGCTCCAATGTGGGTACAATTAGGCACACCTCGTTAATAGATCAAAGCCCCTTTTTTAAGGGGCTTAATCTAAATATATAAGTTTTACAATCTATAACTATTAATTATTCTTTTTATCTGAAACTAAACTAAATCCTGGATTTGAATCATCATTTGAATCATCACCACTATTTTGCTTACTAATAGAAAATAAATCATCTTCTTCAAGATTTAAATCTAAATCTGTGGTATTTTGAGCCTCTTCTGGCTTTTGCTCATCAGATTGATCATCTTGCATCCAATAAATTAGAGGAATAGTATTATTGCTTTCTACTGCTCTTAACTCTAACATGGCTTTATATGGTACTTCTATTTGATGCTCTACACCACTAAATCTGGCTTTAAAAGTAATCTTGCTTTCTAAAATTTTAAATTCATGCGTAGCAGCTTTAGAGATCGATAGCATGATTAAATTATTGCTGACATACTGTGTTGGCACATCAACACCATTTACTCTAGTATCTACTAAAAGATGTGGTGTTTGCTCATTATCTGACATCCACTCTAAAAAAGCTTTAAAGATGTATGGATTTATGCTGCTTATAGACATATAGTCTCCCTAAAAGTTTTCTTTTGATTATAGCATAACAGAGAATATAACGATCTATCAAGATAAGTACAGCTTTGATGATATAAAAGAATTTCAAATATAAAAAAACCTCTGATAGCCAGAGGTTTTTGTATGAAAACAAAACGATTAACGCTTTGAGTATTGTGGACGCTTACGTGCCTTGTGAAGACCAACCTTCTTACGCTCAACAGAACGTGCATCACGAGTTACATAACCTGCCTTACGTAATGCAGGACGGAAGCTCTCATCATAATCAATTAAAGCACGAGTTAAGCCGTGACGAATAGCACCTGCTTGACCTGAAATACCGCCACCTGTTACAGTAACGTAGATATCAAACTTATCTTGTACCTCTAATAGCTCTAAAGGTTGAGCTACGATCATACGAGATGTTGGGCGACCAAAATATTGCTCTAATGAGCGACCATTAATGGTCATCTGACCAGAACCTTGCTTAATGAATACACGGGCAGTTGAGTTCTTACGACGACCTGTACCATAAAACTGATTTACAGCCATTTGCTATTGCTCCTTTAAAACTTTAGAACTTGAGGCTGTTGAGCAGCATGATTATGAGTCTCACCAGCATATACTTTTAGTTTACGGAACATAGCTCTACCAAGAGGGCCCTTTGGAAGCATACCACGTACAGCAGTTTCAATAATTTGCTCTGGCTTACGAGCTACTAACTTCTCAAAAGACTCAGACTTAATGCCACCTGGATAACCTGTGTGGTGGTAATAAATCTTATCAGTAGTCTTAGCACCAGTTACCTTTACCTTTGAAGCATTGATAACGATGATGTAATCACCAGTATCTAAAAAAGGAGTGTACTCTGGCTTGTGCTTACCGCGAAGACGTAAAGCAATTTCAGTAGCGAGGCGACCTAAGGTCATACCGGCTGCATCGACAACAAACCATTCATGCTTAATAGTTGATGGTTTTGCTACATAAGTTTTCATTAAATTAAACCCTTTAAAAATCTAGCAAAAGCTAGGTAAAAAACCTTACAAACGAAATTGTTTGCTCAAGCCATTTGGGTGGGAATCCAAAAAACCTGACAAAAGGGGCGTTAAAATTATACAGAAAAAATAAAAAATCTACAATAAATAAATTTTATATTTTTATACATACCCAGGATCTTAAGAGATTATAAAAAATTACAAGTTAGCTATATTTTTATAACATTATAAGGAATTTAGATAA
>CALXNP010000105.1 GCA_944389785.1 uncultured Anaerobiospirillum sp.
CATTGTTTAATTTGTTTTGTGAGTTAATTGAGCTCACATTAGTATTAACATATAGTGCCATAATGGCCTCCTAAAAATTTTGTGGGAAATATTTCGTACAATACTTATATCGATTAGGAAAGTAATTTATTTAATAAAATTTAATTTTTTAATTTAAACAATATGGGCTATAAGTAAAATATGTATAAGATCACATTTTTAATTTAAAAGTTCAGCAGTATATAAAGCTTTTTAAAATATCTCTTTGATAAATATCATAATAGTGTAAAAAATGACTTATGAGGAAGTAAGCTATGTCCAAATTTATTACAAAACAAGAGCTGCTAGATAAGATAGGCATAAATATATTAGCTTTTGTAATTTATAAGATATTTAGCAATCATCTAGAATAATGTGATCTTAAACAGGTTTTATTTATAGCCCATATTTAAACAATAGGTTAAAGCTAAGAACTAAATAACTTTAGCTAATTTTATTAATAAAAACAGTAAGTAAATTAAACGAATGAACCATTGAATAGGCAGGTCAAATTAGTAAAGTGTCTTAAAATGGCATGCCTATATTTCAAGAATTAGTGTTTACAATAAACTAATGTAGTTATATTTTAGTAGTACTGTTAACATTGAGCAAATAGTACAAACTCAGCATATGGATGACTTTTTTTACAATAAAATTTGTAATTTGGCTCTATATGGTTAATTAGTAAAGGTATACGCCACATATCTTCAATATAATGATATAAACAAATAGCAAGTTTAGGCTTATATTGCTTAATAGTGTTCATAGCACCTCTTAAAGCATCAAACTCTGCACCTTCAATATCCATCTTTATAAAATTAGGAGTAATTGAGTTTTTCTCACAAAAACTATCTATAGTTGTTACAGGTACAACTATACTATTACTTTGTTTTTCAGTACTTACAACTCCAGCTCCTGGATTATTTTTATCTGCATTAAAGTAAAGTTCACCTTCTTTATTGCTAAGAGCTAAAGGTACACTCTCTCCTACATCTTCACAATTATTATTGCTGAAAGTTTCTTTCATTATCTTTAAATTATTTGGAGAAATTTCAAAGGCATAAACTTTTTTAGCCCCATTTCTTTGAGCCCAAACAGCACTTTCACCATAAAAACCACCACAATCTAAAACTATATCATCTTTTTCTACTGTGATTTTTTTACCATTTTCAAGTTCATAACAATATTGGTTTAAGTAGAATATAGTAACAAAACATTGAGGTAGTGGTAATGGTTGTTTATTTAGAGAAATTTTAGGTAAACTTTGATCTGTTAGAGCTTTTTCTCTTAATTGATTAAAATATTCTAAACTAATGCCACCAGTAAGTGTTGAAGCAAGATCGCTTCGATGTATTGAATGGTATAATATCTTGTATGCTAATTCCTGCTCATATGCTGATTTGCTAGCTTCATCTTTGAGCATATTATAAACATTATCAATATTTTTTATATTAGATGTAACAGGGGATGCGGCTTTATAGAATAAAGTCTCATTTATTGTTTTAGCCCAGGAAATACTTTTTACTGACATTTATAAAACCTTAATAACTTATTAAAAATTAACTGTTAATTTAACACATTAACTACTATAAAGTTGAGGTTAAATTTTAAAGACAACTATATTCTCATATTAGCATATATAATATTTAAAACAAGAAATGACAAAATGACACGATAGAATTTACAATTTTTCTTAATATTTTTGATGTGAAAAATAATGATAAATTAATGTTTGACTTTTCTTGAGTTTTTTAGAAGGTTAGTTCTTCTATTGCCTTGTATTTAAAAGTTATTTTCTTATTTGTTATGAACTTGTGATTATTGTTAAGTAGAAGTTTTACAAGAATTTTATATAGCAAAGTTTCTTATATATATTTTCAAGATTTTTCTTGTTTATAAAAGTTAATATATTTTTCCTATACTTGATTTATTATAGAAAACTTAAAAAGACTTGAAGATTGAGTTATTATAACAAGGGTAATCAAAGTATAGTTTTATCATATTACATGCTTTCTCAATATAGGTTGGGTCTTTGCTTTATTCTCTGTCTAGGTTAGAAAATTGAAGTGCAAATTAAATAAAAGACTGTAAAATTATACAAGATATAGTAAGGTAAGAAATAGGGATATGAAAAATAAAAAAATATTAATTTTAGCTATAAGTGCAACTTTAGGTTTAAGCTCTTGTGGTTCTTATACTTTTAAAACTAATTTAGATCCTCAAAATTTTGTAGATTATTATAAAATTTCTACTGTAAAGATAGTAGATAATGCTTATCTTGAGGATAAGCCATATATAGTTTTGGCTAATATTAAAGGCTTATCATGTCAAATGCAAAAACGTGATATGATTGCTAATGAAACTGATGCTAGAATTGCTTTGCGTCAAGAGGCTTTAAAATATTCTCAAGCTAATGCTGTTTTATTAGGTAAGTGTATTAGAATAAAGCATGATGAAGCAGATGCTGCTTGTCTTGAGAGTGTTACTTGCTATGGTCAGGCTTTAAGAATAGATGAATAATTTTGAGTGTAAAATTATTGGGCAAATACATACACCATTTGCTGATAAATTTGCAGTACCAAGACAAGCTTTACTTGCAAAAAATATAGTTTCCACCATAGAGCTTTTTAAACCATATGATAGTGCTAATGCTTTTATTGGGCTTGATGGTTTCTCATATCTTTATGTGCTATTTATTTTTGATAAAATTGAAGAGCAGACTGGTTTTAGAGCTATGGTAAGACCACCTCGTTTAGGTGGAAATCAAAAGTTAGGTGTTTTTGCTACACGTTCTCCTTTTAGACCTTCACGTATAGGTTTATCTATAGTTAAATTAGATAAAATTGTGATCGATAGAGGTAGTGCTAAGCTTTTAGTTTTAGGTGCTGATATGGTGGATAAGACACCTATTATTGATATAAAACCATATATACCTTTTGTTGATTGTAAAATTGATGCAAAAGGAGGATTTGCAAACACTGATCTTGACTATAAACAAGTTGAGTATATTGATAGCTTAAAAGATCATATTTTAATTAAAGATGAAATAATGTGGAGTAATCTACAAAGTATTTTAGCATGTGATCCAAGACCAGCTTATAGAGCAGGAACTTGTGATGACAAACTTTATTGCGCAAGATTATATGGGCATAAAATCTTTTTTAAATTTATGCTTGATAAAATCATTGTAGTTGATATACAAAAAGATGGTGATTAAATGAGTTATACAAGATATAAGCATATTTTATTTGATTTAGATGGTACTATTTTTGATACTCATTTTGCTAATATGGATGCTTTGTATGAGGTATTACATAAATACAATCCTCAAACAACAGAAACTACACAAAGCCTTGGGCGTTTATTTGGCATTCCTGGTGTAGAAGCTGTTAAAGAATTAGGTATTGCTGATGCAGATAAAGAGCAATTTTTTGATCAGTGGGTTAGAGCAGTAGCCGCTAGAGCTTATAGTGTTAAGATATTTGATGGTATTTTAGCTATTTTGCAATTTTTACAAGATAAAGGTTATCATTTGGGTATCATTACCTCACGTCAGCGTACATTTAGTGATATTGGAGGTGATCTAGGTGATTTCTTACCGCTATCTATACGTAAGTTTTTTAATCCTACACGTGTTATATGTTCAGATGATGTTGCAAAACCAAAACCTTATCCAGATTCTATATTGCGTTATATGCAGATAACTGGTGCTAAGCCTTATGAAATTTTATTCATAGGTGATGCTAAAACAGATTTGATGTGTGCTCAAAGTGCAGGTGTAGATTTTGCTTTAGCATTGTGGGGGTATTGCCAGCAAGAGCATTTAATATGTAGTCACTATCTAAAAAATCCATATGATTTAGTTACTCTTTTAAATACAATTGATAATGATAGTAATGCTTTTTGGTATAAATTAGGTTCTGAGCTTTGTGCTATAGCTCAAAATGGTCTTAGTTTTTGTCATGATATTTATGATAAAGAAAGATATGAGCGATTAATGCAGATTAGTTCTGTGATTTTAGCAAGTCATGGGCAAATTGAACCAGATAGTTTATGTTCAAAAATGCTTTGTGAAATAGGCTATCAAACACCTAAAATAGATACAAGAGCTGCTGTTTTTAATGATAAAGGTCAAGTTCTTTTAGTTCAAGAAAAAAGTGGTCTTTGGAGTTTGCCTGGTGGCTATTGTGATAATAATGAAAGTTTAGTTTCTAACACCTTAAAAGAGCTTAAAGAAGAAGCAGGTTTCAGTGCACATATTCAGAGCTTAATAGCTATTTTAGTTCGTAATAAACATAATGTGCCTTCTATGCCATTTGGTATGCTTAAAGTGTTTATGTTAGGACTGCAGCCTAAAGGAGAATTTGTAGCAAATAGTGAGACTATTGATTGTCGTTTCTTTAGTAAGGATGAGTTGCCTTCTGATGAAATGTTGCGATTAAGTACCACTACAAAAGAGCAACTTTATATGTGTTTTGCAGCTTATGGGAACAAGAATTTTAGTCCAATTATAGAATAAGGAGTAAATTATGCGTTTTATGGTTGATCTTCATACACATACTTTGGCAAGTTCACATGCTTATAGCACTATAGCAGAGTATGTTAATCAAGCAGTAGACAAGGGTATTTTAATGTTTGCTTGTACTGATCATGGTCCTGCATTAGAGGATGCTCCACACCCTTGGCATTTTGGTAATTTAAGAGTGGTACCTCATATTATAGATGGTGTAGCTGTATTACGTGGTATAGAGGCAAATATCACTAAAGAGGGTGATATTGATTTAGAGCAGCGTTATTTAGATAAACTTGATATAGTATTAGCTGGTTTTCATCCAAATTTAGAACCATCTGATAAAGATACTAATACTAAACTTGTAATGCAAGTTATTAAATCAAATAAAGTTGATGTTATAACTCATCTTGGTAATGTAAAATATCCTATTGATATGGAAGCAGTATTAGAATGTGCTAAAGAGCATAATGTAGCTATTGAAATTAATTCATCATCATCTGTTAATACTAGAGCTAACTCTCATGATAATTGTGTACAAATTGCAAAACTAGCTAAAAGTATAGGTAATATTATAGCATTAGGATCTGATTCTCATATTGCTTATTTTTTCCCGACTTTAGAGCAAAAAAGAGGTAAAAATTACATATTACTCATTGATATTATGAATATTTATCTAAATTTTTAT
>CALXNP010000106.1 GCA_944389785.1 uncultured Anaerobiospirillum sp.
TTGTCTTACTTTATAATAGGACAATCTTTCAAGTACTAATGCTAAATAGCATATTAAAAAATGTCCTCTTATTCTATCAGCTGTCCATACATAAACAGGCCTTGTATCCAAATTTGTTTTCATAACTCTAAAACATTCTTCAATGTGCCACAGCTGTCTTAAATCATGATAGATGTCTTTAGCATTGTCCTCCTTTGTTAGTTTTTCTCATCTATGCCGTGAGGGGACTAATACAAGACTCGCAAGGGGGAATATGTCCAGGCGACTTTTGACGCTGTTTTCATCTCATGGCACACTAATTAGTTAATTTGAAAACATATCAAAAGGAGACATTGCCCTTATAGAGCTCCTTAATCCTATTTCTGCAATAGCTTTTTTTTAAGGTTTTACCTGTATCTAATTCAATTTGTGTATCTTTTTGTATTATCATAAGTCGACGGCTCTTTTTGTTATGGATTACCAAATTTATTATAATTTATTATAACAAATTAGGGCTTTCTTTATTGATAACAGTTAATATAAATACCTAATCTAGCTTCTATGCAGGCTAAAATCACAAAAAAATTAATAAATCTATTTAAAGAGCAGCTAAAGTTGCTTTGGACTTAGCTTTAACTCAATTTTTAGTTATTATTTAAGTTGGAAAGTTGAGTTAGAATGTATATTATAGTATTTTATGAGGAGTTATAAATGTAGTTAAAAAGGTTTAAAAATAGGTATCATTTTTATCTACATAATATTTTGAATATAAAATATAAATGGGATTAACTTTACAATAAGCAAAAGTGTCTAATATAGGTGAGTAAATTTTAATTAATTAAGGACAGAAAATGCAAAAAAGAAGTATTGAAGAAAAAATTGAAGATTATTTTAAATCAGAGTTAAAGCAAAATGATATTTATTATTTTTGTAAAACGGAAAGTATTAATCCTGCAATAGATCGAGCTTTATCCCAATCTCCAAGTAAGTCAGGTGGAGCAGGACGTAATTATCCAGATATTAAAATTTTAATATCAACTAAAAATAATAGGGTTATTCCTGTAATGATTGAAGTTAAAGGTACAAAGAATAAACTTATTAAATTTAATTCTCAAAAGCAAATTGAATTAGTTTCTAAGGATGGAAAGTATACAGCAATCGAAAATTATGCAGTAAATGGGGCAATTCATTATGCAAATGCAATATTGGATGAAGGAACGTATAAGGAAGTATTAGCTATTGGACTTAATGGATATGAAGAAAAAGGACAAATTATAAAAGAAATTGCTACATATTATGTATCAGAGGATAATGCTAGATTGCCTATTTATCTAGAAGAATATACTAACAGCTTGTCTTTTTTACATGTAAAAAATATTGATAAGTTAATTAATGAACTTAATCAGGCAACTTTAAGTGAAGAGCAAAAAGAGGTTATTAAGAAAACTAAACATACCGAGCTTGAAAAGGCTGTTAAAAATATTCATCAAAAGATTTATGATGATCATGAGTTTAAAACACAATTAGCTACTAATGATAAATTATTATTGTTTTCTGGTCTTATTATGGCCTCACTATCAATAGATGGATCTAAGGATTTATCATTGGATGATTTAAAAGGTAATACTAATAATAAGGATCATGATGGATATGTAATCATTAATCGTATTGAATCATTTCTTAATTCACGCAATAGCTCTAAAGAAAAAACCGATATGATTATTAGATTGTTAACACAAGTTTTTATTGATAATAATACTCTTTGGATGCCAAACAATAAAGAAAGTTTAATTAAAAAGTATTATAGAGATATAATAGAAACAATATCACCTATTTTAAAACTACGTATTAATGTTGATTTCACTGGTATCATTTTAACATCACTTAAAGATTGGATGAATCTTGATAATGATAAAGATAATGATGTTGTTTTAACACCACGATATATAACACGTCTTATGGCAAGACTTGCTCAAACTAATATGAATTCTTTTGTATGGGATTCTGCTATGGGATCTGGTGGCTTTTTAATCAGTGCAATGGAATTGATGATTGAAGATGTTAAAAAAAATATATCAACTTATCAAGAGCAAGAAGAAAAGATAAAGGATATTAAAGCAAATCAGCTTTTAGGTATAGAAATTTTACCTAATATATTTATTCTTGCAGTTATTAATATGATTTTAACAGGTGATGGATCTTCTAATGTAAGACAAGGTGATAGCTTTAAGTATAAACACAAGGCTGATAATTTCCCTTATGACGTTTTTTTACTGAATCCACCTTATAGTGCTTCGGGTAAAGGTTTTAATTTTGTAGAACGAGCATTAAAAATGATGTCAAAAGGATATGCTTGTATTTTAATTCAAGAAAATGCAGGCTCAGGCAATGGTTTGCCATATACTAAAGAAATTTTAAAACATAGTAGTTTAATTGCAAGTATTCATATGCCAGATTTATTTAAAGGAAAAGCTAGTGTACAAACAGCTATATATTTGTTTAAGGTAAATCAACAGCATGATCCTCAAAGTTTAGTTACCTTTATTGATTTTTCTAATGATGGATATATGAGACAAAATAGACGTAAATCATCTGAGGAAGTTAATTTAAGAGATATAGATAATGCTCAAGCACGTTATAAAGAGCTTGAGGATATTATTTTAGGTAGAAAGAAAGAAACTGACTATTATAATGAGTCAAATAATTTAGTGGTTAGAGATACTATAACACTTGAAGGTAATGACTGGACATTTGCTCAACATAAGAAAATAGATATTACTCCAAAGATTGAAGATTTTAAAACAACAGTTAAGGATTATTTAGCATGGAAAGTGAGCCAAATAATTAAAGATACAGATAACGATTTGGGAAAAATATAAGCCCTCGTTTATCAGAGCTTGAAGATAATTTCAAGAAAAACGGGGGCGAGTTTAAGTTATTTAAAGTTGGTGAAGTTTTTGATATCCAAACTGGTAGCTTGATTAATAGTAGTAAGCTTGTTAAGGGAAAAATTCCTAGACTTTCTGTAACAAGTCGTAATAATGGTATAGTTGGTTATTTTGATACTGGTAATCTTACAGAGGCAAGACATTACACAAATTTTATATCTGTTAATTTTTTAGGTAATGTCTTTTATCATCCATATACTGCAAGTTGTGAGATGAAAGTTCACGTTTTACAACTAAAAGGTCACGATTTTACAATTGAGACTGGTTTATATATAGCAACAGCTTTAGCGAAATCTATTTCTGGTAACTTTTCCTATGGTGAGCAACTTTCAAGTTCAGATTTAAGAAATGCTGCAATATTTATAGAGTTACCAGTTATAGAGGATAGTTTCGCATTTGATTACATTAAGCAGTATGTTCATGAATTAGAGTTTGATCGTATTCGTAAACTAGAGTCTTATTTAATTAATAGTGGTTTTGCTAATTATGAGCTTTCTGAGAAAGAGTATCAGGCTATTGAAAGAGCTGTTGATGGGGGGGGGGGGAAGACATTCAACTTTTAAGTTTAATGATATATTTGCAGAAGCTCAGACTGGAGATTTTGATATACAGCGACATCATGTAAATGGTAGAGGATATTTGTATATTAACTCTGGACTTGAAAATCAGGGTATTGTTGGAAGTACTGATGTGCCTGCTAGAGTATTTCCTGCAAATTCAATAACAATAGATATGTTTGGTCTTGCTTGGTACCGTGATTTTCAATATAAAATGGCAACACATGCACATGTTTTTTCATTAAAAATAATCAAAGAAGTATCACCAGATGCATTACTATATATAGTAGGAGCTATGCGCTATATAAGATTGATATATAACTTTAACAATATGTGTAATTGGAAAAAGATGAAAAATAATGAACTTGTACTACCTATAACTAGTGATAAACAAATTGATTATGATTATATGGAAAATTATATTAGAGCTCTTAAAAAGAAGATTGTAAAAGATATTGACATATGGATAAAAGATGAATTTAATCTCTAAAATAAATTATCTTTAATTTCAATATGTTATAAATTTAATATAAAATGGTGCGTTATTTTTAAATATTATAAAAATCATATACTGAGGGAAGTGTACTATGGGCTATAAGTAAAATATGTATAAGATCACATTTTTAATTTAAAAGTTCAGCAGTACATAAAGCTTTTTAAAATATCTCTTTGATAAATATCATAATAGTGTAAAAAATGACTTATGAGGAAGTAAGCTATGTCCAAATTTATTACAAAACAAGAGCTGCTAGATAAGATAGGCATAAATATATTAGCCTTTGTAATTTATAAGATATTTAGCAATCATCTAGAATAATGTGATCTTAAACAGGTTTTATTTATAGCCCATAGAAGTGTACACAGAACTTAGTAGTTTTATTGTTATATGTGATTTATCCTGTTAAGAGCCTAGCCGATTTGCTAGGCTTTTTTTATTACTGTATTAACCCAAATTGTGCGTTATAACCGACATTGAGCAGTAAAATTTTTTAATAAAATGGTAACACTACCCACCGTAAATAATAGAAAAATATAGTTTATATTTCTTGTCAAGCAGTTATTTGCAAATTTTTGAGCTAAAGTTCACTTTTACTATAAGAGTATAGATTTTATACCATGCCCAGGATCTTAAGAAATATTAACATATGAAAACCCTCTAT
>CALXNP010000107.1 GCA_944389785.1 uncultured Anaerobiospirillum sp.
CATGACGATACATATCAAGTACATACACAGGATTTACATTATAAACTTTTGCCATTTGATGAAGCATAGTTTTTTCTTTGGTTGTTGCATATCTAATATAACCTGTGTGCAGTTTATTATTAGAGCTAAGCATAAGATAATCATCAAAATAAATACAAACATAAGCACCATCTTTTAAAGGAGCTAAATAATAACTATTATATATACCTGATGCAAAAAATTTGAGTAACAAACCTCTTATTAAACTTATAGGATAAGGAGTGAAAATATATTCAGAGACAACAACTGATCTTTTTGTATGCCTATTAACATGTGTATGTTCTCCAGCATACTCTGGATCACGCAAACGAAATAAAGGACTTTGTATTAATCCTTCTTTAAATACTGTAGTTGGAGTTTTCTTAAAGTAAAAATTTTCTACATCATCTTGGAACTGTAGCATTGCAACAGATTGATCTGGAATTTGTCCTTGCTTATTTCCTACTCCAACCCCTAAATCATAAATCCAACCAGTAGGAACTCCCATCATTAGATAAAAAGTAAGGATAAGAGCACATATAATTTTAAAAATGAAAAATGGAGAATATTTTTTAGATTTCATAATTAATTTCTTCTTATTCCAGATAAATACAATGCTCCTTAATTAAATCGCCCCATCTACAGTTATTAATAATTAATTACTCTTATTTTTCACGCTCTCCTGCTGTATACTGACCCATATTAATATCAATCACAGGTCTTAAGGGTTGTATAATGGAATTTTCATAACGACACTGCCATTGTATGTTTAAATCAATAAGTCCATTTTCATTTATACCATCAATAGTATCTTTATCTTTTATTGGATTCTTGTTACCAATTAAATAAGAAACCATATTATAAGCATGATTTACCACAAAATTAGGATCAAGCCCCTTAAAGTGATATTGTAAATCAGGTAAATATATAGTATTCATACCTAGGGTATCAATGAGCATTTCATTAGTATCTTTTATATTAAAGAACCTAACATTAACACCAAATAGAGTAAAACGATCTAATCCTTTTAAATTATGGTTATAAATCCTATCAGCTTTAAATAATTTACCTGAATTTTGAAAATAAAAAGCCTCACAGTTTGGATAAAGCTCTGCTAATGCTTCTACAAAATCAGCCTCAAGCATAGCTCTTGAATGAGTATCAAGACCGCTTGATAACATATTAAAAGCCATAACTTGATATTTACACACATCTAAAATATGATCTCTATCATCAAGACAATCCCACATTTGACTCAAAACAAAATCACTAAATTGCTCACGTTTAAATTTAACATCATTTGTAATTGTAAATTGTATAGGTACTTCTTTATCTTTAAATTTAACAATATGATCTTTTGCAAAAAAAGTAATAGAATTTTGGTGATGAGTTAAACAATCTATCGTTCCTAAGTGCCTTGATAAAATATCTATTATCTTCTCATCACTAGGTAATATAGCCTGTTGTGTTAAGAGCAATTCTATCATAAAAGGTCCGCCTAAAATGGCTCTATCTACTTTTATATTCTTATTATCAGTTGTCATTTTAAACTCCTTATAAAATATAACTAATTTACTTATACTACTTATTATTGATATTTATAAGTTTATCAAAATCTTTTATTCTATTTCCTCTTGTTGTTCTCCATATAAGTTCAAAAAAAAGCCTTGTCTAAAAGCATAAAAACTTACATTTTCAAATAAATCTGTATTTTTATTAATAAATGCTTCCATATTTTGAAATAAATTTGGATAAAAACCACCACAAAAAATATCAATATAATCATACTTAAAGCCATAAGCAGCACCAATAACTTCAATTCCATCGAAAGTATCAATAGCTTCTATAAATGCTTTTTGAAGATTTTGTCGCTCTTTTGAAATATTTGTGTTGTTATTATGAACTTTAAGTTTATATGCAAAAAATCCAGCTGATGCACCTATTGAGTGTAAAAGATTAACTAGACTAACATCTTGATTTGCATAATCAAAAATAAGCTCTTTACAATAAGTATAACCCTCAAAAATATCTTCCCTAATAAGCTCTGTCTTTTGAGAGTTAACTTGTGTCTGATAAGTATAATCATAACGCTGTGCTTTTATTAAATCATCTAAAGATAAATTAAGATTATAGTCTTGCTCATTAAGTTTTTGAGCTAATTGATCTAAAGTTAATGTATCTGCTGCAATGTTAGCAAAGTTTTTAAAATCCGCTACCATACCTATTTCACAAAAAGCATGACAAGAGCTTTTCTCTCCAATATTTTGGTAAATTAATTCAAGACAAGCATCATAAAAATTGCCTAAGGCAACCTTATCTTCTTCTTTACCTGAATTTTGTGCCAAAGTCTTTAGCTTTGTCATATTTTGATGGTGTACAGCTAAAATATATTGAGCATTAAGCTTTTGCCAACGGCTCCTATCACTTTCAAAGTTTTGTTTAAAACCTAACCTAGAATCTGCCCCTTTAGTAGGTATTAACTTAAGAGATAAATCTTGGCTTTCAATTAATAATTTATCACGTTTAATAGAATTTGTACTAATCTGCTCAAGACCTGCATAAATTTGCCAATATTGTTTAACTGTATTAGGAATATGTTTTAATAAATATTTAAGTGGTATTAATAAGTTTAATTGATTAGATACATTAAAAATTAGACGATATTTATACTCATGTTCAGAATCAACATTAATAAAACAACTAAGAACAAAAGGTGCAAAAATCAGATCACATTGAGATTTGATTTCAGCTAAGAGCTCTGTACTAAGGCCAT
Organism: uncultured Anaerobiospirillum sp.; assembly: GCA_944389785.1. GTDB lineage: Bacteria > Pseudomonadota > Gammaproteobacteria > Enterobacterales > Succinivibrionaceae > CALXNP01. The sequence goes on from CALXNP010000107.1 coordinate 2,792, forward strand.
CTTTATCACATTTTTGACGCCAAATACTTTCATACTTAGCAAAAGTTGACCACATTGTATCTATTCTTGTCATAAAATTTTTAGTTCTTTTAAACAAAGGAGCAGCCAACTCAAGCTCACAATAAAAAAGAGCTTTAGTACTTTTTTGATCAAAAGGATCAAGCTCTAATGCTTTATTAAAATAAGGTATTGATAAATAAGCTAAATCAAGATAGAAAAAACACTTGCCAACTTGATAATGCCAAAAAGCATTATCAGCAAAATAATCACGATGAGGTATTAACTTATCTAGAGCAATCTGTAGTTTTTTAATATCAGTACCATCAAACTCTTTAATATAAACACCTGCTAACTTTAAATCATCCTCAGGACTAGAATATGTTTCAAAATCTTCATTATTTTTACTAATTTTCTTATCTATTTTTATTTGTTTACTAATATCTTTTGATTTAAAACAGTTAGACATGAATTTACTCCTTATAAAAACCATTGATAATGCTTATCTATCTTGTTATATCTATATAGTATATAAACTTGTGATTCAAAACAATAAATTAGTGTAAATTTACAATATCCTTACTATTATATAAATAACTTATTGTTTGCAATTGATATTAATCTGTATGCAATATCTAAATATTAGGCCCTCTAAAGCTTAATTTAAATTCTTCAAAAGTTGGTTGAGGATATGTCCCATTATTCATAACATTATGCTCAAAAATAACTGTACGACATTCCCATTTGCCATTTGGTCTATATTCTGTTCTTAAAGCAAATTCTTGAAAAATAGTATTATCTGCATATTGTTGCAATAACTGCTCACAAATTCCTAAATAGAAACTGCAAGTTTTGGCACTAAAACTAGCAAAAGTAAGCTTGCTTGCTAAATACTCAAGACCCTGCATATCTTTTTAAACTCTAATACTTGTTCTCGTTCTTTTTCAAATTGTTTGAGTTGTTCTAAAGTAAATTTATTAATTTCATCCAATGCCTTTTCTACATAATTATTAATATAATCACTAAAATCAATTAAAGTTTCTTTATATTCTACCCAAGTAATAACTCTAGTTGGCTCTTGAGATAATTTAGTCTTTTCTATCTGTACTTTGGTAAATGGATATGAACAATCATAATCACTAGACTTTGTATGGTACATACCACACTGTACACCATTAAATAGTAAATAAGCAGCCTTGATTTGCAATCATCCATTGCCCTTGCTTAAATAATTTATATGCAAAAGAGTTGTAATAATTTGCAAAAATAGTATTATCCCATTCTTCAAAAGATAAACGTTTTTCTTGAGGATGCTCTTGATAATAATGATGATGTTGATTACTATGATTTTATAAGTCCAACTTCTTATAAAACTATGAACCCATATGTACTATTATATCAATGTGGTTATTTAACTTTAGCTGATGAGCTAAGATGTGGTATAGATCTTAAAATACCCAATTTTAAAATTAGACACTCTTTTGCAATTTTACAGAAAACTAAAATCTTTGCACGAAATACAGTTATAGCTAAAATTACTTATACAAGTGATTATTTAAAATTTAGATATGATAATGAGGCTTTAGTAGTACTAAGCTATAGCTATCTTCTTGTTAGCTCAAGATTATTTTGTTTTACTTGAGGACCTAAAGGAAAACGTGATTTGTGCATAGATTTTGATAATAACAAGACATTAGTATTTGACCGAAACTCGGCAATTAAAGTTATTTTAATCATGACTACTCCTATTATTTATTTGATTGTTTTGTTGATGGGAGT
>CALXNP010000108.1 GCA_944389785.1 uncultured Anaerobiospirillum sp.
TCATCCTTATTAAAGCTTCCACAAAGCAGTGAAGCTAAAAATTGTGAGGCTTTAAATTCATTGTCAAATTTTACTTCAATGGCTGCATCTGCATTTCCTTCAACTAAGCCTTCAATCTCAAAAAGATCATTAATAGAAGCTTTTACACCTAAATTTAATAGTGCTCCTGCTTTGATATTAAGTGAAGCTTTATTATTATCATCATAGTAAAGTTTTAATTGATTATTTGCACTAATACCTGCTGTAAGTTCAACATCAGTTACAAGTTCAAAACTTACTTGTGCTCCTTTGTCTACATTTAATACAATAGCACTTTGATTATCATGACATTGAGCTAAGATATCTTCAGTATTAGTACGCACATACTCAAATAAATTATTTTGGGCTATTTCTTTTTGATGAGAGCTTGCAAAAACATTATCTATATTATGAAGCAGTTTTTGTGCTTGTGAAACTTTATCTTTTAAGGCATTTAAACCGCTCTTTAAAGCTTTATCTAATAAAGTATCAAGCTTTAATTTTGAATGGACATAGGCAGTTGCAATGTCTCTATTAATATCAAATTGCTCTATAGTATCTACCATACTATTTAGCATCTGTGTTCTTTGAGCATATGGGGCTTGTAAATATTTAGTAATAAGCTCATCTTGTGTAGCACATTCATAATTTAAGAGAGCTTTAGTTAAAGCAACATCATAAATATTTTGCAATAATTTATTTCTACTATTAAATAATTTACTGCTATCTTCAATTACATCATTAATTATTTGTCTTTGTTTTTGCTCTATGCCTGTTTTATGTATATTAGTATTTTTTAAAACACTTTCAATATTAGTTAATAATTCATTATTAATTTTTTTATCTCTTACTTTATCAAAAGCACTTTGAATTTCAACAGTATTTTTTTCTTCTCCTTTTTTATTAGCAATAACAATATCACAATAAGATAAATAGGTAGTATTTAAAAACTTATTGCGCAATTCACTTAATTTTTGATTAAATGTGTCAGCATTAGTTGCTGAGGCTAAATCTCTAACAAGTGTTTTTAAAGATCTTCCTTCATCATTTGAAGAACCAGTACTATGAGTTCTAAACTCATCTAACCTAATATGTAAATCATTTAAATTTAATTTGGCTATAGCCTCTTTTTTAGCTTGAAAATCACTGTTACTAATTGCTACATTTCTATAAATTGCATTTTTATCTTGTTCAAGATTAAGCTTACTAATCATAGTATCAAGATCACAATGATTTAATTTGGCAGCATGTTGTAGCAATAGGCTATAGTTATATTCAGATACTTGATTTTTATTGTTAGCTAAGCTGTATTCTACTTCATCTGCATCATTTAAACTTGAAAAGTTAAGCTTAAATTTATCTAGCTCATAGGCATTAAGCTCACTTGCTTGTGTTTTTGCTAACATGTTTAAATACAAAAGAGAGTAGGATAAAGTTTGTCCTTTGATATTATTAATGTCTTGTCCTGTTTTTTCAAGAAAATTTGCTGTTATAGAAGCTTTTGCTAATTCCTCACTAAAAGCTTCTATAGCTTGATTATTTAGGTGTAATTGTTGAGTGTTATGACTTGTGTTGATAGCCGCAATTTGTCTTGCTTTATGTTTTTTAACTAAATCAATAGCATTATTAAGCTCTACACCCGTTAGCTTTGAGTTTGTTTGGTCATAAATTAAAGTTTGTATCTTATCTTTTAACTCTGCTTGCAATTGTTGGGTATTATATTTTTCATTTAATCTAGCATAGCTATCAATTACATCATCAGATCTTAACATTACAGAGCTTACATTTAATTGGCGATAAATGCTGTTTGTTTGAGAATTTGTCACAATAGGACTATGACCTAATTGTTGCTTAATTAAGCTTTTATTGAAACTATCATCAAGTTTATCAACAAAGGCATTAAGCTGCTCTTGTGTTGCTAGATTATTAAGCTCAAAATTCTTTAATAATAAAGCATTATTAACTAAAGATGGTAATAGATCTTGATATTTTTTTAAATCTTTATCTGTAGCTACTTTATTTGCAGCTTCAAGTAAGCTATCTGAAGTTAAACTTTTAAGATCGAAGTTAAAATTAGCATCAATTTGTTTATATATATCACTACATATACTTATAGATGAAATTAAACTTACTACATCAAAGTTAATGTCACTATTTATGCATGCTCTTTGTAAAAATAAATCAATATTATCGTTATAACCTTCTTGATAAAGTTTTTGGGCAAAGCTTATTAAAGCATCTTTATCTAAATTATTTGCATCAAATAGTAAGGCATTTAAAGTTTGACTATCAATACTAGCTAAATTTTGTAGTTTTTCTATACCACCTAAGGTATTGATTAGAGAATAAATATGTTTAGCATTATTGATATCAAGTTTGCTTGTATCAATAATTGTATTTAATTGATCTTTTAGTAATTGAGTAAAACGTTCATTAAGCTTAGTTAACAGCTCATCTTTATGCTCGGTAAAATAAGAGTGCTTATCTTGAGTTATTAAAGTTTGCTCATTGTTTATATCTTTAAGATCATTAAGCTTTTCTATAGCATCAAGTTTAGCAGTGTAATTTTGCTGTTCTTGTTTTACAAGTAATTGTGTTATATAAGCATTGTCTTGATTATTTTCTCTAAAATCTTCTATAGCAAGAGCTTTATTATTGATAAAGTTTAAAAACTTTGATTTGTCTTGTTGGCAATGACTATTAATTTGGCCTGTACTTTGTGCATAGGCTAAGATTTCATCATTTACTTTTATAGCCTCATTAAGGCTTGCAAGACCAATACAAGCATTATTATCAAGTCTTAATTTAGCTAAATTTTGTGTGCTTGGATCTTGTATAAATTTTTGTAAATTATCTTCTAATTTAAGCATATTATTATACTTAGCATCTACTACATCTAGCATATGTGCAAGTACATCAAAACACTTTGAATCAGTCTGTTTTAGATTATTACTAAGCGATATAAGTTTATCTGTATAACTTTTTACTTCATCTTTATCATTGCTAAGCAGTAGATTTTGTAAGTTTGAAAAGATCTCAGCTATTGTTTTATCCTGCTTAAGATTTAATACATCTAATTGCTGATAAATATAAGCAGCAAAGCTTATATCTAAAAATTGCTGCTGTTTTTGATCTAAATTTTTATCTGCATATAATTTATGAAAATTTGCTATATCTAAATTTTGTAGTTTTTTTAAACTAGCAAGAGCAAAACTTGCATCAATATTGCCAGTAGTTACACTAGCTGTATTGTTATGTGCAATACTTGCAGCATTGATAGTATTTTTGGCTATCTGCTCTGATACTGCACTATTTGCTATAGCTTGTAGATTACTAGTATTTGTCTTTATACTATTATCATGATTAAAAGTATTTTGCTGTATGCCATATCTTTGTATTTGTGTATCACTCATAGTTAACCCCATAAAATTTGAGATATGTTAATAGCATTATTGTCGGCATTATTGTTATTAGCTAAATTTAAATTTTGTTGTACTGTTGTATCATCAGTAACTTGTATTTGCTCATATACCATAGTGGCAGTATTAATAAATTCACTAATGTTATTATCAAGACTTGCTGCATTAAGAGTATTAGCATCAAAGCATGCTATAAGAAAAATTCTATTATCATTTAATGCTAATTTATAATTAAATGGTAGTTTATTAATTAAGTTAAAGCTTAAACATTGTTGGTATAAATTAAGCAAAAAACTTTCATTACTATGTTCAATATTAAAAATATCACTATAAATATATAGTTTTGCTTGCTCATCTTTAGCATATATAAATAAATTAAATAAGCCTGCTTTATTTAAACTATAGCCATCTTGATTAAGAGGATTTATATTATTTTTTTGTAGTTTTGAAATTATGTCATTTATAGTCGTTTGTATTTTGCTCATAGATAAATACCTTTTTTACTTGTATTTTTTGATTAGTTATACTATGAGTTTAAGATTTATAGTTTTGTTTTACAAGTTTTTATAGCATATTAATCAGTATTTTTTTCTCATATTGTTAATATATAATTTAACTTCTATATAAAACAAGAAAGAACTTTTAATTACATTAATAAATACAAAAAAATCGATATTGAGTAGTCAATTTTCTAATAAAAAAGCAGTATTTATATATGGGCTATAAATAAAACCTGTTTAAGATCACATTATTCTAGATGATTGCTAAATATCTTATAAATTACAAAGGCTAATATATTTATGCCTATCTTATCTAGTAGCTCTTGTTTTGTAATAAATTTGGACATAGCTTACTTCCTCATAAGTCATTTTTTACACTATTATGATATTTATCAAAGAGATATTTTAAAAAGCTTTATATACTGCTGAACTTTTAAATTAAAAATGTGATCTTATACATATTTTACTTATAGCCCATAGTATTTATATTACTTATCAAGATTTTGTTTGTAATTTTTTAAGCTTTAGATCATTTTTCTAGATTTTATATAATTTACTCAACTTTCCAACTTAAATAATAGTTAAAAGTTAAGTTAAAGCTAAGCCCTTAGCGACTTTAGCTGCTCTTT
>CALXNP010000109.1 GCA_944389785.1 uncultured Anaerobiospirillum sp.
CAGATAATAATTTTAAAAAACTCATTAGTTTTTATAGGGGAGATAAAATAAAAAAATTTACTGCTCAATGTCGGATAAATTAGCTATATTTATGCTATTATCCTATGTAATTTGTTAGCTTATAGCTAACTTATATAATACTGCTAAAACTAAATTTAAATTCTAATTTAAAGTAACTTATGTACTAAAATTAATTGATAATTTATAAAATTGTGCAATTACTTTGTGTTATTTTTAGCTAAAAGTTTTTTTAACCTTTAAACACATTTAAAATAAATATACTAATAGATATTAATCTATTGTAATTTGCACAACCTTAAACTTAAAATATCTATCTTGCTAAGGTTAATTACAATAATTTTAGATAGGATTAAAATTTTATAGCTCTTGATAAAGGATACTTATGAAAAAGTTATTTTGCTCATGTTTAGCACTTATGCTACTTACAGCATGTACAACAAATTCTGAGGTTACATCAAGTAACAATAATAATACTATAAAAAATAATACAGCTTTAAGTTTTTTACAAAAGCTTCCTGCAGATAGTAAATTTAATGAATTAAGTTTAGAAGATCATTGTGCTTATTTACAAAAACAATCTGGAAGTAATGATCCTTTTGTAAACTTTAACTACTACATAGAACAAGATGATAATAAAAAAGATCAAATCATTATGGACATCAATCAAAGTACTATGCCTTTTTTAGGTCAAGGCGGCAGTTATATAGCAATGTATAATCAAGAACATAAACTAGATGGTTTATGTTTTAAATCTAGCTTACAAAACTTTGAAAATGCAAATATGGCCTTAGCTATGTATTATGATGCGTTAAAAATAAGATTAGGCCTCCCTAAATTTCTAGATTACAACGATGGTTTTGCTTCTTTTAATGCTATGTGGGAGTTAAATAAAAGTGGTTATGCTACTAAATATATAAGTTTAAGAAATGAAAGTGTAATTATTAATGATAGTGGCTATGAAAAAAACTATGGACAACATATAAGCTTATGTGTACTGCAAAGCCCCCTACATAAATTTAACACTATTTCAAATAATAAAATAAATTATGCTAATGAAAGAATAGAACAGATTAATACTATTGTTAATAAAAATACAGCTCAAAATAATGAGCAAATCATACAAGCTAAAAAACAAATCTTAAATTTACTTGAGCTTTAATGTTACTAAAGCAGAAATTAAATCTGCTTTAGTTTATATTTTCTTGAGCTTTTAATAACTTAATTTAGGCTTTTTATACTCTATTTTTAACTTTCGTATTAAGCCTAAATTTATAAGAAAGTATTAAAACTATAAAAATTTGTATTAGTACTACATGTAATGCTATTTGCAAACTAAGAGCTTTAGCTAAAAATCCAAGCATTGGTGGGAAAAATAACAAGCCTGTATAGGCTAAACGAGCAACAGTAGCACTGGCATCTTTAGCACTAACTCCCTCTTGTGCGCCTGCTACACTAAAAGCAATTGGAACTACAGGTGCAATAGCAAAACCAACAATAGCATATAAAATTAAACAAATAATACTATTATCTACATATAACACAGCTACATAACAAATAAAGCTAAGTGTGCATGCTATAGTTAAAATAATACTATCTGCAACATGATTTCTGATATTATCAATCATAAGCTTTGAAGCTACTGCACAAATTGAGAAGAAAGCATAAACTAAAGCAGCAGTTGCTTCATCTGCACCTTTTTCATGAAAAAGATATAAACTTCCCCACTCCCCTACTGAACCTTCAATAGCATAAACTAACAAAGATACTATGCCACAAATGTAAACTAACATAGGCATTTTCATAGATTTAGCTTTATTGTTAACTTCTTGGGATTTTTGCTCCTTATCTACAACTAAATATTTATAGCTAATATAAGAGCCTAAAATATATATACCAAAAAGTATAATAAAGTTAAGCTCAACTCCAATATTTAATTTAGCTAATAAGGATGCAAATAAAGCAGCACATACTGCTCCTAAACTATAAAAAGCATGTAGCTTAGACATAGATTTTTTATTACTATGCTTTTCAAGCAAGATACCTTGTGTATTCATTGCTACATCAATAATACCTATAAAAAGACCAACTAGTGCTGCAAGAATAATTAACTGTATAGAATTTACAGCAAATGCTATAGCTACAGTAACTAAAAGCATCAAAATAGTATTAATAAATAACATAAGATTAGATCCAAAACGACCTATAATTTTAGGACCTAACATTAAACTAACTATAGATGTCGCTCCTAGAGCAAAAAGCATTAAACCGATTTGTCTTGTGTCTGAATGAGTGTTTTGCATAATGGCCGGCATACGAGATGTTAAAGAGCCATATGCAATACCTGGAGCAATAAAATAATAGGCACAAGCACTTAATCGTTTACCATAAGAAATATTAATATCAGTATTCATATTAAACCTTAGAAAATACACTATACTAAAACATGCAAAAATATAAACTATGGTGTAACACTAGGGTCAAGAGATGAATGTAAAATTATTAAAAATAGGTGAATTTGCTAAATTATGTCAAACAACAAAAGATACTATCTTGCACTATGAAAAAAAAGGTTTACTTAAAGCCTGTTTTATAGATAGCAACAATTATAGATATTATGCTACTTCTCAATATTTAATTTTTGATAGGATTAAACTTTTACAAGATGCAGGTTATAGTCTTACAGATATTAAAGAAGCTAATTCTAATGAACATTGCTATAGTGATTATATAGGCAATACTTTATTGAAAATACAAAATCAAATAGCTAAACTTAAGCTCAAAGAAAATATGCTAAAACAAATTTTAGAGCTTATTAATGAGATTGATCAATGTAAATTTGATTATTTACAGTTTGAATATAGAGAAGCAAAACCAATTTTAAGTTATCCATTAATTGAACCTAAAAAGGTTAATACTGTAGATGATAGTATTAAATTATATAAACAAATTATGGAATTAATTGTAACTGAACAAAATCATGAGCAATTAGTACTTGGGATTGAGTTAGATGTTAACGAACTTAAAAATAATACTGTTACTAAGATCATTTGCTCAAATGATGCTATAAATCAACAGCACTTTATTCAAGATACTATAGATAAAGCCTTATATGCTGTTTATTATTATATTGATGACTTTAAAGGTCATAGTAATTGTATTTTTAAGTTAAAAAATCAAATAGAAGAACAAGGCTATAAGATAGAAAAAATTTATATTATTGATATTTACTCTATTTTTAGCAATGATTTGTGTGAAAAGTCCTACAAAGCTAAGTATTTATTTAAGTTACAAAGCTCATAGTTCTAGGCAAATATTTACAATTTATATCTATAAGTAATTGCAGATAATGCTTAAATTTGATAAGTTAGGTATTATTTTGTTTTTTATAATCTGTGACTTGTTATTATGAGTAAAATTTCAGTATCTGCATTAAAAACAGTAGTAGCAATAGCTCAAACTAAAGACTTTACAAAAGCTGCAAGTGTTTTAAATAAGGTTCCAACTGCAGTTAGTTATACTTTAAATAACCTTGAGCAAAATTTAAATATTAAATTGTTTGAACGTAAAAATAAAAAATTAGAACCTACAGCTGCAGGACGTTATTTAATAGCTAAAGCAGATCTCTTTTTAGATGATCTTGATGAATGTGAAAATACTTTAAAAAGAATAAGTCAAAATTTTGAAGATAGAATAGTTATTGCTGTCAATAATATTATTAATATTAACCCTATTTTAGATATATTAAAACAAAGTCAAAATAAATTTCCTTTAACACAGATTGAAATAAAACAAGAAGTACATAATGGTGTATGGGATAGCCTAATTACTAATAGGGCTCAAATTGCAATAGGTGCTCCTAATGAACAACTACTTGGTATCAATATTCAATCTGTTAAACTAGGAGAGATCAACTGGTTTTTCTGTGTAAGTCCAGATTGTGAACTTAGAAATTTTCCAAAACCAATTACTAATGATGTCTTAAGACGTTTTCCTGCTGTATGTATAAAAGATACTGCTAAAATGTTAGAAAAGAAAAATGCTTGGCTTTTAGATGGTCAAACTTGTATTTATGTACCAACTTTTAAAGATAAAATTCAAGCTCAAATTAGAAATATTGGTGTAGGCTTTATTCCAAGTTTTATGGCTCAACCACATATTAACCGTGGTGAACTTGTAAGCCTTGAAGTTAAAGATAAGAAACATGCCACAACTTTATCAATAGCTTGGAATATTAGTGAAAATCATGGTCCTTGTGCTAATTTTTGGATAGAAAATTTAAAAAATCCTAATTTATTTTCAAAACTCACCTCCCGACTTTAGAGCAAAAAAAGGGTAAAAATTACATATTACTTATTGATATTATGAATATTTATCTAAATTTTTATAAAGTTATATACATACGCGAAACATACGTGATATAATATTCACAATAATAGTGAGGATTTATCATGTCTTTTAATTTTAAAATTACTAAAAAAAATGGTA
>CALXNP010000110.1 GCA_944389785.1 uncultured Anaerobiospirillum sp.
TTTATGAACTTTAGTAATAAATGCCACGAAGAATCGCATAAAATCAATGAATGGTAGTTTTCATGCGATACTACTAAGAATCCTATATAGATGATTTTAAGCTGATAGTAACCTCAAGTTTAAAGCAATAATCAAGTTTAATTAAAAAATTTTATAGTTTAATCAAAAAAGTAAAAATTATTAAGACTATGATTTTCTTGTAGTTAGTTACTAGTAGGCAGTAATTAATTTTATTTTTTTGTCATAAAACTTGCAAATTTTTCCCATTTTATAGGCTTTTATAATATAATTATTTGCTTTTTCTATGAAATTTATAGAAAAATTTTATACTATTGCTAGTAACTTATATCTTTTTTTAGGGAGGATCAATTGGATAGTCAGCAACATGTAAAGGAGCTAACCTTAAGAGGTATAATTTTAGGAGCTATCTTAACTATTATTTTTACAGCTTCAAATGTGTATTTAGGTTTAAAAGTTGGCTTAACCTTTTCAACAGCTATTCCTGCTGTAGTCATTTCTATTGCAGTATTTAAAATATTTTGGAAAGAAAGTAATATTCTTGAACAAAATATGGTTCAAACTCAAGTATCAGCAGCAGGTACTTTATCCTCTGTAATCTTTGTGATACCTGGTCTTTTTATGATAGGTTATTGGGTTGAATTTCCTCTATGGCAAACCTTTTTAATTTGTTTTTGTGGTGGTTGCTTAGGTGTTATTTTTACTATTCCTTTAAGAAGAGCCATGGTAGTTGAGAGCGATTTGGCTTATCCAGAAGGTCGAGCTGCTGCTGAAATTTTAAAAATAGCAGATACTAATAAAAGAGGCAGTGCCAGAAAATTAGGTATTCATGAAATCGCTTTAGGCTCAAGTATTTCAGCTTTTGTTTGTTTATTGTCTTCAGGTTTTAGAGCTTTAGTAGCAGAGAGTTCTGTTGGATTTGTTGTTGGTAAAGCTGCTTTTGGTTTATCCTTTGGTTATTCTCTATCTTTATTAGGTGCTGGCTACTTAGTAGGTATGGCAGGTGCTATGGCCTTAGTTGTAGGTATGTTTCTAGCATTTGGTGTTTTCACTCCTTACTTAACTACATTTGTTGAGATTGGTGATGCAAATGTATTAGATGTAGTTTTTAGTGTATGGGCACAAAAGGTTAGATTAATTGGTACTGGTGCTATAGCTATTGCTGCTTTATGGACATTATGTGAGCTTTTAGGTCCTGTTATAAGAGGTATGAAGACTGTTATAGCTCAAGCTAAAGGTAGTATTGTAGTAAATGATGCTAAAGATACAGATATGTCTTTAAAATCTATGAGCATTATTTCACTCATATTATTTATCATGCTTTTTGCTACTTTTTATAGCTTTATGCAAGATTCTACATTAGATATAACATGGCAAATAATATTTGCTTTAGTTGCAACTTTAGTAGCAGTCTTTGTGGGCTTTTTTGTAGCTGCAGCTTGTGGTTATATGGCAGGTTTAGTTGGCTCATCCTCATCTCCTATTTCTGGTATTGGTTTAATAGGTATAATTTTTGCGTCATTTGTAATCTTACTTTTAGGTTCACAGATAAACCTTTTTGATGATCCTATACTAACTAACTTTGCTATAGCTTTAGCTATTTTCACAACAAGTGTTATTTTAGCTACAGCTGCTATTTCTAATGATAATTTACAAGATTTAAACACAGGCTTTTTAGTTGGTGCTACTCCATGGAAGCAGCAAGTAGCTTTATTAATAGGCTGTTTATGTGGTGCTATTGCTATTTCTCCTGTTTTAAATATCTTATATCAAGCTTATGGATTTATTGGAGCTATGCCACGTCCTGATATGGATCCTACTCAAGCATTAGCAGCTCCTCAAGCTAATTTGATGAGTACTATAGCTCAAGGTATTTTTAAAAATAATATTGAATGGATCTACATTCAATTTGGTGCTTTAGTAGGTCTAATTGTAATTATCATAGATAAGCTTTTGCGTAAAAAAGGTATGGCATTACCTCCATTAGCTGTAGGTATTGGTATTTATTTACCAGCATCAGTAAATATGGCTTTAGCTATAGGCGGTATTATGGCTTATGTCATTAATAAATATTTACGCAAGAAAAAACTCTCTGAAGAAGAGTTTAAGTTAAGTCAAAATAGAGGTACTCTTTTTGCTTCTGGTTTAATCGTAGGCGAGTGTTTATTAGGTGTGGTTATTGCTTGTATTACTGTAGTAAGTATGACTAATAGTGGTAATGATGCTCCACTTGCTATATTTGGTGATTATGCTTTTAAAGAGCCTTTATCTTTAATAGTTTTTATAGCTGTATTTTTATATTTCATTAAACGTGTGGTTAAAGGTCATTAAAAGTACTTTATAACAAATTTATATAAATATAACCCTTGATAGTTTATTTTAATTATCAAGGGTTTATATTTTATTTTTTAGCCTAAATATGAAAATTTTTTTAAAGAAGTAGTTCAAATTTAAAAAAATTAGTTATAAATCAAATAAAGATAGAGCTTTATTGATTATTAAAAATAAAATTAAAGCTAATTTTAAATCTGATATTAAAGTTTTTGTAAAAGTAAATGCTATTTTACTTAGATAAAATTTGCAGCAGATGTGGTAACATAAAAGGTGAACTTAGATGGTCAATATTATTTAACTAGAAATTAGTTTATCAAATATAAAACTAAAAATCTTTTGTGTTAATTAAGTTTGATATTAATAAATAAGCTTTAAAAACAGTTAAGTAAAGGTTGTTTTACTTTGCAGAGCTTATTATAGTGACAAGGGAGTGTTTATGAAAAATTTATGTAAATTTCTTATGGCAGCAACTGTAGCCCTATGTGGTTTATTTAGTTCAACAATAGTACAGGCTGAAGATAGTATACAAAATAAAGTTTATAAAATAGCAGTAGATCCAGCTTATCCTCCTTTTTCTTTTAAACAAGGAAATGATTTTGTTGGTATTGAAATTGATTTAATTAAGGCTATTGCTGAAAATCAAAATTTCAAATATGAACTTAAGTTTATGAATTTTGATGGTGTAATTCCTGGTATTGTATCTGGTCAAATAGATGGTGCTATTGATGGCATTAATGTTACTGATGCAAGACGAAAAGTTGTAGATTTTTCAGATGGGTATTTTGATACTGGCTTATGTGTAGTAGTTAGAGATGATTATAATGAGATAAAAACCATTGAGGATTTAAAGGATAAAAAAGCTGCAGTAAAAAAAGCAACATATGGTATGGCTTTTGCTGAGGAGTATAAAGATCTTTATAATTTATCAATAGATTATTATTTATTAACCCCTGATGTGGTGTTAGCTGTTAAGAATAAAAATGCAGACTTCTTTATGGAGGATTATCCTGTAATCTCTTATCAAATAAAAATAGGAGAGCATAAGGGTTTAAAAATAGCTCTACGTGATATCTACGGTTCATCACAATATGCTTTTGCAGTAAAAAAAGGTTCTAATCAAGAATTACTCAAGATGTTTAATCAAGGGTTAAAGGCTATAAAAGAAAATGGTACTTATGAGGCTATCTTAAATAAGTATCTATAATAAAGTATAGAGGAGCTTGAATATGTGCTTTAAAAAAGCAATAGCTTACATGGCTGCAGTATTTATGCTAATACCTTTCTTAGCTAATGCTCAAGATAAGGTTTTTACAATTGCTTGTGACAAATATTTCCCACCATTTTCTTTTAAGCAAGAAAATAAATATGTGGGTATAGATGTTGAGTTGCTTGATGCTATTGCTAAAGAAGCACATTTTAAATATGAATTAAAACCTATGAATTTTAGTAATATATTTCCAGAATTACTTGCAGATAATATTGATGGAGCAGTGGCTGGGATTAATATTAATGAATCTAGAAAAAAAATTTTTGATTTTTCAGAAGGGTATTTTTACACAGGTTTATCTATAGTAGTTAAAACTGACAGTAATTATCAAAATCTTGATGATTTAAGAGGTAAAACAGCTGCAGTAAAACAAGCTACAACTGGTTTTTATTTTGTTGAGGATAATGCTAGCAGATATGATTTTAAATCTATAGTTTTTGCAGGCTCAGATGAAACACTTGCTGCAGTAAAAAATAATCAAGCAGATTTTTTTATGGAAGATTATCCTGTAATTGCTTATCAAATTAAAATAGGGGCACAAGAAGGAATACGAATTTTAGTGCCATTTGTAGACGGTCGTCATGAGTATGGTTTTGTTGTTAGAAAAGGCAATAATAAGGAATTATTACAAAAATTTAATGAAGGTTTAAAGAAAATTAAAGAAAATGGAACTTATGATAAAATTTTAGCTAATTATCTTTAAACACTATTTGTTTTTGCATAACAGTAGTTACGCACGATAGACTTTAGCTCAAAATATTGTTTTTATAAACAGCTAGTTAAAATTCTGGCTCGCTTGGA
>CALXNP010000111.1 GCA_944389785.1 uncultured Anaerobiospirillum sp.
AACAACACATGTAATAACAGCATTTAATAGAGGGTTTTCATATGTTAATATTTCTTAAGATCCTGGGCATGATTTTTATACTTCTTTATAACAAAAGTAAAATTACTAAAGAAGTTAAGTTAAAGCTTTTAAACTTTATAAACTTTGTCAAATATTTTTCAATTAACAACTCTTTGATCTAAGAACTGTATATTATATGATAGTAGATATGTAACACAATAATAGTTGTTTTATTTTACAAATGACAATAAGGATGTTTTTATGAGTTTAATGGTTGCTATGTTATTTTTTGTTATTGGCTTTATTGCAGGTGGTATTGTAGCTTATATTTTTGTAATTAAACTATCCTCTAAAGTTAAAATACAAGATGAGCTTACACGTACTAAACGAGAATTAGCTAATACAAGACGAGCTATTGACGATTTTTTCACTAGCTCAAATGATCTTTTTAGTGTTTTAGATAAGAGCTATGCTCAATATTCACGTTTTATGGCTAAAAGTGCTCAAAAACTATCTTCATTACAAGTTGAGCTTTTTGAAAGCCAAGCTGAACAACAACCAACCACTAATAAGGATAAAAACAATGATGAGATCAATTTAACAAAAGAAATGTTAGCTGCTCAAAACATTGTAACCAAAGATGAAGATCAAGATAAGAAAGTTAAAGAAGAAGTAATTGAGCCTGGAATCATTGATGATGTTCGCATTATTGATGCAAAGACCAATGACAATAAAGACATCGATCAAACAGATAAAAATAATAAAATTTAAATAAATTTTGTGAACTTTATCTAATTTTTTAGGTCATATACACTGATGTATGTTTATTTTTATTTTAAGGAGTAACAGCTTAATATGGCTTCATTAAAAAAATTGTCATTAGGTTTAGCTTTTGCTTTAGGCTGTGGTGTAATTATAAATACAACTGCTATAGCTAGCGAGCCTACCCATCTTATCAATGCCTTATCAGATTCAGGTACGCCATCTCTTGCTCCAATGCTTAAAAACGTAATACCAGCTGTTGTGAATATTTCAGTTAAAGGAACAAAAGAAGTTAAGCCTTTATTAAATATACCTGAGGAATTTCGTTTTATGTTCCCAGGTAATGAGTTTGGCTCACGACAACAAGAATTTAGAGCTTTAGGTTCTGGTGTAATTATAGATGCAAAAAAAGGTTATATAGTAACCAATTATCATGTTGTAGATGGTGCTGATGAAATTAGAGTTGCATTAAGTGATGGTCGCATCTATGATGCTAAAAAGATTGGTGAAGATCAACACACTGATCTTGCATTATTAGAGCTAAAAAAGTTTGAAAATCTTACTGCTATCAATTTGGGAGATTCAGATAATCTTGAGGTAGGTGATTTTGCTATAGCTATAGGCAATCCTTTTGGTCTTGGTCAAACAGTAACTTCAGGTATTATTTCTGCTTTAGGACGTACTGGTCTTAATATTGAAAATTTAGAAAACTTTATTCAAACTGATGCTGCTATTAATTCAGGTAACTCAGGTGGTGCTTTAGTTAATTTAAAAGGTAATTTAATTGGTATTAACACAGCAATCTTAGGACCTAATGGCGGTAATATTGGTATTGGTTTTGCTATACCATCAAATATGGTTAAGACAGTAGTAGATCAATTGATTAAATATGGTCAAGTTAGAAGAGGCAGCTTAGGTATTGTTGGTACTGAGCTAAATGCAGATCTTGCAGATAGTTTTGACTATGATAATAACTTTGGTGCTTTTGTTAACCAAGTAATTGAGGGCTCTGCAGCTGAAAAAGCAGGCATTAAATCTGGTGATATTATCATCAAGCTTAATGGTAAAAAAATTACTTCATTTGGTGAGTTAAGAGCAAAGATCGCAACATTAGGTGCAGGTGCTAAAGTTGTGTTAACTGTTTTTAGAGACGGTAAAGAACTTGACTTAAATGTTACTTTAGGCAAAGTTGAAGAACTTGCAACTGATGATGTTAAAGAGATTTCTACTTTACTAGATGGAGCAAGTTTGGCTAATAATGATGATAATGGTGTCTTAATTACTACTGTAAAAGAACGTTCAAGTGCTTATGCTTTAGGCTTACGCAAAGGTGACGTTATTTTAGGTGTAAACAAAAAACAAGTTAAGAATATAAGTGATCTTAAAAAGCTACTTAATAAAAATAAAGGTAGATTATCTGCATTACAAATCAAACGTGGCGATAATACTTTATTTATAACCATCCGTTAAACAAAAAAGGCGCACTGCGCCTTTTTAGATATGGATTTTTATGCTATCAAAAAAATTCTTATTCATTATCAGTCCAATAGCTATAGGTATTATAGTTGGTATTGGCATTTTAAGCTTTAAACCACAATTAGGTAAATCAGTAGGAACTATAATCTATAGCTCTAATCAAGAAAATACTAGCTATGCTTATGCTGTAGCTAATTCAGCTCCAAGTGTAGTAAATATTTATGTTACTAAATTAAATAACAATTACTCATTTCAAGAAAATAATAATATATTACAAACATCAGCTTCTGGTGTAATTATGAGTAAAGATGGCTATCTAGTCACTAACTATCATGTCATTACATCTGTAAATGAACCAAATACTTCTATTTATGCTCAAACTAGAGATGGCAATATTTATGCTGCTTTTGTAGTAGGCTATGATAGACGTACTGATTTGGCTGTATTAAAAATTAATGCCCCTAACCTTGATCCAATTGAAATTGATAATGACTATCAGCCTAAAGTTGGAGATGTAGTCTTAGCTATAGGCAATCCTAATAACTTGGGACAAACTGTTACTCATGGTATCATTTCAGCTACAGCAAGAAGTGGCTCTGGCTTGCTTGGACCAAATCAAATGGATATAAGAGTAGGCTTACAAGACCTACTGCAAACAGATGCCCCTATAAATAATGGCAATTCAGGCGGTGCTTTAGTTAACACCAAAGGTAATTTAGTAGGTATTAATACTGCTTCATTTAATGGCTATCAAGCTTATGGAATTTCTTTTGCTGTACCTACTCCATTAGTAGTTCATATAATGAATGAAATTTTATTGCATGGACGTGTAATTAGAGGTTATTTAGGCATTTCTGATGGTGGAACTACTGAGCTTAAAAATAACAAAGTTGGTGTAAAAATAGGCTATATAGACCCAAATAGTCCAGCAGAAGATGCAGGATTATTAGTAGATGATCTAATTGTAAAAGTTAATGATCAAAGTCTTGATAGTTTACGAGCTTTAATCGAAATTATTGCCAACACTAAACCAAATACCATATTAAATTTTAGTATTGATAGAAATGGCAAACAATTAAATATACCAGTTAAATTAGTTGAAGATAAGGCTAATATTGATTAATAATTAACATAGGTAAATCATATAACATTTATGTGATTTACCTTTTAACATTAAATAAAATCAATTAATGCTTTATAAATTATGATTTTTTAATACTTAATTTTTTCTCAATATATCTAGACATTAGTGTAATGATTAAAATTATTATAAAGTAAATAATGGCAACATAAGAATAAACCTCAAATGGCTTAAAATTTCTTGCAATAATAATTTGAGAATTCATAGTAATCTCACGAACAGCAATTACAGATAAAATTGAAGTATCTTTGAGAGTACTTATAAATTGATTGATAATAGGAGGAATCATAATACGTATAGCTTGAGGCAATACAATATAACGCATAGTACTAAAATAATTCAAACCTAAAGAAAAAGCAGCTTCACTTTGTCCCCTATCAACAGCTAAAATACCTCCTCGTATAATTTCAGCTAAAAAAGCTGAAGCATTAATAGACAAAGTAATGATGCCTGCCACTAAAGGATTAAACTGTACTGATAATAAACCGCCTACACCAAAATATAAAAATAAGGCAAAAATTAAAACAGGAACACCACGCACAAAGGTTACATAACTATGATAAATGGCCCTTAAGATTTTACTATGACTCAAACCAATTAAAGCTAGGATAATACCTAATATAAAAGCAAAAAACATTGAGGCAACAGCTACAATAAGTGTTGCTTTAAGACCAGTTAAAAGATCAGGAAAACACTCTATAAATAGGACAACATAGTCACTCATGTAATTATCCTTAAAATAAATATGTATCTAAAAGTACTAAAACTTATAAAAACTCAAACATCATTTAATAAGAATATTAATAATGCTTATAGGTTATGCTCTTAAAAATTTTATATCTAATGTCCTATTAAATTTAAATAATTTATTAGCATATAAATAGACTACAGCATCATTTTATAACATTAAATTAATTTATTTAAGGATAATATTATGCAAATAGTAGTTACGCACGAAATTAAGGGGTTTTTGACCCCTAGTCAATAGCCTTCCTAATTTTTGTATTGCAGTTTTACT
>CALXNP010000112.1 GCA_944389785.1 uncultured Anaerobiospirillum sp.
GTCAACTTACCCTAATTTATAGGTATCATGCAAATCAAAAGTGTGATCTAACACGCTTCATCGGTTTGCCGTAAAAATTTTTAAAAATTTACTAAATAAATTACTTCCCTAACCGATATAAGTATTGTACGAGATGTTTTCCATAAAATTTTTTAGGAGGCCATTATGGCACTATATGTTAATACTAATGTGAGCTCAATTAACTCACAAAACAAATTAAACAATGCAACAAATTCATTAAACACAACTTATCAAAGATTAGCTTCAGGTCTACGTATTAACAGTGCTAAGGATGACTCAGCAGGTCTTCAAATTAGCAATCGTATGACTGCTCAAATCAATGGTTTAAATCAAGGTAATCGTAATGCAAATGATGGTATTGCTTTAGCACAAACAGCAGAAGGTGCTATGGATGAAATGACCACCATGTTACAAAAAGTTAGAACCTTAGCATTGCAATCAGCTAACGGTACTAATACTTTTGCAGATCGTCAAGCTATACAGAAAGATGTAAAGGCATTTTCAGAGGAAATCACAAGAATTTCAGAGAAGACTACTTTTAATGGTCAAACATTATTATCAGGTGCAAAGGGTAATAATACTTTACTTATTAACGGTAAGATTAATTTCCAAGTAGGCTCAAATGCTAATGATACTTTAAATGTGGATTTATCTAAGGGCTTTAGCATTAACTCTATTATCAATGAAGTTATACCTAATTCAAGTATAGATACTGCGATTACTGTAAATGTTGCTGCAGGTGATACTGCTGATGCTGGTAATACTGCAGAAGTTGGTGAATTCATTAATTTAACAACTGGTGAAAGAGTTACTTTAGCTAGTGGTGATGCTTTTGAGAATAATGTTGTATATCAAAGAGTAGATGATCCTACACAATTCCTTGTAGGTCAAACTGATGGTGAAGCTATTTATGGTGAAGACGGAGCTGCTCTAGGAACAGGTGGTGATCAATTTACCGTAAATAAAGATAATTTATTAAGTGTTCTTAAAGGCACTATGATTACAGAAGGTCATGACGAAGAAAGTTACAAAGTAGTTGATCAAATTGCTCAAGCTGCATTTGGTGTAGGTGTTAAGGAGCCTACAGCAACAATAGATGCTGCTGATGTTCAAAATGATGCTACTTTATTAGATGAGATGACTGATTTTAAAGGTGAGATTATTTTAGCAGCATCAAGCTATGAAGGTTCACAAAACTTGTTAAAGATGTCAGATGCTTTAATTGCATATGTGGATGGAGCAAGAGCAGATCTTGGTGCAATCCAAAATCGTATGGAATCAACAATCCGTAATCAATCTAACATTATGGAAAACACTACAGATGCTCGTTCACGTATTCGTGACACAGACTTTGCAGCAGAGACAGCAAACTTAACCCAACAAAGCATTATTCAACAAGCAGCAAGCTCAATGTTGATGCAAGCAAATCAAAGACCACAAATGGCTCTATCATTATTGGGTTAATATAAAGCTTAGTTGATATAGTTTTATTTTAAATCTCTAAAGAAGGCAAGCATTGAGCTTGCCTTTTTATTTTCTTAATAATTAATATGGCCTTTGGATAAGTCTGCGTAACTTCACAAAATAACACTCACACTATTTACTTTAATAAACAACTTATTGATTTTAAATTAACCTGATAAGTAGTATTTTTATAGTTATATAAAAAATGTGATCTTAAACAGACTTATCCAAAGGCCATAAATAATTAAAGATTTTTTATTAAATAAAAAGCAGGTGGTTTTAGCGATTTTTTTACAATACTAAATCCACTTTTTTGAGCAGAACGCAAAGCTTTAATATCACCTTCAAAAGCAAGTGTAGAAATAGCATTAATAGCACCTTTCTTATATTTACTATGAGAAAATTGACGTAAATATACTGATAAATGTAATCCCTGATAAGCTTTTGCTATACCAACATATTGCTCATGTAAAATTTTATCTTGAAGTTCACACTCATTGAACATATACAAACAATAACCTATAACATTATCTTTTTCGTCTAATGCAACACAGCCTAACTCATAAATCTTACATCTATAAATGTTATACATCCATTTTAAAAAGTTCTGACCATAAAGTTGCCTATGTAAAGCAATAATTTGTTTTAAATGTTTTCTTCTAGCATTGGTTAAAACAACCTTTAAATCTTTAAGATATAAAGTATTATCATCTTGTTTAATAGATTTGGCGGCTCTTACATTTAAATACCATAACTTAAAAGCACGACTTAGATGATGATACTCATGAGCAAAATCCATACATTTACCTATTAAAAGCTATACTTTGTAATAAAATCAAGTTATTATACTTTACAATAAAATGCAATACATTAGCTAAATTGCTACAGATTAAATATTATCAATAAAAAATTAAAATAGATATGAGTAAATTTTTTATATTAAGTTTTGATGGTGGAGGTATTAGAGGTACCTTTGCTGCGAGAATTATGGAGCACATACAAAAAAGTAATAACTTACAATTTGATCTTATTTGTGGTACCTCTACAGGAGCTATTTTAGCCTCTGCCTATGCTTATAAATTAGACTTTACACATATGGTACAGCTATATAAACAAGCTGCTTCTACTATCTTTAAAAAAAGATTTTTTCTAGGCCCTCCTCTTTTACAAAAAGCAGTAGTAAGTCCATATGATAGTAATAGATTACAAGCTGTACTGCGTTCTGTATTTGGTCATACTAAATTTAAAGATATAAAAATCCCCTTGTTAATAACAGCCACTAATATTGAACATAGTACCCCTTTTATCTTTAAGTCTTATAATAAACAATTTGATAATATTTTATTGTATAAAGCAATTAGTGCATCATGTGCCGCTCCTACCTACTTTGATCCAATTAATATAGATAATAATTTGTTAGCAGATGGTGGCTTATGTATTAATAATCCCTCTTGTTATGCCTTAGGTGAAGCTATAGAATATTTTAATATTAATACAAAAGATATATATGTACTCTCTATAGGTTCTGGACACTTTACTAAGTGCTATGATAAAAATATTAGTTCTTGGGGTGTATTAAATGGTTGGAAAAGCAGAACCTTAGTTGAATTTATCTCAAGTCTTCAAAGTGAAACTACTTATTTAAATTTAACAAAGATCTTAGGATCAGATAATATACTACGCTTAAATTATGATCATGACACTATCATAAAAACAGATGATTTTGCATCTAATGATCATTTAATTGAATTAGCAGATCGCTGTTATGCTTGTTATCAAGATAAAATTAATAAATTCCTAACTAGATAGCATTAATTTGGTGCATTACTTAATTTCATATAACAATCCTTTATAATGAGCTTAATGTAATCAAGGAGATATTTATGAAATTAAAAAAAGTTCTATCTATATTTTTTGCTGCAAGTTTAGGTTTTAGTACTGTATCTGCTGCTGATACTATTATAGTAGGAGCAGAACCTGCTTTTGCTCCTTTTGAGTATATTGATAATGAAACTAAAGAATTAACAGGCTTTGATATTGAATTAATTAAAGCAATCATTGAATCACAAGGTCATGAAGTTAAATTTAATACAATGCCTTTTGATGCTTTAATTCCAGCTTTACTTACTCATACTGTAGATGTAGCTCTATCTGCTATCACTATTACAGATGAACGCAAAAAGCGTGTTGATTTTTCAAATCCTTACTATAAATCAGGTCTATCTATCTTAATTAATGCTCAAGATAAAGATAAAATTAAATCAGAAGCTGATCTTGTTGGTCAAAAGATATGTGTACAAATAGGTACTACAGGTTCTTATTATGCAAAAAATATTAAAGATGCAACTGTAAATGCCTTTAATACAGCACCTGAAAGCTATATTGAATTAAAAGCTAAAGGCTGCATTGCTGCTATTAATGATAAACCAGTAAATGACTACTATCTTGTTACTACAAAAGATACTAGTATTGTAGCAGTCGATCAAACTTTAAGCTCAGAAGATTATGGTATTGCTGTAGCAAAAGGCAATAGTAAAATGCTTGATATAGTTAATAAAGGTCTGCTAGAACTGCAACAAAATGGTACTTATCAAAAACTTTATGATAAATATTTCAAAGTTCAATAGATAATAAGTAGCCCTATGGGGCTACATTATTCTTTATATAATTACATACTGTCATATTAGTGATCATCTTCATATAAAAAAGCCTAAACTTTTCCTTTATTTTTTGTTAATATCTAGTGGACATCAACTATAATTATATAAAAATTTTTACGGCAAACCGATGAAGCGTGTTAGATCACACTTTTGATTTGCATGATTCCTATAAATTAGGGTAAGTTGACAGCTTTTGCATTTTTTCTTTATAACTGTAAGAAATTTAGCATAAATTTAGTGAA
>CALXNP010000113.1 GCA_944389785.1 uncultured Anaerobiospirillum sp.
GATGAATATTCAATGGTAGAGCCTTTTAATTTTATGCCATTTATAGGTTTTACAGATGATGAGGTTAAAGCTTTATGTAATAAGTATCAAGTAGATTTAGGACAGATGCGTTTTTGGTATAATGGTTATACTTTTAATGATACTCATATCTATAATCCAAATTCTGTTATATTTGCAATTGAAGATCGATATTTTGATAATTATTGGACAAAGACAGAGTCTTTTGAGAGTTTAGCAAATTATATCAGTTTAAATTTTGATGGTTTAAAAGATGATGTAATTAGACTGGTATCAGGACAGAGTGTGGAGTGTAAGCTAGATGGATTCACAAATGATATGAGTATACTTAATAATAAACATGATGTTTTTGCTTTATTAATTCATTTAGGTTATTTATCTATTGAAGAATCTTTTGAAAATACATGTTTAGTTAAAATCCCAAATTATGAAATACAAAAAGAGTTTGATAGTGTTATAGGCTTAAATAAAAACTATGCAGATATTTATGCTTTAGCAAAGGATACAAATAAGCTTCTAGAGGCTATATATGCAGCTGATAATGAAGCAGTAGCAAAGGCTATTGAGCAAAATCATCAAAAATATACAAGTATAATCAAATATAATGATGAAAACTCATTATCATGTGTAGTAACCATGTCATTATTTTTAAGTGTAGATAAGTATTATCATCCAAAGCGAGAGCAATTTGCAGGTAAAGGTTTTGCAGATTTAATCTATATGCCAAAGCCAAAAGCAGATGTACCAGCACTGCTTATTGAGCTTAAATATGATAAAGATGCACAAAGTGCTATAAATCAAATAAAAGAGCGAAATTACCTTGATTATTTTGAGGATTATAAAGGAAAAGTTATGTTAGTTGGTATTAATTATGATACTCAAAGCAAAAAGCATGATTGTTTAATTGAAGAAATCATTTTATAAAAATTAGCTTGCTAGATAGGGTGTATACTTACTTAATATTTAGTTTTTTAAGTTAAATTATGATGGTAAAAATTTGTGTAAATAGATTTAAAAGGAAAAAACATAATTATTTGTAAGACAAGGTTAAAGTAAAATTATAAAAAATATATGTATTAAAGTAAGCTGAGGTATTAAATTTGAAAGATTTCTAAATACATTAATAAGTAAAATAAAAAATATAACTGACAAATAATAAAGGTTATTATATAAAAAGATTTAAGTGTAGCATGTGAGATAAGGAAAAAGTTTATATCAGATATAGGTTAAATCAACAAAAGTAATAGTACTAGTAAATTTAATGAGGCTTTACTTGCTGCAGATGTAAGTACTCTTTGTCTAACTATAGTTAATTTTAAATATATACGAGAAAACCTTATAACTTTAGGTTATGTAACGGCTAATATATTTATGCTCAGAAAAGCTCAAAATTAAATTGTATAAAAAAGGGCAATTTTTAATTTTGACAAAGTCCTTAATTAAGATAAATTCCTTATATCAAAGTTTGATATGAGGAGTTTAAGTTGAGACAAGATATATTAGGATTTGCTATGGAAAATATTAGTGATTATGAAAAAGGTTTTAAAGTTAACTATTCTAAAGTTGCAAGACGCTTTAATTGCGACAGAAGAACTGTAAAAGCTGCATTTGAAAAGACATTGCATTTGAAACAATCTAATGGAAAAAGACCTACTAAAGTTAGAGCCAAACGTCCTTCTATTATTGATAATTATGCAGCTCTTGTACAAAAGAAATTTGATAGTGGTCTTAGTGCTATATCAATCTATCATCTAATCAAGGAAAAAGGTTTTGTTGGCTCTTATTCAACCGTTAAGCGTTTTTGTCATAACTATAAGAAACAGCAAATTAAAAAAGCTACAGTACGCTTTGAAACATCTCCAGGTCTTCAAGCTCAAGTAGACTGGAAAGAATCTTTAACAATGATTGATAAACATGGTAATGCTCATAAAATTAATATTTCCATTTTACTCTTAGGTTACTCAAGATATAAGTTTTTAAAGCTTACTACAGATAGAACTCGTGACTCTGTTATGCGTTCTTTAATAAGTGGTTTTGAGTATTTTGGCGGTGTTCCACAAGAAATTCTATTTGACAATATGCGCTCAATTGTAGACCAAAGCAGAACTCAATTCTCAAATGCTGTATTTAATGAAGAGTTTAAGTCTTTTGCTAAAGATGCAGGCTTTATGCCTTTAGCTTGTTGTGCTTATAGACCTTGCACAAAAGGCAAAGTTGAAGCTGTAGCTCATATTATAAATCAAATTAAAGTTTATAACGGTGAGTTTGAGAATTTAAATGAGCTTGAAGAAATTGTTAAAAGATTTAATGAAAGAATTAATTCACAAGTACATCAGGGTACACATTTAATACCAAAGCAAGTATTTGATTTAAAAGAGAGGAGTACTTTAAATTATGTAAACCTAGAACTTTTGTCAACAACAATTTAACTTTGATCCACTGGGGGTGCAGACAAAATCTTGGACTCAAAAAAAAGGAGATTTTAGTATGTACTCTTATAAAGAAGGAATGAAAGCAGTTCGTTTTTATATCAATTCTAATTTTAGATTAAGATATACCATAAGAACTTTAGGTTATCCATCTTCACGAGTTACTTTGAGTAAATGGTATAAAGAGTATTGTGAAAAACATAAGTTATCTAAAAAATATAAAAGAAAAAAGCCTAAGTTTTCAAAGAAAATGATAAATAAGGCTATAAAACACTATTATGAGAATGGTAGGAGTAAAGCCTTTACAGTAAAGCAATTAGGTTACCTTTGCAAATATACTCTGCATATTTGGCTTCAGAAATATTCAAAAGAATTTAACAGTAGTAAAAAGTTTGAAGCTAAGCAAAAGGCTGCCATAGTTAAAGATATAGTTTGTAATTCTAAAAAAGCTGTAACTAAATTTGCCAAAGAATATAATGTAAGCAGAACTTCTTTATATAATTGGAGCAAAAGTCTTTTGGGAACAGCCAATATGAGAAAGAAAAAAACTAGTGATAAAAATACTACAAATTTAAGTGAAGCAGAGCTTAAAAATCAAGAGCTTATGCGACAGATAGAGCAACTAAAAAAAGAAAACTATTAGCTTGCAATGAGAAATGATGTTTTAGAGGAAATAAATAAACTCCTAAAAAAAGAAAAGGGCATCAATCACAACCATCTAACAAATCAAAAAAAAACACAGTTGATTGATGCCCTAAAAGATAAATATTCTGTTAAAGAGCTATTATTAGTTTTTAATATGGCTAAAAGCTCATATTATTATCAAAAGGCAACTATCTTAAAGGAAGATAAGTATTCTGAGGTTAAGGTAAAGATTACAAAAATATTTAAGGACAATTATGAAAGTTTTGGTTATAGAAGAATAAAAGCTAAACTAAAAGAGCTTGGTATCTTATTATCTGAAAAAGTTATAATCAGACTAATGAAAGAAATAAAACTAAGCGCAGTTGTTTGCAGACGAAGAAAATACTCATCCTATATGGGTGAAATAAGTCCTGCTGTAGAAAATATAGTGAATCGTAATTTTCATAGTAAGGAAGCAAAGCGTAGATTATTAACTGATTTAACAGAGTTTTCACTAACAGATGGAAAGGTTTATCTATCACCTCTTGTAGATTGTTTTGATGGTTGTATTTTATCATGGTCTATAGGTGTATCTCCAAGCTCACAATTAGTTATTTCAATGTTAGATAAAGCAATAAGCAGTCATAAATTATCAGCAGGAACAATTATACATAGTGATAGAGGCTGTCAGTATCGAGGGCACGAGTGGATTAATAAAATGAAAAATAATGGTTTTATTCGCTCTATGTCTAAAAAAGGATGCTCACCTGATAATAGTACTTGTGAGGGTTTTTTGGCAGATTAAAGAATGAGTTTTTCTATAATAGAAATTGGAGTAATATTTCATATAAGGATTTTATAGAGAAATTAGATAAATATATAACATGGTATAACAACGATAGAATAAAAAAATCTTTAGGCTATAAAAGTCCTATTCAATATAGAAAAGATTTAGGTATAATTAGTTAGAGTAAGTCCAAAAAAATGTCTGCACCCCCCCCCCAAAAAAAAACTGGCTAAAATATATTGACTTTTACAGAAAAAACTATGCTTCATCAAATGGCAAAAGTTTATAATGTAAATCCT
>CALXNP010000114.1 GCA_944389785.1 uncultured Anaerobiospirillum sp.
TTAAAGAGCAGCTAAAGCCGCTAAGGGCTTAGCTTTAACTCAACTTTTAACTATTATTTAAGTTGGAAAGTTGAGTTGTTAATTTATTATAAGTAAAAATAATATTTATTATATATAAATTTTATTTAGTATATTATCCATTATTAAATATGTTTTAAATTAACTTTGAGAGGTGCTATATGGCTTATCCATTATTAGGAACAAAAATTATTTTAGATGAAAAAAAATTACCAAAGAAGGAAAATACAGTGTTGATAGTTTATATAAACAGATAGAAGATTATGCTAAGAAAAATGATCTGATAAAAATACACATCGTACAAGGTGTGATAGAAATGATTTAAATTGTTTATTTATATTTATACACGATGTAAGAGAAAATATAAGCTTAACGATAAACAAGAAGCAATAGCTATGGACTAAAGAAAATGAAAAAGATCTTGATGTTATAGCTAAAAGTAAATCTTACAATATAGGAGTTTGGTAATAACCATGAACTAATTTAATTAAAAGTTCTTACCATGTGTATAGCTGTTTTATTAAAAATTTAGTTTTGACTTTTTGTTAGAAAAATTAGTAGATGTTTTTTATTGAGATATATATTAGTTAAAATATAGAGGGCAGATAGTGCTATATCAACCCTCTTAAATACTTTATAGGATTATATATTGTTATTAATTACCACCAAGCTTCAACTTGAACACCTACGTTAAAGTTATCTGTATAACCATTTATAGTAGAGCCACTTGAGTTTGGTACTGAGTAGTATTCATTAACAGGCTCTGATGAATGTAAGTAGCTTGCATATAAACGCAATTCAGGACGTGATAAAATTTCTTTTCCTGGAGCAAAAGCTAAAGCTAATGTATATTTTTCGCCACCTTCTTCACTTACACTGCCATCAGTATATGTTGTATCTTTATTATAGCCACCAACTTCAGCTAAAACTCTAACATATTGTGATAATTGATAAGAACCGCGTACAACAGCTTGATACATATCAATATCATCAATATATTTACCAGTTTCTTGTGCATAACCATAAGTTAACACACCTGTTAATGATAGCTTATCAGTTATATACCAATCTAAAGTATCAATAACTCTGTAGCCTTTTGCATTTTCTGCAAAATTCCAAGCATCATACCAACCACCACCTTGGTCTACAGCATTATGAGCAAAGTTCTTATCACCATATTGTAAAACAATTTTATTGTATAGATTACCAATTGGAAAACCTAATTCACCTGTTACAAATAGTGAGTTATCAAATGTTATATTATCAATAGTATAACCCTTTGGTCTATCCTCTTGTGTTGGTATTGCATATACGGCTGCAATTTCTGCCCATAGACCTTGAGCTGGAGCAAAAGCATAACGCATATCAATGTTATTTACATTTACATTAACTTTACCATCAAAATTACTACTATTAGGATCATATCTATAATCAAAATCATTGGCATCTGATCTAATCCATGCTAATGAGAATTTACCAGGTCCTATAGATAGATTTTCGATACCTGCACCAGCACCTGAGATGTTTAGGTATTTTGTATCAATGATATGAATATCTTTTCTTTGATAATAGCGTTTACCACCCCAAATTACAGCTTCTTTATCAAAAGGAAGCAAGCCTTTTATTTGTAGATTTAATTGACGTAAACCAAAGTCTACATCATCATTTTTAGTGTTTTCATCATCTTTAAAACCATCAGATACTGCAGAAATCATTGTATCTAAGTAAAAAGATACATCATTAAATTTATATAGTTCAGAACCAAACTCAAGTTCACCATATGTGTCTTTCTCATTACCCAAACGACCTAGATATGTTTTACTCCATTCAGTTAAACCACCATCTCGTGATACACCGATACCAGAACGCAAGTAACCATGAAAGTCAAAAGTAGGAGTAAATTTAGCGCCATTATTTTCAGTATCATCTGCTGCAAATGCTGTGTTTGTACCTGCTATTAATAAACATGAGGCAATTGAGGCTGCGAGTAAAGATAATTTTTTCATATATAATTCCTTGTATTAAATAAAATGTGACCGTTCACAAAAATAATTCATGCATATAATCGCTTATTTAACGTAAATATTCAAAATATTTTTATAAAAAATGAGATGTATGTTAAATATTTTACAATTATTTTTGATTTAATTTTTACAATTTATGTTTTGCGTGTAACACATAATACTCTTGTTATTAATCAATATATTCAAGCTATTTTTTTATAAATTATGTATAATGAGTCTTATAATTAAATGGATTATTAATTCAAATATCTCACCATAAAAATAAGAAAAAAGGGGCTTTATGACAGATAAGACCAAAAAGGTAACAATGCATGATGTAGCTAAACATGCTGGTGTATCATATCAAACAGTTTCTCGAGTATTAAATAATTCATGTAATGTATCAAATCAAACAAGAGAGAAAATTGAAAAAGCTATTACACAATTAAAGTATGTTCCAAATGTTTTAGCACAACAATTAAGTAAACAAACATCAAATTATATAGGCTTTATTAATGTAGGTTATTCTTTAGCTTCAACTGTTTTATCAGCAGAGCTTAATAAATATGTACTAGAAGCAAAATATAAACTTGTTATTTCTATAGCAAATGATCTTAGTTTAGAATGTGTAGATAAATTAATCTTAGATTTTAAATCTCAATGTATAGATAAGATCATTATTAATGTACCTTTATCTAATGAAGATGCTATTACATTGAATCAAAAACATGATGATATAAGAATTTTATTTTTAGATGTTGATCCTTTTTGTCCTGTGTTTAATGTTACTTTTAATCCATCAGATGGTGCTGTTGCAACTATAAAGCATCTAAAGGATTTAGGGCATAAAAATGTTGCACTTATTGCAGGACCTGATATTTCAATTTCAGCTCGTATAAGAAATAAGGTATATCTTGATGTATTAGCTTCTAATAATTTAAATGTAAAAACTATTGTCTCAGGAGATTGGAGCTGTGAGTCTGGTTTTTCTGCTGCAATGCAGATAGTTTATGAGCATAAAGATATAACGGCTATTTTAGTAGCTAATGATCAAATGGCAATAGGAGCAATAGCTGCACTTAATGAGAGACAAATTGCAGTACCACAAGATATATCTGTGGTAGGTTATGACAATACTGTTGATTCTGCCTATTCGATACCAAGTTTAACTACTGTAAACTTAAATAGACCTTTGCAATGTAAAATAGCTGTCGATAAAATTTTAGATGAAAACTCATCAGGTATGTCTACAGTATTACCTACTGAGCTTATTATTAGAAAATCAAGCGATAAGTGTCTGTCTTCTATAAAGAAAGATAGTATACAAACCATAGATACTATATTGGAGTTAAGTAATAATTTAAAATCTATGCTTTTGAATAAGTAGATAATTATGAATTAAATTTTAGTAAGAGATTTAAAAAATTTTTAATTGTTTTGTTAAAAGAAAAGATTATCTGTAATAAATATAAGTAATTTTAGATTAGGTATAATTGTGCGTTTTTATTGCCTATGTTTAGATAGGCAATATTAATATTTTGGATATAGTATTTTTTCTATTACTTTTTTAACAAGGTATTTGTAATAGTTTTATTTTAAGAAATTTTTGTACAAAGAATCATAAGACAAACTATGATACACAAGTTTGTGTTTTACTTAAAATGGTAAGTGTTGAAGTTTTGTGCAAAGACTATTACAAAATAGTTAATAGTATTATTTAATTTAGTAAACTAGCTAAAAGTTTTAGATATTTAAAATATTAGTATATAATTTTTGCACTTATAATAAGCATATAAAAAATATCATTATATACCATATAAAAACTTAAAATATTAGATTTAATAAGAAGTTAAGCTAGTAAATTAGTATTGCAATAATACTATATATTTTTTATCATGCCCAGGATCTTAAGAAATATTAACATATGAAAACCCTCTATTAAATGCTGTTATTACAAGTGTTGT
>CALXNP010000115.1 GCA_944389785.1 uncultured Anaerobiospirillum sp.
TTAATAACTATTTACGATATTTACTTGCAAACTTATTTATAAAAAACTTTAAGTACGTTGTAATTGCTATAATAAAATACTATTAGGTAAGTAATTATAAGTTATATATAAAACTAAAGGATAGATAACTTATGTCAGTAAAAGAGTTAATAAAACGTTATACTTTATTCTTATGTGCTGTAAGTATTGGAGGTTTCAGCATTGCTTTAGTAGCATTTGCAAATCTAGGGGTAACACCTATCTCTTCACCTGTTTTTGTAGTATCAGAGCACAGTTTTCTTACCCTAGGGCAAGCTACATTTATTTTTAATGGAATATTAATTATTCTACAATTTTTTATTGTAAGACCTTTAACTAAAAGAGTTATTACAGAAATTCTATTACAAATACCAGTATTGCTTTTATTTTCATTTGCAATTGATCTTGCTTTAATTATACTAAATTATTTTATTGAGGCTCAGTCCTCTTATATTTACTCTTTCTCTCTCCTAATTATTGGTACTATATTACTAGCTTTTAGTATTACCTTACAAATTATTGCTAATGTCGCTATGGTCTCAGGAGAAGCCTTTGTCAAAGCATTAGCTGATTTTTTCAATTTAAACTTTGGAAATGTAAAAATTATTTTTGATGTAAGCTTAGTTATTAGTGCAATTATTTTATCTTTAATAGCAACTAACTTTCAAAGTATTGATGGAGTACGTGAGGGCACAGTTATTGGAGCTTTATCTATAGGCTTTTTAGTTAAACTTTTCTATAAGAGATTAAATTTTATAGAAAAGTT
The DNA here is from genome assembly GCA_944389785.1 of uncultured Anaerobiospirillum sp. Lineage (GTDB taxonomy): Bacteria > Pseudomonadota > Gammaproteobacteria > Enterobacterales > Succinivibrionaceae > CALXNP01. The sequence goes on from CALXNP010000115.1 coordinate 785, forward strand.
TTTACAATAAATTACTTTGCTCTAACCAAAGTCTTTATCGCTTCTGTAGTAGCTCTTAAAGACATTACAGAAGCCTTTTGAGCATAATTTGTAGTTGGCATACTGAAATTAAAACTAGCCTGTAAAACTAAATTAGCTAAAGCATCTGGTACAGTTTTAATTAATAAAAGAGTAAATATACCTATAAATAAAATCATAGCACCATCTTCAAAAGCTATCTTGCCATTATTATCTTCTAAAGCACTAGCAATTTTTGCTAGGATATTATTAGCAGTGCCAATAATAATTAAAGCCCCTAATAATCTAATACCACAAGCAATCAATGATATTATATAGTTAATTGCAATCTGTCTTGTAAAACTTAAAGCTCCAAACCCTAAACTAATTACACCAGCAATACAAATAGCATAACCTGTAATATAGTAAATTATGGTATAAATCACACATACAAAAATAGCCAGCATAAAAATTAAACAAAAAAAACATATCATTAAAGCTATAGGAATATTTAATAACTCTATTTCTGTTCTCTCAAATACCGTGCCAGCTATATAAATACCATAGTTTAGCATGCTAGCAGGAGAAGCTAAATTATCTTGTCTTGGCATTTGTACAAATGAGTCTAAAATAGCAGCTCCTATTTGTGAGGCATTTAAAATTAAATACCAAAATAAACCTATAATTAAAATCTGTTTAACAAAAAAAGCAAAAAAGCTTTGTACAGAGCCATTTTCAAAGATCATGTTAATACCAGATACAACAAAAGATATGGTACATAAGATATAAAATAATTGCTTAGCTGCCTGTTTAATTGGCTCATGAAAACTCATTAAACCATCAATATAATCTTTAATTAAAACATTTAAAACCTGATCTTTTTGTAATAGATCAAAAGCTTGTGCATAATTACATAATAATATACAAGCACATAACAATGCTATTTTTACCATATTTACTCAACTTTAAATTGACTGCTATAATTTAGTTGAACTTCTTGTGCTTGACTATTTTCTACTCTTAAAAAATCACTACTATTTTGTGAAATAGCAATATTTTTACTATTAGTACTAGCTAAATCATGACTTAATAACTGTAACATAGTTGAAATTTGAGCATTAAGTTCCTGTAGTGACACTGCTGTTTGACTATTAATCTTAGCTATAGCATCTAAATTATCAACATAACCTTGAGAGGTTTGTGCTTCTTGTACTAAATTATCCAAAATTTCAAGCTGATTTTTTAAATTATCTTTAGCAACATCTGCACTAAGATAAGCTTTTGTAGCAAAATCAATACTTTTCTCATCTATGTACTGCATAGACTCTTTAGTTTGACAATTGTTATGTTCTAAACATCGCTTCCAATAATCACTTTTTTTAAAAGTAGCTACATATAAATTAGCATTACCATATTCTTCCCATAAAGCAGCACTTGCTTTGAGTAAATTTTGAGTATTAAGATTTAAGCTATTAAAATGCTCCCAAGATTGACTGTGATTTTTTGTGCTGTTTTTTAACTCTAAATCATAACTAGCTTCAAGAGCCTTAAGTTTTTCTATATCTTTTTGATTTTGTATAGCCCATTGCTCTAAATTATCCTTTCGTTGTTCCATTGAAGCATGTAAAGCACTTAGATCAACTACCATTTGAGGTTTATCTTCTGCATAAATTTTCATACTACACAGTATTAAACTAAAACATATAAAACTATACTTAATTAAATTTGTTCTCATAATCATAATCAATATATTCACCTTTAAATCTAAAATCCTGTGTTAAAGTAACATTAAATAAATACCCACTTTGTACTTTTAATGTTGGAGAAATATTAATATTACTACTGAGCATGTTATCTACCTTGTTACCTATAATATTGCTATTATATTGTCCATACTCATAAGCTAAACTTTCATCTGTACTACTATTTATCCTATTTGACCCTAATCTAACAGCAGCTAGTAATAAAGAATTTTTTAATATTCTAAAAAAATGATTATCCACATCTGCACTTAAGCCTGCTATACCATCAGTATCTGTAGCAATTTGTACACCTATATCTAAAGCTTTACTATCTGGAAAAATAATACGATTAAAGGCTAATACTAAGCGCTCTTGTCCCATAGCTAAACCTATTTGATATTGACCTATAAGTTTTGAGCCTCTAGGTATAAGAACATAATAGCCATAAGGACTATCTAAAACATCATCTGTTACTTGTGCTATAACTTGTCCTTGAATATCTGAATTTATTGAGCTTAATAAGATAGCAGGAATAATAGTACCCTGACGTAATAAATAAGGAGTATCTACATCTTCTACTTGATTATTATTACGATAATTATGCTGTTGTAAATTACTATATTGGGTAAAACTATTTATATTGCCAGTTAAAGCTTTAGTGTCTGTTTGTGTTTTATCATAATTAGTGTTAGCTAAAACCACATTCATATCAGAGCTTATAGCTTTAATAAAATCAGCTTGCCTTTGATTTAAAACCTGACTAGCTACTTTTTCATTACGCTCTTTAACTTCATTTTTTAAATTTGTATATTGTGTTTTTAGAACAGATTGTGGCTTTTTAATTCCACTATCAACTATATCAGATTGATAATAGACACTATCTTTAATAAAATTACTATCACCTAATACAAAATTTTTAACCTCATCACTAATTACTACATTATCAATAATAGTTTGTGTCTGCTTAGACTCTTTTACTTGCTTACTATTAACAATAAAATCATCTGCTACTTGATTGTGCAAATTATTTTGTAATGACAACATCTTTTCATCAATACTTGAAGCAAAACCTAAATTACTATCAAAAGCTGCTGCATTAGCTTTATTAATATAAGGATTCTTTGATGTACGTTGCTGATAGGCTATAAAAATTATAGTTATAAATCCTAAAATAAAAGCAAAAATAATAGCTTTGATTTTCTTATCTTGTGATTGATTTAAATTTAATTTCATTGCACTTTTACCATACTAAAAGGAGTTTTAGGAGCATAATTTAGTAGTATCGCATGAAAACTACCATTCATTGATTTTATGCGATTCTTCGTGGCATTTATTACTAAAGTTCATAA
>CALXNP010000116.1 GCA_944389785.1 uncultured Anaerobiospirillum sp.
CTTCGACCTTGCTCTGTACAGCTGGTCCAGGGACTTACACCCATTGGATTGCGTGCATGCCGCGCACACTAAAAAAGAGGTCGACTAATAAATTGACCTCTTTTTTAAATAATTTTTAATCAAAAATGATTAAGCATTTAAAGCAGCACGAGCCTTCTCAGCAATTGCTTGGAATGTTGCCTTATCATTGATTGCAAGCTCTGATAACATCTTACGATCAATTTCAATATTTGCTTTCTTTAAGCCATTCATAAATTGGCTATAGCTTAAATCATGTTGACGAGCTGCAGCATTAATACGAACAATCCATAACTCACGGAATTGACGCTTCTTTTGACGACGATCACGATATGCGTATTGACCAGCCTTAGTAACAGCTTGAACGGCAACACGATAAGTACGTGAACGGGCACCATAGTAGCCCTTAGCAGCCTTTAAAACCTTCTTGTGACGTGCACGTGCAGTAACACCACGCTTTACTCTTGCCATATTTCATATCCTCCCAGAATTAGGCGTAAGGTAATTGACGCATAATTGCGCGTAGATTTGAAGTATGAACATGAGTCATACAACGTAATGAACGCTTACGCTTACGTGTCTTCTTAGTTAGGATGTGACGTAGGTTTTGATGACGGCACTTGTAGTGACCGCTACCAGTTTTCTTAAAGCGCTTTGCAACGCCTTTATCGGTCTTCATTTTGACCTTGACTTTACCAGCCATTATATATACTCCGCATTAGCAGTTAAAACGAGCAACAGGAGACCTGCACAAATTAAAAAATTTATGCAGATAACTTTTATTCCCTGTAACTACTTCTTCTTTGGTGCTAAAACCATTGTTGCTTGTCTACCTTCAACACGTGAAGCAGATTCAACAACAGCTAAGCCTTTCTCAACGCATAGATCATTTTCTACACGCTTTAAGACATCAAGACCTAAATGTTGATGTGCCATTTCACGACCACGGAAACGCAATGTAACTTTAGCCTTGTTGCCTTCTTCAAGAAAGCGAACTAGGTTGCGTAGCTTAACCTGATAATCGCCTTCATCAGTACCAGGACGGAATTTAATTTCCTTAACCTGAACAATCTTTTGTTTTTTCTTTTTCTGATCCTTGCTCTTTTCGTATAGGAATTTACCATACTCTATCAAGCGACACACAGGAGGATCAGCATTTGGACTGATCTCAACTAGATCAACACCATACTCTTCTGCCATATTAAGTGCTTGAGAGGTTGGCATTACACCAATAGCCTCATTATCTTCATTCAAAACACGCACTTCCTTGCATCTGATCTCGCCGTTTACGCGAATCTTATTTGCTCCGCCGGCCTTTTTGACGTTATTTATAGTAAATCCCTCTTACAAAAACAAAAATCAAAAAAATTATTAAGCCTTTTTATTCTGGCTTTATCTGTCGCGATATAATATCGGATTTAATCAATTTAATCAAGTCTAATACACTCATTGTACCTAAATCTTTTCCTTTTCTAGTACGTACAGCAATAGTATTTGACTCTTCTTCTTTTGCACCACAAACAATCATATATGGAATATGCATTAAGGTGTGCTCTCTAATCTTAAATCCAACCTTATCATTACGTAAATCAGTCTTTACTCTTAAGCCTTCATCATCAAGTATCTTAGCTACCTTAGCAGCATAATCACTTTGCTTATCTGTTAGACTCATAACTACAGCTTGTATAGGAGCAAGCCAAGTTGGGAAACAACCTGCATATTCTTCAGTTAACATACCCATAAAGCGTTCAATAGAACCTAAAATTGCTCTATGAATCATTACAGGAGTATGCTCTTGATTATCCTCACCAATATAATGAGCATCTAATCTCATTGGTAAAGAGAAATCTAATTGTACAGTACCACACTGCCATGCTCTATCTAATGAATCGTGTAAGGTAAATTCGATCTTAGGACCATAGAAAGCACCCTCACCCTCTTGAATTTCATATTCAAGATTATTCATCTTTAAAGCAACTTTTAAGTCTTCTTCTGCCTTATCCCAAATTTCATCTGAGCCAATTCTCTTTTCAGGACGAGTAGATAATTTAACATCTATCTTCTTAAAACCAAAAGGCTCATAGACGTCATAAACCATCTTGATACATTCAGATACACACTCAAAAATTTGCTCTTCAGTACAGAAGATATGAGCATCATCTTGCTCAAAGCCTCTAACACGTAACAAACCATGTAATGAACCTGATGGCTCATTTCTATGACAATTACCAAACTCTGCCATACGAATTGGTAAATCACGATAAGAACGAGTACGTGAATTAAAGATCTGAATAGCACCAGGACAATTCATTGGTTTAATAGCATAGTCACGATTTTCAGACTGGGTTGTAAACATATTTTCAGCATACTTATCCCAGTGACCAGATCTCTCCCACAAGCTTCTATCCATAATTTGAGGTGTTTTTACCTCAATATAACGATACTTGTGTAACATTTCACGCATAAAGCTCTCAATCACACGATAGATAGTCCAACCATCATTGTGCCAGAAGACAAGGCCAGGTGCTTCTTGTTGGAAATGGAATAAATCAAGCTTCTTACCTAAAATTCTGTGATCACGCTTAGCTGCTTCTTCTCTTTTAGTTAAATAATCTTCAAGTTCTTTTTTGCTGGCAAAGCATACACCATAAATACGTTGTAACATCTTATTCTTAGAATTACCACGCCAATAAGCACCAGCAAAATGAGTAAGTTTAAAATGAGCACAGAAAGTCATATTTGGTACGTGAGGACCACGACACATATCAATATATTCTTGGTGATGATATAAAGCAGGATGATCAGCTTTATCGATATTCTCAGTTAAAATAAGCTTCTTATAAGGCTCATTTCTATCTTCAAAGGTATCATAAGCTTTTTGCCAATCTACAACTTCCTTAACAACTGTATAACCTGTTTTAGCAAGTTCATACATTCTTTGCTCAAGCTTTTCTAAATCTTCTTGAGTAATCTTGTGATCTAAATCAACATCATAATAAAAACCATTATCGATCACAGGACCAATTGCCATCTGTGTTTGTGGCCATAATTGCTTTATAGCATGACCTAAAAGGTGAGCACAAGAGTGTCTTACAATCTCTATGCCTTCTTTATCCTTTATAGTTATGATTTGAATACTTGCATCTTTATCAACGATATCGCAAGCATCATGTAATACACCATCAATCTTACCTGCAATTGCAGCTTTTGCTAAAGATGGACCTATTGATTTGGCAATATCTAAAATACTTAACTTATTCTCAAATTCTTTAATATCGCCATTTGGAAGTGTAATTTTGATCATAAAAAACCTACGGTGATACAAAAACCTAATTGGTTTTTAAAAAAGTAAAATAACAATTAAAGAAGCCATTCATACTAAAAATGTCAATCTTTAATGCTGTTTAGATTAAATCTAATGGCTGTTAATTATACGCCTTTATCACTAAATTTGCACAATAACATGATATATTTTTGTATAACATACAAACACTATCTTAGAACTAAGGGAAGTATTGGATAAGATATTAAATGGTGCGCCCTAGTGGACTCGAACCACCGACCCCCACCATGTCAAGGTGATGCTCTAACCAAGCTGAGCTAAGGGCGCAATAAGAAATGCCGTAGCATTATAACAAATAATAAAATATTAGCAAGTATTTTTTATTAATTAAAACTTAAACTTATGGGCTATAAATAAAACCCCCGACTTTAGAGCAAAAAAGAGGTAAAAATTACATATTACTCATTGATATTATGAATATTTATCTAAATTTTTATA
>CALXNP010000117.1 GCA_944389785.1 uncultured Anaerobiospirillum sp.
CTTATTTTTAGAGCTATATATAAGTAGAAATAAATAAGATGGTAACTTATTAATCACAATCTCTCTTGTTTATTTATATTTATTTCTGCTTAAAACAATATTTTTTTGATTATGATCGGATAAATATTATTAAGCTAAAGCCTTTATATTATTTTTGCTTTATCTATGTTATGATGTTAAACATATTTGTAAACTGGCGTAATTTTTTACCTAAACTAAAAAATTTGCAAAGATGCTCTTTGTACATGAAGGTAGGTTATCGAGCAAATAAAAATAGCTGTATGATCAAACTTAAATTTAGGAAAAAATCAGCCAAGTAAAAAACTAAATTATGCTGAGCTCTAACTAGATGTATTATAATGTTTGATCAGAGTAATAGGCATATTTAACCATTTAAAGGTGTTAATTTTGATTAAGTTTATTAAAGCTTGTTCTAGCAGTAATTTATTTTGGGCTTTACTGTTATTTCTAGGTATTGGTCTTGAAGCTAGCGGTCTTTACTTTCAATATGGCTTAAAGCTAGATCCTTGTGTTAATTGTGTATATGAAAGAGCCCTATTTTTAACGTTTATTATTGCAGGTTTCATTGGTTTTATTGCTCCGTCTTTTATCTTAACAAGATTGTTATCAATTTTGATATTCCTATCAGGATCTATAGGAGGTATGATAATTGCTTATCAGCATATACAAGATGTATATTTTCCAAAATTAGGACAATCCTGCCCACTAAAAGCAAGTTTTCCTGATTTTTTACCACTTGATAGTTTAGTGCCATGGGTATTTTCACCAACTGGTACATGCTCAAGATTAGATTGGCAATTTTTAGGTCTTGAAATGCCTATATGGATTGCAATTATTTTTACATGTGGTCTTTTATGCTCATTTTTTATGCTTGTAAGTGAATTTGTTAAAGTTAAAAATGATAATATCATACTCTATAAATAGCCTTTTTTAATTAATTTAAGCTAGATTAAATTTATAAAAATATTTAAACTAAGTATCAAATATATCAATATTTGATACTTAGTTGTTTTTGTTTGCAGATAAAAACTTAAAATACTTTAAAGCTAAATCATTTTAAGCACATAAACTTTAACAAATTTTCATAAAATAGACTATAATCACTTACAATATAATAGATATAGTTTGTAATATATACTTACAAAGTTAAATGATTAGCCATACTAAGTAGACATGGCATAAGAGGTAATAATAGAAGCTAGGGAGCAAAAAATGTCACATTTTAATAAAAAGCTACTCTTTATTAAAAATTTTACATATTGTTTTTTATGCTTATTAGCTTTTATTGCTTTTCATCTTGGTTTTAATCTTTATCAAAAAATAGAAAAAGCTAAAAATGAGGCTATTAATACATTAACTAATATTAGTATTACTATTGATACCTTATCTAATAAAGCTCAAATTTTAGAATACTATATTAAATCAAAAGGTCCTGAATATATGGAACAATTACAAAAAAATAACCATAGTATTTTTGACCTTAATGATTTTAAAAATATTGCAAGTCATCTATGTGATGGTGATTCTATACGTTCTATCCAAGTTGCTCCTAATGCTGTTGTTTCATATGTCTATCCTCTTGAAGGAAATGAAGAAGCTATAGGTCATGATCTTCTAGCTGATAAGAGCAGACGTAATGACATGGTACAAGCCATAAAAACAGGTAATTTTGTTGTCTCAGGACCACTAACTTTAAGACAGGGTGGACATGCTTTAATTATTAGAAATCCAATATATTATGATAATGGTGAATTTTGGGGAGCTAGCATTATTATTTTTGACTTACCAAATGTATTAGTCCCACTAGGTCTTAGCCAATTAAGTTCAAGTAATTACTTGTATGAATTAGATTATTTAAATGAAGGCAAAAATTTAATTGTAGGTACAACTTTTGAGAATAATCCTTTATTTGCTGCTAGTGCTAAAAAAGAAATTCAAGAGAAAGTTTGGACTTTAAAATTAATTCCTACTAATGGTTGGTATGATGCAAGTACTTTAGTTATTACTATCAGTTGTGCTTTTATAATAGCTTTAGGCTTAGCTTTGTTAATCACTAAAAATAAAATAGTTTCCTATCAAATAACACAAGCTTTAAGGAAGGAACAAAAAATTAGAGCAGAAGCTGTTAAAGCTTATGAAATAGCAAAGAAAGCAAATAATGCTAAAAGTCAATTTTTAAGTTCAATGAGTCATGACATCAGAACTCCAATGAATGCTATTATTGGTCTTTGTACTTTGTTGCAAAAAGATTACAAAGATCAAACTAAGGTTTTAAACTACATAGATAAAATTAGTTTCTCTAGTCAGCATCTATTAAGTTTAATTAATGATATTTTAGATATTGCTAAAATTGATAGTGGTAAAGCTACATTGCACAATCAAGAATTTAATTTAGCTTATGTAATAAATGATATAAATACTATTGTTAGAACACAATCAAATGTTAAATCCCAAGAGTTTATTATTACAACTAATAATATCCAACATGAGCATTTAATTGCTGATAAGTTAAGGCTTTCTCAAATATTATTAAATATTTTGTCTAATGCTACAAAATACTCCCCACCACATTCCAAAATTATATTTACTGTAACCGAAGTTAAATCTGAGGATCCAACTAAGGCTATCTTTAAATTTATCATTGAAGATAATGGAATTGGTATGACTGAGGAGTTTATTAAACATATCTATGAACCTTTTGCTCGTGTAAAAGATGATAGAGTTGATAGCAATTATGGTACAGGTCTTGGTATGGCAATTACCAAGCATCTTGTTGACCTTATGAATGGTACGATTGAAATTGACTCAAAAATAAATGTAGGAACTAAAATTACAGTCACCTTTGACTTTAACATTCATGATATTGACAATGATGTTAAGTACTTCAAAAAAAATAATATTCATAAAATCTTATTAATAGATGATGAGCAAATTTCATATGAAACAGTTTTAAATTCTATGAAAAACTCAGATGTAGATATTGATTATGCTAATGGTGGTACTAAAGGTTTACAATTAGTTGAGCAGGCTATTGCTAATAATAATATGTATGATTGTATCTTACTTGATTGGAAAATGCCTGGCTTATCTGGTACTGAAACAGCAAGACGTATTCGTCAACTAAACACTACTACCCCTATCTTCATCTGCACTTCATTTGACTTTAATGAAATTGAAGATAAAGCTCAAGATGTTGGTATTAATGATTTCTTAATTAAGCCATTTTTCATATCTAATTTTATTCAAGCATTTAAAAACTATAAGAGCAAAAAATATGATAAACCATCACAAGAACAAACAAAAGAATACAATATCTTAGATGGACTTAGAGTTTTAGTTGCAGAAGATAATGAGCTTAATGCAGAGATTTTAGTTGAACTATTATCTATGAAAAAGGCAAGTTGTGTAGTATGTAAAGATGGTGAAGAAGTTGTTGAAAAATTTAAAAATGCTAAAGATGGTGAATATGCTTTTATTCTTATGGATGTACATATGCCAAAACTCAATGGTTATGAAGCCACTAAAAAGATTAGAGAGTTAAATACTAATTATGCTAGACGCATTAAAATTATAGCAATGACAGCTAACTCTTATGTTGAAGATATACAAGCAAGTCTTGATGCTGGCATGGATTACCATCTAACAAAGCCTGTAAACTTAAAGGCTTTAGAGGACCTACTTAAAAAATTCTTTACGGCAAACCGATGAAGCGTGTTAGATCACACTTTTGATTTGCATGATACCTATAAATTAGGGTAAGTTGACAG
>CALXNP010000118.1 GCA_944389785.1 uncultured Anaerobiospirillum sp.
CTATGTATAACAGAGATATAATAGAAGGGGAGGGTAGAAATTAAGCCGGTAATCTATAACTAGTTACCGGATTTAGGTTTTAAGACTTTATATGGAGGTTATAAATTTTATTTAAAAAGATTTTTATTTTTATAAATTATCTTCAAAAGCTTGTTTTATAGTATTAAAGGCTTCTATTTCATCAGAGCCTTCAATTGTTATAAAAACTTCTGTTCCTTGTTTAATTCCAAGCCCCATTAAAGCAAAAATTCCTCCTTTTAAAGCTATCTTACGACCATTAGCTTCAAGATAGATATTTGATTTAAAAGGGGTTGCTGCTTTAATGATAGCACCTGCTGGTCTAGCATGTACGCCATCTTTATCTTTAATAGTGTAGGTAAATTCTTGCATAGTTATACTTCATTACAACATTAGATTTAATATATAGTTAGACTATCTTTGAATATATAGAAGATCAAGACATTCTAGCTTTATAATTAACAGAATATAACTCCACTTAAATTTTTAATTTTTTAAGTGGAGGATTAGATTATCAACCAAAAAGTATTAATCATTGCTTGAAACACGTGTCTTCAGTTTTTGACCAGCTTTAAAGGTCGCAACACGTCGAGGAGCAATAATTACTTCTTCACCTGTCTTAGGGTTACGTCCTGGTCTTGAAGCTTTGTCTCTAAGCTCAAAGTTTCCAAAACCAGTAAGTTTTACAGTTTCACCCCGTTCAAGACATTTAATGATAGCCTCAAAAAAGTTATCAACAAAGCATTGAGCATGTAATTTTGAAAACTTATATTTCAAAATTAATTTCTCAGCAAGATCAGCACGAGTTAAAGCCATAATATCTCTCTTTTGAAAATTACAAAACAAAGCAAAAAATTATTTGAGTACAATATTTACTCACTAAATATAAATTACAAAATATCTAGTTAAAAATCAATTATTTAAACTATAAAAAATAGTATATACGTCAAACTTTTTACAAAAACAATAAAGAGCTATTGTTAAGTGTATATAACTATATGATGTAATAATGTCATTTTAACCTAAATTAGGCTATAGATATATTAAAAAATGGTAATTTGCTTTAATTTATTCTACTTTTTTAGATAATTTTGTTTAAGATCTCATTTTTGTTTTAATTTAAAACTTAAATTTTTAACAAAATATATAAAGATTTTTATTACTTTAAGAATTTATTTTTTGATAGTTTTATCTATACATAATTGTCCTTATATTTTTAAGTAATAATGTTAAAAATAACAACTTTGCTATATCAATTTAAAATAAGGATAGCCTATATTTTTATATTTACAAAAAGTTTCTTATAAAATTTTTTAATGATAAATTTTAGATTTATTTATTAGAACTATTAATCAATACTAAGTATCAAATATATATCTATTATGTAAAGTAAATTAAAAAAATTCTATAAAAATAGCTTATATATAAGCTTTTTATAATGCTCTTATATGTTACATGTAATATATCTATGGAGATAATTTTGTGATCAACTGATTAATTTATACTAAAAAAATACATTTAAAGTTTGCTATTTGATAAAAACATTGTATAAATATTTTGTAAGTAATCACACAAACTGTGTTTTGAGTAAAATCATACTAATACTATATTGGATATAGTTTATAGTAGTTAAATTTAAGTGTAAGTGTTGTTTGTAGGATTATTTTTTTATACCTATAATAAATGTTAGCTATACTTATATTACGCTAAAATATCTTATTTATTAGCATATCTATGTTTTAACTAACAGAATTTAAACAGAAAAATATTTTCTATTCTTGCATTTATTGTTGTATCATAGGTTCAGTTGATATTGTGTGTTTAATTTGATTTAAGCAAAACTCAACAAGTGAGTATGAATTGATTTCTTATCTAATTTTTAATCTAGTATTAGATAATAAATTTAGTTTGCAATTATAAGCTGTGACATGAGGCGTATTATGGGACTATTTTCTCGTTTAAGTATAAAAGGAAAAATGTTTACAGCCTTTGGTGTTGGTGTAATAGCAATTCTTTTAATTGCTATTATTTCTTTATCATCTTTGGCTGTTACTTTAACCTTAGAAAGTGAGGTTAAAAGAATTAATGATAGTATGAGTAGTACTATTAAAGTTAGTGCTTCTTATAATGTGGTGCATAAGTGGATGCACGAATTGCAAGTAAAGGGTAGTCCTGAAAGTGTAGCTAAGGGTAAACTTTATTTAAAAGATTTAGAAAATAAATATGTTGATCTTCCTGATGGACTATTTCCAGACTTAGCCGCAGAAACTCGACAATATATGAAAGATTTGGTTAGAATTTCTAATCAGACTTTTATGCAGCAATTGGATGCAGGTCAATATGAAGAAGCTGATAAAACCTTTTTAAAGGAAGTATTACCTCATTTAAGTGGTGCTAATGCTAATATTTCAAAATTAGTAACAGCATATAATAGTGAGCTTGCTGATTCTATCTCAGTTTTAAATGTTAAAAATGATATCTATACTATCTTAGCAGCAACTGTAATTGGTGTAGTTATAACTTTAATTTCAGCAATTGTTATTGCTAGGTACATTGTTAATCATACTCATAAAATTAAACAAATAGCAACTAAAGTTGAAAATGGTATTTTTAACCTCAATTTAGATAATGATATTCCATCTGATGAAATTGGTGATATTTATCGCTCATTTAATTCAATTGGCGATACTTTAACTGAGACAGTTGCACGTGTTATTGCTGTATCTAATAAAATTAATGATATTTCAAGACAAATTAATTCATCATCACAATCTATTGCAGATGGTGCAAGACAAGCTGAAAGCCAATCTATTGCTGTAGCAGCTGCTGCTGATGAAATGGTAGCTACAACTACTGATATTGCAAAAAACTGTCACGTAGCTCAAGAAACTTCAGAAGATACTAAACGTGAAACTATAGCAGGTGTTGATAAAGTACGTACTACTGTGTCAAGAATTAAAGAACAAAGTATACAAACACAAGAAGACTCCCAAAAGGTTTTACGCCTAGCAGAGCAAAGCCAAAAGATTGCTTCTATTGTTGGTACTATTGATGAGATTGCTGCTCAAACTAATTTACTTGCACTAAATGCTGCTATTGAGGCTGCTCGTGCTGGTGAGGCAGGTCGTGGTTTTGCTGTAGTTGCTGATGAGGTAAGAGCTCTAGCTTCACGCACTTCAAAATCTACTCAAGAAATTACAGCAATGGTTAAAAGTGTACAAGAAGATTCAAAGGCAGCCACTGATTCAATGCAAAGCTCTGTTGAGCAAATGGAACTTATGGCAGAGCATGCTGGTGAGCTTGAGGAGACATTAAATCATATTATGTCTTCTGTAAATGATGTAAACTCACAAATTATTCATATTTCAACTGCTGCAGAAGAGCAAACTACTGCAACTTCTGAAATTTCAACAAATATGCAGGGTATTACAGAAATGGCTCAGCAATCATCTGATGTTTGTGCAGTACAGTTAGAAAGTTCAAAAGGTGCTTCTGATTTAGTTGAAACTTTATTAGAAGAACTTAAGTTCTTTAAGATTGATCAATCTTTAGTACCACAAATTAATACGCAAGCTGTTAGCAATACATCATCTTCATTAACATCAAGTAATGAAGAAAATGTATCTCCAATGCCTATTAATTAACATGCCCAGGATCTTAAGAAATATTAACATATGAAAACCCTCTATTAAATGCTGTTATTACATGTGTTGTTTTGA
>CALXNP010000119.1 GCA_944389785.1 uncultured Anaerobiospirillum sp.
AGTGATGATGAACTATTAGATAAGGCTTTAACTCAAATTAAGGATAAATCTTATAATCAGATAATAAATAGAGAAGTTCGTAGCTTTGCTTGTGTATTCAATGAAGAGCAAAGACAAATTAGTGTATTTAAAGAGCTAGTGTAGGTATGTAAGATAAATTTAAGCTCAAGACTATTATCCATGTTTTTAACATTGATAGCATTTTAAAGAGCTTAAACTTAATATTAAACACTAAGAATTATAATTAATATAGGGAGTTTTAAATTTTGAATTTATACTCCCATATTTTTTGTGTTTTTAAACCCTCTTTGCTTGTTAAATGCTAGCATGTAATGAGCATTGCAAAACAGCTATTGAACTTAACACCATGTATATGAAAAATTTACTTATTTTTTTTTACATAACACACTAAGTAATTCTGCAGCATTTTTAACATTATCTTCAAGTTTAAAATGTTTTAAAGATTTTTGGCATAAATGAGCAACCTTATTATAATTTAGCTCAAATTTCTCAAGGCTTACTAACCAATTTTCAACATCCTCATCACTTGGCACAAGATATGGGTCTGCCAAACACTCTTTACTAATAGGCAAAGTAAGTCCACCACAATATACAGCATCTGTTTTGCTAGATAAATTAGAACTTAATACTGGTATATTATTAGCTAAAGCTTCTATTATTTCTTTATAGCTTAAATCATTATCTAAACAAGGACAAATAATACCCTTAGTTTTATCATATATCTTGCTAATATCATCTGTGTGATCACAAAGCACTACATTTTTAAAGCTTAAAATACTATAAGGGTGAGTGAAACTGCCATCAGCTTGCTTTACTTTAAGATTAGCAAGATCTTCTTTAAAGCTAGAAAAACTATCTACTACTAAAAATTTAATATGAGGAAATCTTGTTTGAGAAAGATCTGCAATTTTTGCAAAATATGCTAAACCATTTTGAGCAGTAGGTTTAATAAAGGTTACATATTCAGGCTCATAAGCTTTACATTTAACCTTTGCTATATTAACAAAACTGCCTACATATAAAGAGTTAACAGCATTATTAATATTAGAATAATTAGCAATATGTTGTAGATCAGTCCATACTTGATCATAAAACTTAAAACTAAAATCTTTATATCTGCTATTACTCATAAAATAAACTGTTTTGACACCTTCACTTTGAGCCTGTGAAAATATAGAACTTACAAAATGATTTAAACCATGTCCAATTAAAACATCTGCTTTAAAATTATCACAAGCTTGAGTATAAGCCTCAAATAAAAGCTGCATATCACTTAAAGTATGTTTAGCAACTTCAGGATTATGACATCTTGCATAAAAATACTCTATGTCATTTTCAACAAAAGAAAGAATATTATGCTCTTTTAACTCTTGTTTGCTTTCAATAAAATTCTTTAGACCATTTAAATGAGTATGAGATGCAAGTGAACATACAGCCTTTATTTGAACTTCAGTTTTCAATAATTGTGCTAATTGCTCAAGCATTGTTTTAGCATAGCAGCATACAGTTGAGCTAGTGTCATGTATAGCAAAATTAGATAACCATAAAATCTTAAGCATATTTACACCACCTTAGCTAAGCTACCAGAACATACATATTGACTTTGTAAACTAGCATGTTGTGCTAGTAATGGCTCTAAAACTTCTATAGCACTGTAAGCTACATTTTTAAGATCATAAACTCTTGTTTGTGTAGCACATGCCTTTTTATACTCATTGTATTTATCTATTAAATTAAGCAACGCATTATAAAAGTCATCAGTATTTGTTATTGAACCATTGTTTGCATATTGTGCTTCAACACAAATACCAGCATTACCAACAATAGATAAAAGCTTATCATCTGCTACAGATAACACAGGAATACCATTAGCTAAAAAACTTAATATATTATTTTTAACAAGATTATCTGTACTATTAAAATTAATAAAGTATTTGCTAAGACTTATAAGCTCTTTAATATCATAAGGCATAGGTGTAATATCAAGATTAGTAAAATCATCAAGACAATAATTGGTATTATTGTTCTTATTGTAATTATCTAATAAATCCAAAGCTCTATCTTCATCTCTTCTAATTAATAAAAACATCTGATTTGAATCTTGAGCTTGTGCCTTTAATACTAGATTTATAAATAGATCAAACTCTGCTTGATTGCCATAGTCAATAGCCACTGTATATTTAGCATTTTTTGTTTTGACTATACTTGCATTTTTATCAAAAAGTGTTTGTATTATTTGAATATTCTTTTGATATTTTTGTAAATATAGCTTAGCTAAACTTTCATAAGGACTTAAATATGCATCTGTATGATAAAAAGCATATTCTTGTAAATCATTATTTAAAACTAATGAAGCAGTTGGTATATGTCTAAGTTTGGCTTCTGCAAATATTGCAGATAAAATAAAATTATTTTGAGCTAAACCAATAATTAAATCAGGTTTTACATTATTAATAAGATGTATGCACAAATGATTTAAACCATCAAAATCACCTATATTTAAATTCTTATAAATCTTAGTAGAACAATTAATATAATAATATTTTACATTGCCATCATTGATGCTAAAGCTTGCTCTTACTTGATCAAACTCTACCATAGAGCGTAAAAAATAACTCTCACGTTCTGTAAAACTAAAAGTATTTACTACAGATACTTCAACATCATTAAGACTAGCTAGAGCATTTACTAATAGTCTTGAGTTTAATGACTCTATTGACGTAGTATCATGTAAAGATTTAGCCCCTACCCACAAAATCTTTTTTTTCATAGATTATCCTATATTTTGTCTATTTGATTTAGCTTCTTATCCTCTAATTAATTGTACATATTGTACACACTTTTACTCTATCTTATAAGACTTGTTTAACTAAACTGAAATAATAAATTACTAATAAAATAAATAAAATATATAGGATTTATAAAAATTAAAAAAAATGCGGTAGATACTTTCTACCGCACAATATAATAGCAAGGAAATACCACCTTTTTCCAAACCACTTACAACGAGTTGCTTGCCTAGTTGTTATATACAACTAACTGCAATAAGTATATGCTAACTCATTTTTAGAAAAATAGCAAGTTAATTTCTTTAAAAGAATTTTATTAATAAACTTACATATTAATTAAATAACTTAATAAACACTTTCTACATAAAAAATTTAAAATTTTTTATTTTTTTTGAAACTTTTTGATATAAACACCATCTAAGTATTAAATCCCATATAGTATTGTAGCTTTTACAAACTATTTTTTATGACTTCTTCATACTGATCTTGCTGTTAAACAAGATCAGATTTTTTTTGCCTATAAAAATATCTTAAAAAATTTTTAAATTTTTTTATTTTTTTGGAACTTTTTTACTAACAGCCACTCTAAGTAATACAGTCACTTAGAAATAGCTAGTGACTAAACGAATTCTGTAAAGACTTCTACGCATATAATCCCTTGTATAAGCCTAATCTTAGATAAACTAAGGTTAGGCATTTTTTTACAATTTATAAAAATATAAAATTTTAAATTTTTTTTCATGCCCAGGATCTTAAGAAATATTAACATATGAAAACCCTCTATTAAATGCTGTTATTACATGTGTTGTTT
>CALXNP010000120.1 GCA_944389785.1 uncultured Anaerobiospirillum sp.
CTGTCAACTTACCCTAATTTATAGGTATCATGCAAATCAAAAGTGTGATCTAACACGCTTCATCGGTTTGCCGTATTGAGATAAAATAACAACTAAGATTTTTAAGCAAAAAACAAGTAAACTTTTTATTTACTTGTTTTAGTCAATTATCTAGATTTTAATTACTCTATTTTAAAAAAGGTTCTTCAAGAGGCTGTAGTCCTAATCTTTTACGTTCTATATTTAAAAGATTATTTTCCTCATCATCTATATCAATACGTAAAAAATAACCTTTCTGATCTAAAGCCCTATCTAAAGCTATAGGATCTACTTTAGGTAAATTTCTTTTTTCATGTAAAGCAAACATTAACACAAAGTGTGGAGCACCAAAAGCATCTAATAAGGCAGATGGGATATGCGAAAATACATCTTTTTCTTTTAAGTATAAATAAGCTTTATCTCTTTTTAAACTTTTATAAACGTAAACAATACGCTCTTGCATTATTGACTCCTTTTTAACCTTTAACTAGCTAACTACTTTTTTAAAGATTCACACCTACTTAATAAGTTTAAATTTTGTTATACAAATTATTTATTAGTTACGCTAATAATAACATAAAGCATCAATTTATAATAAATTTGAAATAAATACCTAAAATTTTATAAAACAACATAATATCATGTGCGTTTTTAAACTAAAGTTTGATAAAATTTTAGTAAAATAATACTTATATATGATAAAATCTCTATGTTTTATAATCTAGGTCTTTATATATGCAAAACAGTTCTAATATGAAATTAAATGGTGAAATAAACAGAAGTGTTTACTCTATAAACACCATAGTTATGTATAATCACCTAGTCGAAAGTCTGCATGAACTCATAACATATAAAATAGATCCCTCTCCTAAGGTATATAACCATAGTGCTTTTGTACTTGATGTATCACAAATAAAAGATCTAAGCTTACTTGATTTTGATAAGATAAAACAATGCTTTGCTGAACATAATCTTTTTTTTGTTGGTGTCTCAGGTCTTAGTGAAGATTGTCAAATTGAATATATAAAATCTCAAGGTGTAGCTGTAGTTAATTCCAATAAATTTGCCAAAATTAGACAAGAAAATGTTGAACCTACAGTTATTGTTAAAACACTAAAACTTGAGGTTCCTATTGAAAAAAAGATACCTTATGAAGTTAAGGTTCCTTATGAAGTTGTAAAAAATAATCCTATTAAAGTTATAAACCGTAATATACGCTCAGGTGAAACTATTAGTGGACTTGATAATAGCATTATGATCTTTGGTTCTGTAAATTCAGGTGCAAGAATTATTGCCTCACATAATATTATCATCTTTGGTGATGTAAAAGGTGCTCAATTATATGCTGGTAATCCTAAGAATCAAGAAGATCCTGGTTTTAAAGATGCTTTAATTTGTGTTTCTGGTAGTTTTGAGCCTAATTTCATTGCAATAGCAGGAAATTATCAGACTGCAGAAGATATTGAAAATGATCCTTTTGCAGGACCTGTAGCAAATGAAAATAAAGGTTTAGTAATATCTTTAAAAGGTACCAGTTTACACTATGATACTTTACATAATTTTTCTAATCTTTAATTAAAGGAATTGAAAATGGCGCAAACACAAAAAGATAAGAAATTAAATAAAACAGAACCAATAGCTAAGCAAGAACAAGAAGTTAATCAAGATACTTCTGCTCAAAGCAAGGCAGATACTGATGTTAATGAAAATAAAAAAGAAGATGTTAAAAAAATAGTTGTTGAAAATGAAGTAGAAACAGCCCTTGATGAAAAATATAAAGGAGCTGATCTTAAACCTTTTAAAGCTAAAATTATAGTTGTAACATCAGGTAAAGGTGGTGTAGGTAAAACAACTTCTTCTGCTGCTATTGCTACAGGCTTAGCTCAAAGAGGCTACAAAACTTGCGTTATAGATTTTGATGTTGGTTTGAGAAATCTTGATCTAATCATGGGCTGTGAGCGTCGTGTTGTTTATGACTTTATCAATGTAGTACATAAAGAAGCTAAGTTAAATCAGGCTTTAATTAAAGACAAGCATGTCGATAACCTTTATGTTTTAGCAGCCTCTCAAAATAAAGACAAGGATGCACTTACTATTGAAGGTGTTGGTCGTGTATTACGTGAACTTGATGATAATGGTTTTAATTATGTAATTTGCGATAGTCCAGCTGGTATTGAAGCTGGTGCTTTAATGGCATTATTCTATGCTGATGAGGCTATTGTAACTACTAACCCAGAGGTTTCATCAGTACGTGACTCTGATAGAATCATTGGTATTTTAAACTCAAAATCACGTAGAGCTGTGCTAGAAGAAGATCCTGTTCAAGCTAAATTACTCTTAACACGTTATGTACCTAATCGTGTTACAAAAGATGAAATGCTTTCTGTTGATGACGTTCTTGAACTATTAACTATACCACTTTTAGGCGTAATTCCAGAATCTCCAGATGTATTAAAAGCATCAAATGCAGGTAATCCAATTATCCTAAATAAAGAGTCAAATGCAGGACAAGCATATGCAGATGCTGTAGAACGTTTACTAGGTAATGAGGTTGAGCTTCGTTTTACTACTGAAAAACAAGGCTTTTGGGCAAAATTATTTAATAAATAAGAGGTTAAAATGTCGTTAATTAATGTAATCTCAGATGCTATCTTTGGTAAAGATGCCTCTAGGCAAAAATCCTCTATTAGAGAATCTGCTAAGCAACGTTTACACCTAGTACTGATTAATGATAGAGCTGGTCAAAATACTCCTGATTTCTTACCAAAATTAAGAGCAGAGCTAGTGGAAGTATTAAAAAAATATATACCAGTCTCTCAAGATGAAGATATTGAGTTTCAAATAGCACGTAAAGAAGAAACTCAAATTATGGAAATATCAATCTCTTTAGATAATAAGGATGATGTTAAATAATGTCATATATGCAGATCTTAAGTAAATCTTTATCATATATTAAGGTCTGTCTTGTTGACAAATATGCAGTCATCAATGGCAGAGCATCACGTTATGAGTTTTTCTCTATGCTCTGCTTTTACCTTATTTGTGTTCTTATCCCTAATCTTATTCCTGTTGTAGGTCAGACTATTAGTTCAATAATATTTATTGCTCTTATAATTCCTTTTTTTACTTGTGCAGCTAGACGTTTAAATGATATTAAACATAGTAGGAAAATTATTACTATTAGTGTGATATTATTTTTTATTAGTTTTTTATCATACCCTATTATCTATTTAGCACAAGCTTATCTAATGCAAACACAATCAATTTATCTTAAAGATCAAATATTAATTTTTATCTTTAATTACGCATCTTCTATATTAACTTCTATTAGTTTGATAGTTTTAATTTATCTTTTCTCCTTATGGCTAAAAAAAAGCGTTCCTTAAAAACTTTTTAATTACATAAACATATATTAATAAATAACTTAACTCAACTTTCCAACTTAAATAATAGTTAAAAGTTGAGTTAAAGCTAAGCCCTTAGCGGCTTTAGCTGCTCTTT
>CALXNP010000121.1 GCA_944389785.1 uncultured Anaerobiospirillum sp.
ACAATGGCAATATCAATGACTTTACCAATTTTCCTTATGTTATAAATCAAGCAAAGCAAGTAGGTATCGGCTCTGATAGTAAACTAACTTTAGTTATAGATGGAGGCTTTGCTGTACCTGAAACCATTGAAAACGCAGTAAAGAATGGCTTTGACTTGATTGTAGGAGCACCTTGTGATTTTGGTGTAAGAATTAAAGAAAGTTTACTTGCCTGGAGACGAAATTCAAGCAAAGCTGATGCTCATATCATTCGGCGCGGAACTGAGTCTATCCGCTATTATGAAGAACCGATGACTATAGGCAGAGTTAAAACCAGACTTATTCTCTATAAATCACCTTTGGCAGCTATCGCTCAAGAAACCTCTTTAACCACTTTAGTTAATCGCTTAGAGAGTGAACTTAACGATAGAAATTGGATCTCAAGTTCAGGAGAAGAAAAATTTAAGCCATTTTTTAATATTTCACAAAGAGAAGATAAAGGCTTTGACTTTAAACTTGATGATCATGTTTTTAAAGAATCTTTGCAGCTTTGTGGGTGTTTTGCCTTATTTTGTACCCGCAAAGATCTAGACAGTGAACAAGTTCTATCTCTTTATAGAGACAAGGATTATGTAGAAAAGGCTTTTGCTGCGCTTAAAAATGATATTCTCAATGAAAGGATGTACACAAAATCATTTGATAGTACTAATGGTAAATTATTTTTAGCTTTCATTGGGTTAATCATTAGAAAAACGCTTGAATCAAAACTTAGAGCTTATTTAAATAAAAATAGGATTGGTCTTGATAGTGCAATTGATAGGCTATCAGATATTAGTTGTCGCAAAGATAGAGAAACATGGATTTTAGATAAAGCATTAACTAAACAGCAGAAGGAATTAGTCGAAATTTTGCAGTTACCGGTAAGCTATCTTAATCAGATTTAACAGGAAGCTTAGAACTCTTAATTCGATCTCCTGATGTAGGATGAAGAATATAATACATCTGGCGTTTAAAAACTCAATTTACGCCAGATAGGTGGGCTGTTGCCTGTGTTTTATGGTACCTATAAAAAGATCACATGATCTAGGATATTTAAATGGTGCTTAAATATAAAAATATCATATATTTTTATTATGGGCTATAAATAAAACCTGTTTAAGATCACATTATTCTAGATGATTGCTAAATATCTTATAAATTACAAAGGCTAATATATTTATGCCTATCTTATCTAGCAGCTCTTGTTTTGTAATAAATTTGGACATAGCTTACTTCCTCATAAGTCATTTTTTACACTATTATGATATTTATCAAAGAGATATTTTAAAAAGCTTTATATACTGCTGAACTTTTAAATTAAAAATGTGATCTTATACATATTTTACTTATAGCCCATATATTTTTATTAAAAATTAGTATGGCCTTTGGATAAGTCTGTTTAAGATCACATTTTTTATATAACTATAAAAATACTACTTATCAGGTTAATTTAAAATCAATAAGTTGTTTATTAAAGTAAATAGTGTGAGTGTTATTTTGTGAAGTTACACAGACTTATCCAAAGGCCATAAAAAATTAGAAAAAAAGCTTTATTTTTTTCTAATTTTATGTATAATATGCACATAACAAATGCCCAGGTGGTGAAATAGGTAGACACAAGGGACTTAAAATCCCTCGAACCTTATACGTTCGTGCCGGTTCGACCCCGGCTCTGGGCACCATTTCAAGTACATTCTCTTATATAAGTCTTACATTAATTATAATCACACTTGCTCTTTATTACTATTTAAAATAGTGAATTTATTTATATTGCTTATGTCTATATTAGTAGTTGTTTTTAAATAAGGAATGTGTAGCTTGTATTTTGTTAACTGTAAAAGTCAATATATTTTAGCCAGTTTTTGTCCATTTAAAACATGTACAATTTTGACCATTTAGTCAAAAAAAATTATGCAACCTCCTCATCAGAGTCAAGTATATGTTTACCTTTAATTCTATACGATAAGCCATTTATTTTTATAATCTCACTATGATGTACAAGTCTATCAATAATTGCAGCTGCAATTACATTATCTCCAAAGACATTACCCCATTTTGAGAATGGTTGATTAGTAGTTATTATTGTTGACCGCTTTTCATACCTTGCAGCTATTAGCTGAAAAAATACGTGTGATGTATCTTTGTCTACAGGTAAATAGCCTATTTCATCTATTATTAGTAATGAATATTTTAAATAATGCTTTATAACTGAATCAATTCGCTGCTCTGCAATTGCTTTTTTATTTTGCTCATTAAAACTGCAAAATTTATAAAATATGTTGAGATACGCTGTGATGCTGCTTCAACACCTATCGATACAGCTAAGTGGGTTTTTCCTGTACCAGGTGAGCCTATAAATATAATATTCTTATGCTCTGACATAAATCTTAATGATTTTAAATCATAGATAAGACTTTTATTAACTGTTGGCTGATAGTTAAAATCAAAATCATCTACAGTTTTTACATATGGAAATGATGAAACTGTAATATTTATCTTTTTTGCTCTCTCATCTCTAAATTCTAACTCTTGCTTTGTTAGATTATGCAGAGCATCAATAAATGTTAAATGATTAGTATTAACTAGCTCTATTGTTAGCAACAGTGTAATAATGATCCCCAAACTGGCTAAAATATATTGACTTTTACATACTAATGGTCGATTTGCATAAAATATAAATATTTTTGTTGCTATTATTATAAGGATAGATAAATAAAAAGCTAAAAAAATGCCCCTAATAAAAAGGGGCGGCTTTAGTATCCTATATAAATATATAGAATATTAAAGTACTATATAAAGTTGATATTATAGGAGAAAACAGAATTATCTGATATAAGATGGTGCCCAGAGCCGGGGTCGAACCGGCACGAACGTATAAGGTTCGAGGGATTTTAAGTCCCTTGTGTCTACCTATTTCACCACCTGGGCATTTGATGGAGCACATTATACATGAAAAAAATAAAAAATAAAGAAAAATTTAAAAAAAATTTAAAAAAATTATGGGCTATAAATAAAACCTGTTTAAGATCACATTATTCTAGATGATTGCTAAATATCTTATAAATTACAAAGGCTAATATATTTATGCCTATCTTATCTAGCAGCTCTTGTTTTGTAATAAATTTGGACATAGCTTACTTCCTCATAAGTCATTTTTTACACTATTATGATATTTATCAAAGAGATATTTTAAAAAGCTTTATATACTGCTGAACTTTTAAATTAAAAATGTGATCTTATACATATTTTACTTATAGCCCATATAAAAAAATTTATAAAAATGAATTTAAGTTACTCAACTTTCCAACTTAAATAATAGTTAAAAGTTGGACCAAGACTAAGTCCTAAGTGACTTTAGCTACTCTTTA
>CALXNP010000122.1 GCA_944389785.1 uncultured Anaerobiospirillum sp.
TAAATTACAATTAAATTATTAAAAAATTTGACATATATTTTTGATTCAGTAAATTTGCTTATAAATGGCTTAAAATTAGTATTTTACACACTTTTTTTGGTCTAAAGTCGGGATAAAAGCATAGAAAGTGTAATGTCAGTAAACATCAATGAGATGTTGTTTTTACAGGGATTTTTACAATATTTAGGTAAACAATATGTGATGTTTTATGATGCAAGGTATTACAATATGTACTATCAAAGCTTGATAGAATTTAAAGAATACTCCCATCAACAAAACAATCAAATAAATAATAGGAGTAGTCATGATTAAAATGACTTTAATTGCCTAGTTTCGGATATAAAGCAATCCTTAAATTTATGATTTAAGGATTGCTTAAGATTAAAGCTATTTTATTTACCACCAACGTGGTTTAGCTAAAGCTTCTTTATATAAAGCCTCGTAATGAGCACAAGAGTCACTCCAAGAGAAGCGTACCTGCATTGCATTACGTTTTACTCTTTGCATTTCTATTTGATCTTCAAGATAGAAAATTAAAGTACGTCTTAAACAAGATAGTAACTCTTCTGCATTTGGTTCTTTGAAGACAAAGCCATTGCCTTTTTCTTTATTGTCATCATAATCAATTACAGTATCTTTTAAGCCACCTACAGCACGTACAATAGGCAAGGTTCCATAGGCTAAAGAGTAAATTTGATTTAAACCACAAGGCTCAAAAATAGAAGGCATTAAGAAGAAATCACTAGCAGCCTCAATTCTATGAGCTAACACATTATCATAGCCTTTAACAAAGATGAATTTATCTTTGTAGCGACCTGCAATGTCACTTAGAGCATTTTCAAAATTAGGATCACCAGAGCCTAAAATTATCATCTGTACCTTATGTTTTAAAAAACGCTCAATAATAGGAATTAAGATACCTACACCTTTTTGGTCAGTAAGTCTTGCAACCATACCATACAAAGGTGTATCTCCCATCGGTAAATTAAGCTCACGCTGCAGTATATACTTACCTAAGATTTTTTCTTCCATTGTTGAGATATCATAGCAGATATTTAAATTCTTATCTGTAGCAGGATCCCAATCGCTATAATCACAGCCATTGACTATACCGACAAAGTCAGCTTGCCTATCTTGGAAGTTTTTAGTCATGCCATGACCACCTAAATAAGTAGTGAGCTCTTGAGCATAGCCAGGACTTACAGTATTAATCTTATCTGCGTAAAAGACACCACATTTTAGGAAGTTAATATAGGAACCTTGAGAGATCATATCATTATAGACATGAGCAATTTCAGGTATAAAAAATATTTGCTGTCTATCAAATACACCTTGGAAGGCTCCATTGTGTACTGTAATTACAGATTTTGTATCTTTAAAAAATGAGTTTTTATCATATTTTAAACGCAAAATCATAGGGCACAAAGCTGTATGCCAATCATTGCAATGTACAATATCAGGGCAAAAACCTAGCATTTGAGCCGCATCTAAGGCTGCTACTGATAAAAAGGCAAAACGTTCACCATTATCAAAGTAGGCTTGATTATTATCACCATAAAGAGAGGTTCTATTATAGTAACGAGGACAATCAATTAGCCACACTTCAAGACCTTCAGTTAAAAAGGTATGTTTAACAGTGTAATCTATTTGTCTTTCAGTATCTTTATTTATAGCACCTTGACCAATAACTTCAAAGTTTTCAGAATTTTTAATTGAGCTATAGCAAGGCATCACTACTCTGACTTGATGCCCATTTTGTTTTAATTGTATTGGCAAGGCCTTTGCCACATCAGCAAGGCCTCCTGTTTTTACAAGATCAGCAACCTCTGCTGCTAAAAATAATATATTCAAAACATTAACCTCTTAAATTAAAAGCCTAGTTTAACCCCTTTTGGAATTACTATAATTCCATTTTCTGAAATTCTAGGTCCGTTAATATCATCAGTTACCAACTTTTGATCAGCTTCTTTATCATAGCCTAGAGTGAAGCCATCTGCAATTTCAACATCTCTATCAATAATAGCTCTTTTTATCTTACAGTTATCACCAATTTTTACATCACCTATTAAAACACACTCTTCAACACTAGTACCATCACCAGCTTCACATCTAAAGCCTAAAATTGATTTGTGTATAGTAGCACCATCAATAATACAACCTGCAGAAATTAAAGATTGTGATACTTTAGTTTGATTATTATAAGTATCAGAGAAATGTGCAGGAGGAAGTGGTGGATAGAAAGTATGTAATGGCCACTTTTTATTAAGTAATGAAAATACTGGTTTTTCACCTATTAAATCCATATGGGCATCAAAGTAAGCATCAATTGAGCCTACATCACGCCAATAAACTTTATTTGGCTCACCTTCAATAGTATTGTTAGATAGATCATATACATAAACACTACCACGAGGGAAAAGATGTGGAATAATATCTTTACCAAAATCATGATCTGAATTTGGATTTTTAGCATCTTGAACAAGTTCTTGGCAGAGAATATCTGTCTTGAAAATATAATTACCCATAGACACTAAACTAAAGCCAGGTTCACCAGGAATCTCTTTTGGTACAGCAGGTTTTTCTTCAAAGCCAATCATTTTACCTGTTTGATCAACTTCAATTACACCAAAGCGCTTTGCAACCATAGCAGAAGGCATTTTAATTGCAGCAACTGTAAGCTCAGCCTTATTTGCTTGATGATAATCTAGCATTTGAGCCACATTCATCTTATAAATATGATCAGAACCAAAGATACATACATGATCTGGATATTCATCTTCAATAAAAGTTAAGTTCTGATAAATAGCATCAGCAGTACCTTTATACCAATCTTTACCTGTACGCATTTGAGCTGGTATAGTGTCAATAAAACAATTTGGAATACCACTAACAGTCCAGCCATTTTTTAAATGCATGTATAGAGATTGAGATTTATATTGTGTGATAACGAAGAGTCTAATAATACCTGAGTTTACAAAATTATTTAATACAAAATCTATAAGTCTATAACTACCTCCAAAAGGAACAGATGGTTTAGAACGTGATTTAGTAAGTGGCATTAAGCGTGTGCCCTCGCCGCCTGCGAGGATCATAGCAAGTACTCCAGACATATAAACTCCTTTTTATCAAAATAATAAATATGTATAGCTATAGAATACTGTAATTTATAAAATTAAGCACAAAAAAATTACTAAAATGTAAGATAGTCTACAACTTTTAATAAAAAATTTAATGTTTTTAAATCCTAAATCCCCATCTCAATTATAACTATCAGCGATCTCCATCATCAAGATGGCTTCAAGGAATTGTTGGTGTCGA
>CALXNP010000123.1 GCA_944389785.1 uncultured Anaerobiospirillum sp.
TAAATTCCTTATAATGTTATAAAAATATAGCTAACTTGTAATTTTTTTATAATCTCTTAAGATCCTGGGTATGATTATTTTTTATAATAAGTTCCATTTAAATAGTTTCTAAGTCCACAACTATAACTTGAAGATTCTGTTTCAACTACAACCTTTCCATTAGCTAACTTTACAAATACAGTTGGTTGTTCTGTATCAGGAGCAGGATCTTCACAATTTAATTGACTACCCTCAACAGTACATAAACCATAATAATCACAAGTGTC
Source organism: uncultured Anaerobiospirillum sp. (assembly GCA_944389785.1). Classification (GTDB taxonomy): domain Bacteria; phylum Pseudomonadota; class Gammaproteobacteria; order Enterobacterales; family Succinivibrionaceae; genus CALXNP01. The sequence goes on from CALXNP010000123.1 coordinate 267, forward strand.
TCCCATATCTGTTGCTGATTCAATGTGAATACCATAATCAGGACCTTCTTCACTTAAAGTTAAACTACCACCACGCCCATCTTCTTTAAGAACATATGTACCTAAAACAGAGTTAGTATTATTGTTTGTGTAATTTTCTGTTTGATCGATACCTAACATTTGTGCAAATTTATCTACTCTATCACTGATAATTTGTAAATTTACTGAATTATAATTTATATTGTCCTCATAAATTTTAGCAACTGCATCAACTTCAGCCTCTTTCCACTTTAACCAAGCAATTTGACTTTTCTTAAAAGCTTTTTTTGCATCATTATCAAGAGTAGACATAATTTGATTATAATAATTATTTAATAACTTATCTTGCATCTCATACTCAGTAGACATACAATCAATCATATCAACAGTAACACCACCACTTTGTTCCATACATTTATCAAAATTACTGCTGAGCATTGCTTGAGAGCTTAAACTAAACATAATCAAACTAGCTATTGTCATTAATTTTAATGTATTACGCATATTAACTCCTATAATACTTTTTTACATCTGTTATAGATTTTATATTACACCTTGAAACTCAAAAATAGTTAATTTTAAGTTCATTTGTATACATAATAATAATATTATTATATTTAGCAATAGTATATGTATAAAAATTATACTAAAATCACAAAAATATATGCAAAGCATTATTTTAATACAAGATATATTTTATATGTTTAATATAATCATAAAGAAGAAAGTGCTAACACTCACTTATCATTTTATTAAACATGCTTTGTCTTTAGTTATTGTGCCCTAATATAATCTTTAGTAAGTAAGCTATCTAAACTTAATATAAGATAATTATCAAAGTAGATACAAAATCTATCTTTTAAACGAGCTAACTCATAATTACTGTTAGCAACAGTGTAATAATGATCCACAAAAAATCGATTAATTTGTCCCAATTACTTATTTACTTATTTACTTACTCATTGATTTGCTCTATTTATCTTTCCTATCCAACGAATCACATTGCCTTTATCATCTATCTCTACTTCTAAATCTTTGTATTTGTTGTAGAATTTGGGAGCTAAGATTTCATCAAAGTATTTTGTGCCTTTAGGAGTTCTTGCTACCCAAAAAGTATACATATCCCAATATTGTGGTGTGTCCCAACCAGCATTTCTATACTCATCATCACTCATATTGGGGTATTTCTCTCTCACTTCTGTTATATCCCTATTGTAAGCGCTTGTATAAAAGAAATTATCCCTAAAGTGAATCCAAGCTTGGTATTTGTCTCTTTGCCTAGAGAGTAGATTTTCCTCTTTATCTTGTAAGCTGCATAAGCCAAAGTCTATATATCCTGCTAGGAAGAGTTGCCCTACAATATTAATGTATTCGCTAATATAAGTTGGGTTAGCAGAATTACCTGCCGTTACATTGGTGCTATCAAATAAAAATTCAAAAAATAAAGAATCTAGCTCTATACCATTACCAGAGTATCCTGTTGCTAAATCTAAAATACTCTCTTCAAAATACTCCAAAATATCTACTTTTGTAAGGTTTGGAATCTGCAAGAATAATTCAAACTCTAAATCATAAGGTGTTTTTTGATAATTTTTCATTAACTTACAAAGTTCGTCAGGGAGTTCCAAAAATAGATAACCTTGTGTATCCGTGAGTATTTTATATTTCATTTTTTGTCCTTTATGCTGTGGATTTTTATTTGGTCTGTAGATTCTTTCTCAATTTCTATTGCTGAACCACCAGATGTTAAGAATTAAGAAGAAGATCGTACAAAATTATTTAAAAAGATCCAAATTTAATTTTTAATTTAGGATCATCTTGATCAATTTATTCACTTTTAGTTGATCCATTTTATTTATCTTTTTCTATATCTTGCAACTCTTCTGCCCCTTCTGTAATATCGTCCCAAATCTCTCTTATTTGTTTGCTATCTCTAGCCCAATAGATATTTTTACTATTCTTAAATTCTTTATAGCCCGCCTTATTTAGTTGATTAGAAGTTTTAAGCCCATACTTATTCTCTATGACATTTATCACTTCCTGCTTTGTGGCATATTTGGATTTTATCTTCTTACCTGCATTTGTATTAGAATTTTTATTAGTATTTGTATGTATCCTTACATCTTCCTTCCTCTTATCTTTACTGATAATGTTCTCTATTTTGTTGGCTATTGTTTTAGCTTTAAATACTTTTGCCATTGGTAATATAGTGATAGTATCTATTAAGGCATCTTTATACTCACCAGCAGTGAGGTTATCATAAGCAGATTCCATAGAGCTTAAGGGTGAGAGTTCGTATAAAATATCTTTTGCTTGGTGTAATAGGTCATTAAGTTCATCATCGTTATTTATGTCTTTGAGATTATCATTCTCATCAAACTCTATCTCTATATACTCCCCACTGCCATCCTCTGTTTCTATTCTAATAACATTATCAGGTATATCATCTCCCCCTTCTACCTCTTCTCTTTCTTCTATAACATCTCCACTTAACACCTTAAACTTACAAACATTAGTATTGCTTTCTTTATCTTTACTCTCTATATAGTTATCTAAGCCTAAAGCAAATTCAAAGTGAATCTTTTTTGCTTTAGCTGGAGCTAAAAATACTCTAGTATGATAAAGTAAAAAAGGAGTGTAGGGATTATTTTGTGTATTGGTTTCTTTGTAGTCTTTGTTGTATTCTAATAATTCTTTAAAATATCCTATACCATAGTCTTTTCTTTGTGAATCTAAAGCCTTATAGTCATTTTGATAGATTTTAGGAATTCTTTTTGGTATTACAAAGATTAAAAAGAAAGTATGGATTCCTAAGTTTAGAGCTACTTCTTTGAATTCATAGTATTTTTGAAATTCTTGCTTTAGAGAATCAAAGAGAATGATTTTGTCTTGGTAGGGAGCTATATCTTTAGTATTCTCTATATTCTTACTTAAATCCATTAAATCTTTTTCTTCAAAGATAATCTCTTTAAA
>CALXNP010000124.1 GCA_944389785.1 uncultured Anaerobiospirillum sp.
GGGGAAGACCAAGAAAAGATCTGGAAGCGAATAAGGTCGGTAGTTAGTGTTTGATGGTAAAATTACCCTAAATTAAGTGATAATTCCCGTGTATAGTTACGGGAATTGGGAAACTTATATTTAAATATAAAGTGAAGATTTTGAATATTAAAAAAGCGCTCATGTTACCATAAAGCGCTCTTTTGTTATTATGCTAAAGCTTTAATCTTAGCACTTAAATCGCTCTTATGACGAGCAGCCTTATTCTTGTGAATTAGACCCTTGCATGCTGCACGATCTAAAACTGGCTCTGCCTCTTTGTAAGCAGCTTGAGCAGCTACCTTATCACCAGCTGCACATGCAGCAATAACTTTCTTAATTAATGTACGCATCTTAGAACGTGCAGCAACATTACGCTGACGTGCCTTCTCTGAGAGAATTGCGCGTTTCTTTGCAGACTTAATATTAGGCACAAAAAGCTCCTGAATACTTTTTATATTTTAACAACAAAAGCCACATTCTTTCATGGTGGCACTAAACGCTGTATTATACATTCTTTTTAAGAAAAGTAAAATAGAATTATAATGAATACTCTTCATAAAACTCTAGTTACTAAAAGTTATTACTTTTTTAACTTAGAGCTTTTGAGCAGCTACTTTTGTTAGAGCAACCAACTGAATCTAGCTATTTTAATATCTTAATAACAACATACACTAAGCTTTTAAATGGACAAAGTGTGATGTACTTTATAGCATTTTAAAGCTAAAATTACAAGCTAATTATGAAATAAATACCTCAAATCAGCTTATCAATTAACTTATACTTTTGCCTTATAATAAAATAAGGCTAAAAAATATGCTTTTTCTATATAACAAAATATTTGATAACTATTAATTGATGATTCCTCTACAAGCTCATTTTTATTCTTTCTCTTTGCGTTTTTACATAAAGTTATAAAGTTAAAAGAGCTATCGTAATGACAATAACTTTCTTTAAGATAACATACTTAAAAGTAATTTATTTTTTTATCATTACTTTTACTTTATATTATATTTATGATAAATTTATATTATATTAATGATATTGTAAATAATATATACAATATAAATTATATTATATGAATAAGAAATAAGGAGTTTACACATGTTTTCAAAAAAAATATTTTTAAGCACTTTTTTATCGGCTACTATTCTAGTAGGTTGTGGTGGTGCAAGTGATCCAACCGCTGAAGCTAAGGACTATTTAGAAAGTCTTTATAAGAAAAATTCTGCTTATGGTGGAGATAAGGTAGAAATTTTATCTTTGAAAGAAGTTAGTAGAGATAATAATAAAATTTATTATGAAGTTGAAACTAATTTAGGTAAGATTACTGATGTTGGATTATCTTATTATAAGAATAGTAATGAACTTGTAACTGATACAAGTGCTTTTCATAGTTTAGGTAAACCTCAATATACAGTAGAACGATAATATGAAAAAATTAACTTTTAGTTTTTTTTAATTTTAATATCTGCTGAGGCTTATGCTAATTTTCTTACTCTAATTTTAAAAAATTAGCTTTAAAGTGTGCCTTTACTATTGCTTTTGATATTTTAGAAGCAATAGTAAAAACTAAAAAGCTTATTTAATCACTCTACTGTAGCTGTTGTAAATCCTCACAGTAGAGTTAGCAGGTAGCATGTGTTTGAATTTGTCTTAATAACATTAGCTACATTTACTTTGACACTACCAATATTTCCTTTTTTAAGGCTTACCTCCAATAAGATTACTTTTCCACAATTCTCCTATACTATAATCTTCCAACCATGCACTAAGTTTTTGCTCATCTAACCTATTGAATAAAGAATGTCTATCTTCTCTATCTACAACAATAATATTGTCTACATCAAAGCAATTTAAAAACTCAGTAGACTGAGTTGATATTATAATTTGCTTACTTTCTGAGGCTCTTTTAATTATGTCACTTAATAAAACTATGGCATTTGGATGTAAACCCAACTCAGGCTCATCAATTATTATTGTTTGAGGCATCAAATGTAAAGGTTGTAATAATAGTGTAGCTAAACATATGAAACGCAAAGTACCATCTGATAAAACATGTGCTTTAAAAGGAGTATCAGGATCACTTATATCAAACCATTCTAACTGAATATTTTCTGAATCTCTAAAAATAAAACCACCAAAATATGGAGCTATCTGTTGCACTGTTCTTATTATTTGATCATAATATCGTTTATGAGCTACCTTTAATTTTAAAAGATAAGCTGCTAGATTTTGAGCATCCTCCTTTAAAATTAAATTATCATCCCTTGAACATAGTCCTTTTACTCTTGCTGTATCACTAACATCATTAAAATGATATAACTTTAAACTAGCTATATTATCTAAAATATACTGTGATACCTTTTTATACTTTACTAGCTCAATAGAATCTTTCAAATCACCTTTAAAATATATTTGCTCTTTAGTAATAAGCAATCTATTTTCTAAAGTAGGCTCTAATGTAACATCATAACTATTTCTCTTAAATTCATAATTTAAATATATTTTTTGAGTATTTTTTCTGCCAAAGAATAAAAAATTATCAGGCCCCTTACTTTGAGTAACATATTGTAATTGTCTATTTAACAAAATATTGAGTAACTTAAATGCTGAAATAAAATTACTTTTACATGCACTATTTGTACCTATTAAAATATTAAGATTAGTTAAAGAAAAATTCTCTAAACATTTTATAGATTTATAGCCCTTGATAGTTATACTTTTTATCATAACAATCTATCTACCAAAAAATAAATTAAAACTAATTATATTAATTTTTAACTAGTTATAATCTCATACTAATCTTACTATTATATATTTATATTAATAAATTACTCAACTTTCCAGCTTAAATAATAGTTAAAAGTTGGACCAAGACTAAGTCCTAAGTGACTTTAGCTACTCTTTA
>CALXNP010000125.1 GCA_944389785.1 uncultured Anaerobiospirillum sp.
CATTAAAACTTTGTTCACAATCATTATTATTACTTATTTTGTCATAATCTTCAAAACTAAAGCCAGCCATAATTACAATTCCATTTGCTTACATTAAGATTTTATCTATTTTACATTAATAATTGTCTTTTGCCGAGTTTCGGGTGGTAATGCTAAAGTAGTTCTTCTTCCTGATCTAAATATTTATGGAAATACTCATTTTTTATTTTCAGATAAAAACAATCAAGAAGTAATAAATTTATTACTAAATTTTTTACATGAAAATAAATTTGATAATTAAAGTATTAAATTTTTATGCAGGGCTTTTTTGGCTTGATCTCATATTTTTATAGTTTTTTAACTCAATTTGCCAGTTAAAAAATTGAGTTAAAATATAGTTTTATGAGGTCAAGTTGATTTACCTATAAGGAGAGCTAATTTAACCTAGTAGATTAAAGCTTACAAAAAACTTTGATTTATAATCAACAAATAATAATGTTATAACATTAGTCTCTTTAAATATATGATATTTAAGGCAGACCGATCATCATGACTTGATCACAGTTTTTACTAACTTAATATAAGATATACTTCTTTGGTATTATTTTGTTTTAAAAAGTTAATTCAATTTATTATATTTATTTCAAATAAATATAGCGATATATCTAATTTTTAATAAAAAACTGCTTATTGAAAATCAATTTCTATCAGTCCTAAAAATGTGATCCAGTCGATATGGTCGGTTTGCCGTAATGATATTTAAATTTGCTTATAGTCCTAAAGATCTTTTTGCTTCATTAAAATATCGTTCAATATCACTAGATTTACCAATGCCAAGTTCTTTATAAAAATCTGAAAGCTTATATATAGCTTGAGCAAATTCATTAGGAGCAACAATGCTTAAAACAGAAACTAAAATAAAGGTAGCAATAAGATATTTGACCATTATATCTCCAAAATACTAATAATACGGCAACTAGTTTAACACATAATCTAGTTATTAAAAATAACTACTAACAATCTTCCTTGTATTATTAATACCTTTAATAAAGTTAAACTATTACTCAAAAATTACATTTTATTCATCATCTTTAATAATGGTTTTAACAAGATCATCTTGGTATTTCTTAGATTGAAGTACAGCAAATCTTGAACAAGCAATAGAGAAAATAACTCCGTTTAATTGTCTTAAATCTGAAATTAAAATAATACATAAAGCACCAACATCAGAGTTATTGTAATAACTATCAATACTTAAGTTATCTAACTCACTAACAGAGCATTTATCTGTAAGAGCTTTAAACTCATCTTTTTTACAACGCAATTGCTCGTTATCATAGTCATATTTTTTTCCTGTCATAAAGATATCTAATACAAAGTTTAAATTAGTATTAACTATATTGATTAAATTGACTAAATTTGATCGGCTTTTGGCTGAAATATTTTTTATTGGATTATTATTTAAAGCATTAATCTCATTTTGCATACGACAAATGATATCTGCAGCATGTATAGCTGAAATAACAGCAGAGAAAACTTGATGCCATCTTGTAGAGGTGTCATCTGATTTATCAAATTCAATATCATCTAGATATATGCGTATTTTTGAGGCAAGTTGATTAATAATAATAAATTTACTGTTAATTTGTTCTTTAATATTACTTTTACCTGTGACACCATCTTTTAATAACAATAGCATTTCATGTAAATATCCTCCTAAGCGCAAGGTCTCTCTTACTGCATTTGATAGGGCAAGTGATGAATTATCAAGATTGCTTGTATCTAAATATATGGTTTGTGTCTCATTATTTGTGTTGTTATTATCATTAGGTAAGCATAGTATTAAAATTTTTGAGTATAAGGGTACAAAGGCTAGTAATGAAAAACATACAAGTGTATTAAAGATTACATGAAACCAAATAATAAAGTCATTGATGGCTATATTAGTTTGATATGAGCAAATTAAATTTAAAAAAGGCAAAATTAAAATAGTTATGGTTAGTTTAAATAAAGTATTTCCAAACATAACTCTTTTAGCTTGAATACCTTGACCTGTAGCACCTAATATTTCAAGAATGCAACTGCCTAGGTTAGCTCCTATGACTATACATAGTGCTGTTTGTAAAGATATTCCACCAGATAAACTAATTAAAGCAGTTAATAGAACAGCAGCTAAAGAGGAGTAACATATAATTGCTAATAAAGATCCAAAGATTAAGGCTAAAGTGTACTCATTATTTAAAGAGTTAAGTATAATCTGCATTGTTGAAGATTGTACTATTGGGGCAGTTGAGTTTACAATGATCTTAAGAGCCATTAAGATTATACCTAAGCCTATCAAAATTCTGCCAACTTTACCTGCTTTATTTTTTCTTCTATATAAAAATAAAAATACTCCAACAACTATAAAAATAGGTGAAACTTCAGATAGATTAAAAGTTAAAATACGAGCCATTATAGCTGTTCCTAAATCTGCTCCAAGCATGATGGTAAGAGCAGGAGTAAGCTCTATAATGCCTTTAGCTAAGAAAGAAGAAACAAGCATAGCAGTGGCATTAGAGCTTTGTACTACAGCTGTAGTAAATACACCAGCTAATATGGCTTTTATATACCAAAATTTAGAAGATAGAGATTTTGAAATATAAAAATTTAAAGATGCACCATAAGTTCGTAATACACCTGATTTAGTAATATATATGCCCCATGACAGTAGAGCAATTCCTGACATTAAATTTAATAATATAGTCATACTATGGTATATCCTTATATTAGGTTTAATTTAGTCGCTATTTTCTAAAAGATTTGTATTATTTTTTAATAAATCAATATTATTACCTTTAATTTTTAGGTATTCCCTAAAAGTAGCTGTAGGGTTACCTGTTAATTTTACCCTCGATAGTCGTCCATACCGATCATCTTGAGGAACAGCT
>CALXNP010000126.1 GCA_944389785.1 uncultured Anaerobiospirillum sp.
TCCTTTAAAGATAACATGTTACTTTTAGTTAAAATAACACGTTATCATAACAAGTTATCTTTGCTTAATATGCTTTTATTTAAATTTCTACAGTTCTTCGGCGTGATTCACCAGGTACAACCAATACATAATTATTATTAGAGCTGCGCTCTACTATAGACTCTGATAATGAATCACCTTTATTTCCATTTTGTAGTATATTTAGCCAGACATCAGGTGATTTTTGCGAGAGTAAAATTGTTGATTTTTTTGAATATCTCTTATCTAAAACATCGAATAATACAGCTTTTTCTATATCGTTATAGCTAGTAAGACAAAAGTCATCTAATATTAATAGGCTTTTACCACAAATTGTTTTAAGCTTAGATGAGTAACCTATTGAACCACGAGATATACATAAAAGCTCTATAAGATCTTTTGTTGAATAATATAAAGTTGATCGTCCTAGTTGGCAATTTCTACGACCTAGTGCTGATGCTATATATGTTTTACCAGCTCCTGGGCGACCAAATATTGTTACGTTATAGCCTTTTTCTACGAATTCTAAGCTTGATAGTGTGTCAAATTTCTTAATAAAATCATTACTAGTAGCTCGCTCTAAATCTTTAAGCACTAAGGGTATTTCAGCATATATAGGTAAACGAGATGTTTTAATTAAAGACTCTTGTTTTCTTTTGCCTCTTATAGTAATTTCATGATTAAACAAGCTTACTAGTATATCTACAGTAGGAGTATTATCTAATTCATTAGGGTTATTTACATATACATTAAATTGCTCTAATGCACCTTTTAACTCTAGTTCTGCTAGTAGTGATTGTACTAATGTTAATGACATTTTTATCTCCTGTGATTATAAATAATTAGAAACATGAGCATATTTGGTCGCATATAATTCATGGCCATTTAAAAACTCTTTAGGAGCAATATCATCATCGTTATAGGATAAATTCTGCTTTTTTAAAGACCAATCAATGCTTGAGCTTTTGCAGGTTATATAATCAATGATTATTGTCCTATAGTTTTTATTGTTATATAAAGGATCTTCACTATATGTTGTAGATTGCTCACATCTTTCCCATTTTTTTATAATTTCATGACAAGTCACTTTGTGTAAGCTTGAAATACAAGCTTCTTTTACACATAAATTAAACCTCTCATAATCCAACACATTTGCATTAGGTATAGATAAAAGCTTATTCACTAAACGTACTTTGTCTGAATATGTTTGCTTATTTTTATATAGCATATCATGGCACCATTCATAGACATTAGGTCCAATATTTGATGCCCACTCTAAAAGCAGATTCTCTTGATTTTCTATGCAAAAAATATCAAAACTTAAATGCTCATCTAGAATATAGCCCTCATAAGCAGACACACCTTTTTGAAAATCTTTTCTTGGGTAGGATGCAATTAAATGACTATTTTGTGTTATCCTTATAGATGTGCTAGTAATTGTTACTGTCACTTGCTCACCGATCCATTTTATAGGTAAAGCATATTGATGCTCGTTGTATAAAATTCGGCAATTAGGTGCAACTTTGGCACTATATGACACGTCGTATGAATAATCCCATGAGATAGGTTGGTGAAGCAAAGGCTTTTCATATTGCTCAAAGACTTCTTGTCTGCTTTTACTTCTACCTCTAATACGTCTATTATTCATATCATTAATCAATGGCTTTAAAAAAGAATTAATTTCATTTAAAGAGTTAAATTTAAGACCATTGACTATTCTATGATTAGCTTTAGCAAGTGCATAGCGTGTTGTATATTTTACACAGGCTTCAACACTTCCTTTATCAGTAGCTTTTCTTACTCTACAGCTATGAATATCAACATTAAAAAATGATGTTAGCTTATAAAAATCTTCTGTATAAATACCCTGATAACGACCTGCTTGTACACAAGCTGCTTTAAAATTATCTATACGTATAACGTTAGGACAGCCACCCCAGAATCTAAAGCTATCAGCTATAGCATTACATACTGCAGGTAAGCTTTGATTTTCTATGGCTTTAACATAAATGTGTCCTGAGCCTGTTAGTGTTGCAACAAGTATAGTTGCATATTTTTCAATACCACCTTCAGTATAAGGAAGCTTAACACCAGTAAAATCATACTCAGCCTCATCACCAAGCACATGTTGACGAGCATAAGTAGGTTTAACTATGGTATTTCTATAATTACGCCATAAAGTTAATATATGGCTTTTTGAATAGAAAATATGAGTGCCAGCTTGAACTAACTCTTTATTTTTTGGATCATTGAAATAATACTCTTCAATTGTGAGCTCACGAGTTAATTTAAGTTTTGCATGTGATTTTACTCTAGATAAGTTGTACTGTTGCTCTAGTAGCTCTAAATCAGGTTCAATCTTATTTTTTTCTATAGATTCAACAGGCTTTTGCTTTTTATAATATAAAGCATGAGCCTCTTTAGAGGTCATAGAGTTTAGTATATCTTCATTAAGCCCTAACTCTTTTACCTTTTTACATAAACGACAAGCAGTACCATGTTTAAAGTTGTATAACCTTTCAAGCTCAGATAGTCTATGTTTACAGGCCTTTAATAAAGCATCTTTTAAAAGTTTAGGTTCCATATGATTTCCTTTACCTAAGTTAGTCTGTTTGGGGTTTATATAACCTTTTCTTGGCATAAATATCTCCTATAAAAAATTAAAGTATAGATATTATTATGCCTAAAAGTTATTTAAGAGAAAGGAATCAGATAAAACTTAAATGAGAAGATTTAATTGATCGTAATTTGTACCTTAAAATTAAAAATTAATTTTTATATTTTAGGTACAAAATCATCTTCAACGAACAAGATCTTGTACCTGACTTTAGGATCTTCTTGCATAATTCTTAACA
>CALXNP010000127.1 GCA_944389785.1 uncultured Anaerobiospirillum sp.
CTAAATTCCTTATAATGTTATAAAAATATAGCTAACTTGTAATTTTTTTATAATCTCTTAAGATCCTGGGTATGAAAAAAAATAAAAAAAATTTAAAAAAAATTTTCAAAAAATTGTTAGAATAAGCAAATCTTATGTCGATGGAGATAAGCATTGGACAAAGTATCAATTTTGGTTTTAAACGGACCTAATTTAAATTTGCTAGGAACTAGGGAAGTTCATGTATATGGTAGTGAGACTATTGATGATTTAGTTTCAAGGTTAAAAGATTTAGCAAATCAGTTAGGGGTCACATTAAATCATTTTCAATCAAATCATGAAGGTGCATTAGTTGATGCAATACAACAGGCACGTATAGATAAAGTTGATTGTATTTTAATTAATGCAGGAGCTTATACACATACTAGTGTCGCTATACGTGATGCTCTTTTAGGTGTAGATATTCCTTTTTATGAAATTCACATTTCTAATGTGCATAAAAGAGAAGAATTTCGTCATCACTCCTATTTAAGCGATAAAGCTGTAGGTGTGATCGTAGGTTTTGGACTTGACGGTTATGAGTATGCCTTAAATGCGGCAGTAAAACTTGTACGTGCAAAAGGTAATTAATTTACTGTTAGGCAGTAGATGACACAAGGTGAATGTAATGCAAATTGATATTCATAAGATTGCTAAATTAGTAGATCTTGTTTCAAATTCAGACATAGCTGAAATCAATCTTAAGCAAGGTGAAGAGGAGCTTAGAATTACTAGACAAGCTCCAGTTGGTTATTCAACCTCTGTAGTTTCCCAAGCTCCAATAGCTGTAAGTGCTCCACCTGTAGTACAAGCCCCTGTTGCAGCAGCTACCCCAACAGCAGCAGAAGCTGCTCCTCAAAGTGCACCTGTAACTACAAATTCAAATAATGTAATGAACTCACCAATGGTTGGTACTTTCTATAGATCAGCAAGTCCAACAGCTGCTCCTTTTGTTGAGGAAGGTCAAAGCGTTAAAGAGGGTGATACCCTATGTATTATTGAAGCTATGAAGATGATGAATCAAATTCAAGCAGATAGATCAGGTACTATTAAGAAGATCTTAGTAGAAAATGGTTCAACTATTGAGTTTGACCAGCCTTTATTTGAGTTTGAATAATCAGGAATTAGCCTATGAAATTAGAAAAGGTGGTTATTGCCAATAGAGGTGAAATTGCTTTACGTATTCTAAGAGCATGTCGCCAATTAGGCATTAAAACTGTAGCTGTACACTCGACTGCTGATAGAGATCTTATGCATGTTAAGCTTGCAGATGAGACTATTTGTATAGGTCCTGCTGCCGCAAAAGAATCTTATTTAAATATTCCAAGCATCATTGCTGCAGCTGAAGCTACAGGTGCAAACGCTATACATCCAGGTTATGGCTTTTTATCTGAAAATGCTGATTTTGCAGAAATGGTTGAAAAGTCTGGCTTTATCTTTATAGGACCAACTGCAGATACCATACGTCTTATGGGTGATAAAGTTTCAGCTAAAAAAGCAATGTTAAAAGCTAATGTACCATGTGTTCCAGGTTCTGATGGCGCTTTAGGTGAAGACTCTAAAGAGAATAAAGCATTAGCTAAAAAGATTGGCTATCCTATTATTATTAAAGCAGCAGGTGGCGGTGGTGGCCGCGGCATGCGCGTAGTTAGAAGTGAAGAAGAATTAGATGATGCAATTGCACTAACTCGCCGTGAAGCCGATATGTTCTTTAATAATCCTGCTGTATATATGGAAAAGTTCCTAGAGAACCCAAGACATATTGAGTTTCAAGTATTATCAGATAGCCATGGTAATGCTATTTATTTAGGTGAGCGTGATTGCTCTATGCAAAGACGCAATCAAAAGGTTTTAGAAGAAGCTCCTGCTCCATTTATTACAGAAGAGCAAAGACGCTCTATAGGTGAAAGATGTGCTAAAGCTTGTGTTGATATAGGCTATAGGGGTGCAGGTACCTTTGAATTTTTATATGAAAATGGTGAGTTCTTCTTTATTGAAATGAATACTCGTGTACAAGTTGAGCATCCTGTTACAGAAATGATTACAGGTATTGATATTGTACGTGAAATGATAGCAGTATCAGCAGGTGCTCCGCTATCTATCAAGCAAGAAGATGTTGTGATTAAAGGTCATGCTTTTGAGTGCAGAATTAACGCAGAAGATCCAAGAACCTTTATGCCATCACCAGGTGAAATTACTAGATTACATGTACCAGGTGGTCCTGGTGTACGTTGGGATAGTCACATCTATCAAACCTATAAAGTACCACCACACTATGATTCATTAGTAGGTAAGCTTATAGTTCATGATGATGATCGTAATTTAGCTATAGAACGTACTAAACAAGCTTTAGATGAAATGGTGATAGATGGTATTAAGACTAATATACCTCTACACAAAGAGCTATTAAATGATCCTGTTGAGGTAAAAGGTGGTGTAAGTATTCACTATCTTGAGCATAAGCTAAAGCTTAGTGAAGTTAAATCAGAAGAATAAGCTTAAATCGCATAATTTATAAACTAAAGGTCATCTTAATAGATGGCCTTTTTTATGGATAAATATTCATACAGTGTATAAAAAATTTTTACTATAGCTGTAAAAAGTATTATCTTTTGATGAGTTTTTACAAACTTATATTTAATTAGTTAAATTAACTCTTTAAAAGCACTAATTTGTCTTTGCTCTTCATTGAAGACACAAGCAAAGCTGCGTACTTTCT
>CALXNP010000128.1 GCA_944389785.1 uncultured Anaerobiospirillum sp.
TCAACTTACCCTAATTTATAGGTATCATGCAAATCAAAAGTGTGATCTAACACGCTTCATCGGTTTGCCGTATAAAAATTATTATCTCATCTCAAAACAACACATATAATAACAGCATTTAATAGAGGGTTTTCATATGTTAATATTTCTTAAGATCCTGGGCATGATTCATAATATGCTTTAAATAATAATTTTCAAACTCTGTTGGTGTTGCAAAAGCTTCAATATTATGAAAATAATGTTTCTTAAAATAATCTAATTTTTTTGGATATGGTGTATTTTTGGCTAATAAGTTATTCATCTCATCTTTTACGCTTAACTTATCATTATTATATACTAATAGATATATATACCTCTCCTTTAGTGTAGCTATGTCTGTAAGATTTTTAGCTAAAAGTGTTGTGATACTAGAAAAGTTTTTATTTATTAAATCATCTGTACCTAAGTTTCTTTCCTCTTGATTCTTGAACTCTATTAAATAATCATATTTTTCTGTTAGTAACAATACATCATTAGAGCAAGGAGGATCTATTTTATTAGATGTATATACTTTTTTTGTAAAAGCATCAAGATTATATGCAGAATCCTTTATATTCACTAAATAAACTTTATTAGTTTTATCATATGACAACTGACGAATAGGACTCTTAAAATTTTTTAAGTCTGTAATAATTTTTTCATGAAAATTAACAAGCATTTTGTTCCTCAATATCTTTAATAATTTTTAAAGGATTAAGAAATTTTTCATAAATAGGATCTAAATTATCAGTAACACTCTTAAATTCAAAATAATTATCAACAACCTCTGAAATATAATATTCACATCTATCCTCTATATTATATTTTTTTGAATATGCTTCTAGAGCTTGAATGAAATATGGACTATGTGTTGTAAGTAAAATTTTTAGTTGGAACTCTTTTTGTAGAAGTACAATAATTTGTGCATATAATAGTTGCCACTCGGGGTGTAAATGAATCTCTGGCTCATCTAAGATTAAAGTACTACCTGATGTTAATTTGCCATTTAACAAAAGAGTTTTAATAATTAAAAAAGACTTTATACCTGTTGAAATATTATGTATAGGTACTTGTTTATTTTCATCTATACTATATGCAAGATCATGAGTACTAAAAACTAAATTTCCTGCACAAGTTTTATTAATCAAATTTAAAATATTATTTAACTTTCTCTCTACACTAATTTGTGCTCCAGAGATTAGATCATTATCACTTATTAATTGCTCTATTAAATAATAATTTTTAAATTTAGGAAACGCCCGATAAACTTGTAAATCAATATCATCAAATATAAAAGGATTAGAAATATAGATTACATTGTAATTCATCAATACTTTTACATCTTGATCAACTACTTTATTTGCTAACATCTTGATATATAATTCTTTATTATCAATAGTAAGTGTTATTTTTGCATCTTGATTGGAGTGAATATTGTTAATAACACCTGAGAATATCTGCTCAATATCCTTACTTGCAACAACTTTAAAGTATTCTTCAAAAGTAGCATCTAAAGCTTTTGAAATATCATCTACTACTCCTAGAATGATGGGGTCAATATTTTCGTTATTATCAATAAGCTGACCAAAATAAGGGTGAGATCTTAAATACTTTTCTATATCTTGTTTGTTGTGCTCTTTAAGAGCTAATAGCTCTTTTACAATAGCTTCCTTAGATTTTAATAAATTATTTGAAAAAAAAGATATTTTTACTTTATTTTTATTTTGTAAAATACCCTCAACTATATTTAACAAATGCTCAATATATTTTTGTCTTTCTGAAACTACTCTATTTTCAATATCATAAAAGCTATGCAAAATGAGATGCAGTGCTTTACCAACAGTTGATTTTCCTGTAGCATTATCTCCTGCAATGACAGTAATGCCATTTAAATTAAAATCTGCTTTTTTAATATTACAAATATTCTCTAAAGATAATTTCATATAATTCCTTTGTAATAAACTCAAATTATAACAAAACAATACCCCCCAACTTTTCAACATAAATAATAGTTCAAAAGTTGGTTTAAACCTAAGTTTTAAGTAGCTTTAGCTATATCTTTAAAAAGATGTATGGATTTTTTCTATAATTCTAGCTTGAATACAGACTAAATAAAAGATTAGTTCTAATTAATTGTTATCAATAGAAAAGTAATTACAAGAAAATTTTGCATTCTAATTTTGGATCATTTTTATAAGTTCATTCACTAATTTTTAGTGACAGTACTGCCACTATCTTATTATTATGGTATAGGTAATATAACGAAAACATATTACTTAAATACAGGCTCTTTTTTCTTTTAAAGTAACATCATATTCACCACTATTTCTTGAAATTATTAATGGAGCAGTATGATAGTAGCAAATAATTTATTCAATCTCTAAAAAGATAAGTATATTTAATTTATTAGACAAATTATTGTAGCACTATCATACTTCCTAAATATTTATACTAAAACATGCCCAGGATCTTAAGAAATATTAACATATGAAAACCCTCTATTAAATGCTGTTATTACATGTGTTGTTTTG
>CALXNP010000129.1 GCA_944389785.1 uncultured Anaerobiospirillum sp.
CAAAACAACACATGTAATAACAGCATTTAATAGAGGGTTTTCATATGTTAATATTTCTTAAGATCCTGGGCATGATAATTAAAACAATTAGCATAAACTATTGCTTAAACTAACTTAGCTTAAGCTATATGCCATCTTAAATCTTTATTTAACTATTTTCATACTATTTACACTTACACAAAAATAGACCTAATAAATATTTGTGATTTTAGCATAACAAGCAGCTTTAGCTATAACAAAACTTTAGTAAGTGCTATATACTCACTAAAGATTACTAATAATCTTTGCTAACTTCTCCATATTTATCTATAAGTTTTACAAGCATTTTTAGAACTTTTAAAATATGGTAACATATAGTCTTGAAAAAGATATTTATACTATAGCTAATATGAAATTTATTATACTAATGAGGCAGTATGTTAGCTCTTTTTAAAATCTTAGCTTTATGCTTAATTACATTACCCCTAACTAGTCATGCATACTCTAATTGTCCTAACAACAAAAGCACCAAAGTTGCTGTTGTTCAGGCTGGCAGCTTTACTGACTTTACAAAAGTCTTTAGACAAATGAGTATGAATCTTATTGCAGATGGTCTTATTAAAGTAGAAACTAAAATTGATAATGAATTTATTTTTGATCAAACAGAGACTTGGAAAAGTATGGCAAAAGCCTCAAAAGGTGGCTGCATTGAATTTTTAGAAGATGGTTTATATGATGGCAAATGGGATAATGAGCGTAATTTAACAATAAAAAAAGAACTAAGTTCACGTGTAAAAAACAAACAAGATGTTGATATGATTTGGGCTTTTGGTACAGGTGCAGGACTTGCATTTGCAGATAGCTCTTTGAATATCCCAGTTTTAGTTATTACAGCAACTTCACCTGATACCTCTGGCATTGTTGAAGTAGGTGAGTTCTCGTCTAAAAAGAATGTACATGCTCAAAAAGAAATTAATAGACATAGTTCAGAAATTACTATGTTTTACGATATCTTTAAATTTAAAAAATTAGGTGTTTTAATAGATTCACATGAAGAATATCAATTATCACAATCTTATAATGTCATAAAAACTCTTAAAGAAAAACTTGGTTTTGAGCTTGAAGTTTGTATTGGTAACCTTTTTGATAAAGATTTAACTATTGCTCAGCAAGAGTTTAGTCGCTGCATTTTAGAATTATCAACTAAGAGTGATGCTGTATATATTACTGTAGGTAATGGTGCTCACCCTAACAACTACTATGAACAAATAAAGCCTTTAATTGATAAACAAATACCAACCTTTGCACAATCTGGCAGTGATGAAGTAAGAAAAGGTGCACTTTTGTCTTTATCAGAAGAAGATATGGTAAGCTCTGGTATATTTGAGGCTAATGTTGTTAAAGAAATTTTAAATGGCAAAAAACCTGAGGAAATCTCACAATATTACTATGCTCCTTTAACATTAGCTATTAATATGGAAACAGCAAGATTAATAGAGTGGAAACCACCTTTTGAGGTGCTAATTGCCGTAGATAGTGTCTTTCAGAGTATTGAAAAATAGATATAAGATTATCTAAAAAATAACTAACATGTTGATTTTGATTCTGCCTGAGAAATATGCACCCCTAGTACATCCTCTCTGCCTTCTATATCTACACCCGAAATTACATATAAAGTCTAATTTTGCACCATACTCTTGTCATTTTTTATTCTGCAGTAGATACAGTCAACAAATACAAAAGCATATAAAGACTTTAATGGTCTGTCTATCCAAGCTTTTACACATCAAGGATGATATCAGTAACATTAGAGATTTTGTTTTATGACAGTTTAAAGCCGTATATATCCTCAATAGTAGAACTGACATCTCTTTGACTAATGCTTCTTGCATACATAGCAAAAACTTTATCCCTAATATCTGATACATCCTTTTGTCGCTTAGGAGCAGCTGCGGGTTCAAAAGAGCCATCTCTTAGTGTACGTATTTCTATTTCACCGAAGTAGCTCAGTATGGTCTTGCTGCCATAGCTATTATCTATTATTGATATCCTTAGCATTCTGGACATTCTTATCATAAACAAGATGAGCATCAATCTTTGTATTAAGCCTCTTTTCAAAGATAGTCCTAAAAATCTCTTTTAGGACCTCTTGAACATCCTAACCACTTTAATATTTGTAGGTCTCGATAGTTAGATCTGCAACTTTTTCAGCAGATGGGTTGCGTTTAATCTTTGATATAGACATAGACTCCAATAAATAATTACCAATGATAATCATTTATTTTTGTTTACACACTAATAATTTCTCTCTCGATATGCCGAATCATTAAGTAATATTTTGTATCATGCCCAGGATCTTAAGAAATATTAACACATGAAAACCCTCTATTAAATGCTGTTATTACATGTGTTGTTTTGAGATGAGATAATAATTTTTATTAATAACTCTTGATCTTTAAGTAATAACCGACATTGAGCAGTAAATTTTTTTAATTTAACTCCCTCATTACAAACCGACTTGTTAAAAACAATTTACTCTTTT
>CALXNP010000130.1 GCA_944389785.1 uncultured Anaerobiospirillum sp.
ACAGTAACCTTAATTCACCCAGTAGCTATGGCTAAGGGTGAGAGATTCGCTATCCGTGAGGGTGGTCGTACTGTAGGTGCTGGCGTTGTTGGCGAGATCATTGAGTAATATTTAATAATGCGCCAATTGGCGCATTTTACTTAGATCCATAGTATCTTATAGGTACTATGGATTTTAATGCCTTTATAGGTTTGATTTAGACTCCCAAAGGATCTAAACCCATGTCAGATAATAAAACTAAAAAAGAAAATGTGGCAACTGTAGCTACATCTGAAAGTCAAAAACAACAAGTAAAGCAGACAAAGAACAAAGCTAATAAAGAAGCTGCAAGTTCAGCTGTTTCACCTGCATTAGATAAATTTTTATGGTTTTTAGCATTTGCACTTATTATTTTGGCAATTGCTGGCAATTTTTACTATATAAGATTTATAGCTATAGATGAGGGTTCTTTAGCTAAATTAGGTAGAGTAGTTGCTGTTATAGTTGTTATTCTTGCAGGTCTTGGTGTTACTTTACTTACTAATAAAGGTAAAAAGTTACTAGCATTTGCAAGAGAATCTTATATTGAATTAAGAAAGGTTGTATGGCCAACTAGACAAGAAGCAATGCAAACTACATTAATTGTTTTTGTTGCTGTAGTTCTAGTAAGTATTTTCTTATATTTATGTGATATTGTATTTTTACAATTAGTTAGAGCTATTACTTTATAGGTGAAATTATGACAAATGATAATGAATTATTTGAAGCACCTATGATCACTGATATTGCTAAAGATGATCAAGATCAAAAAGCAAAATCATTACAAGAGCAGTTACAAGCTTTAGACTCTGATAATACACAAAATTTAGAGGCAGATCCTGCAAATGTTAAAGCTTCTAATTTAGATTCTAATAAGAAAGAAGAATCTGTAGCTAAAAAACCATTACGTTGGTATGTTATTCAAGCTTTTTCAGGTTTTGAGCAAAGAGTTGCTCAAAGTCTTCGTGAGCGTATTAAATTCCATAATATGCAGGATGATTTTGGTGAAGTATTAGTACCAAAAGAAAAAGTTAAAGAAATCAAAGATGGAAAAAAACGTGAGTCTGAAAGAAAGTTTTTCCCAGGCTATGTTTTTGTACAAATGCGTATGACCTCTGAAGCATGGCAATTAGTAAGACATACTGATCGTGTTTTAGGTTTTATAGGTGGTACTGCAGAGAAACCATTACCAATTACAGAAGCTGAGGCTGCTAAGATCTTAAGTAAATTACGTGAGTCAGAAGAGTCACCTCGTCCTAAGACTATGTTTGAAGTGGGTGAAGTAGTACGTGCTATTGATGGTGCCTTTAAAGATTTTGTTGGTACTGTTGAAAAAGTTGATTATGAAAAGAATAGGCTTACTGTTTCAATTGCTATCTTTGGTAGAGCCACTCCAGTTGAGCTTGAATTTGGTCAAGTAGAAAAAGATATTTAAATTTTATTTAGATAAAAATTCTAATTTTTATAAGAGGATAACAAATAAGTTGTCCTCTTTTAATTTCAATAGTATAAGTGTATTTTTTATACTTTAGTCAAATAGTTTTAACCTTACAATAATTAATACGTTAACTTTCAAGTGAAATCTAAAATTATATTTTTATAACTTTGATACAAGGTTATTTGTTATTAGAAAAGTCAAATTATAAAGACTCTATTTATAAGAAAAATCTATTTATAGCCCATAATTTATAGTAAATAAATTATATGTCCTTTGGATAAGTCTGCGTAACTTCACAAAATAACACTCACACTATTTACTTTAATAAACAACTTATTGATTTTAAATTAACCTGATAAGTAGTATTTTTATAGTTATATAAAAAATGTGATCTTAAACAGACTTATCCAAAGGCCATAAATAAATTAAAAAATATCTTTACTAAAATAAAAATATATTATATAATATTGCAGATTTTTTCTATATTGAAAAATATTTATCAGGGAAGCGTAAATTGCGCGGTACTACCCACAACAAGAGGAAAGCCTAAATGGCAAAGAAAGTCACTGCCTACATTAAGTTACAAGTAGGCGCAGGTAATGCAAATCCTGCTCCACCAGTTGGTCCTGCTTTAGGTCAACATGGTGTTAATATTATGGAGTTCTGTAAGGCATTTAATGCTCATACAGCAAAATTAGAGAAAGGTGCTCCAGTTCCTGTAGTTATCACTGTTTATCAGGATAAGTCTTTTACCTTTATATCTAAGACTCCTCCAGCTTCATACCTAATTAAGAAGACTTTAGGTATTCAAACTGCTTCTCACAAGCCAGGTAAGGAAGTTGCTGGTAAGATTACTAAAGCACAATTGTTAGAAATTGCTAAGACTAAAGAGCCAGATATGACTGGTGCTGATTTAGAAGCATCTGCTCGTTCAATTGGCGGTACTGCTCGTTCAATGGGCATCACAGTGGAGGACTAATACATGGCTAAAGTTTCAAAGCGCATGAAGGAAATCCGCGCCCAAGTAGATCGTACACGTGAGTATAAAGCTATTGAAGGCTTTGAGGCAATTATTAAGTGTGCAAAAGCAAAGTTTATAGAAAGTGTTGACGTTGCTATTCAATTAGGTATTGATCCTACTAAGTCAGATCAAAATATTCGTGGTGCAACTGTATTACCACATGGTACTGGCAAGAATGTACGTGTTTGTGTGTTTACACAAGGCGAATTGGCAGAGCAAGCTAAAGCTGCTGGTGCTGATTTAGTTGGTATGGATGATTTAGCAGCAGAAATTAAGCGTGGCTTAATGGATTTTGATGTTGTTATTGCTTCACCAGATGCTATGCGTGTTGTTGGTGCTTTAGGTCAAATCTTAGGTCCACGTGGTTTAATGCCTAACCCTAAGGTTGGTACTGTAACACGTGATGTTGCTACTGCTGTTAAGAATGCTAAGTCAGGTCAAGTTCGTTATAGAAATGACAAGGCTGGTAACATTCAAGCTTCAATAGGTAATGTTAAGTTTACTCCAGCTCAGCTATCTGACAATTTAAATGCATTAGTTGATGCAATTGTTAAGGCTAAGCCATCTGCAGCTAAGGGTACTTATATTAAGAAGATCTGCATCTCAACAACTATGGGTGTTGGTGTAGCTATTGATAAGAATTCTCTAAAAGAGGATTCACCTGTTAGCGCAGCTTAAACAGAATTAGTGCTTAGGATACATTTATAGCACTTAAAAGTTTTGGCCGGGAGGTTTCTCCCACCAAAGACCGCAGGGGGAAAGTATCCTTAATCATCCTGCGTAGGCGGAAGAGAACTCTATATAGGATTTTCCTTTGTATGACTTCTTTTTCCGGTGTTTCCCAACATTTGGGTATTTGTACTTTAGTACATAACAGGAGTCACTGCTTAAAATGGCATTGAATATCGAAGACAAGAAAGCAATTGTTGCTAGTGTCAACGAAGTTGCTCAAAAGGCTGTATCAGCTGTTGTTGCCGATTCCTGTGGCATTGAAGTAGCACAAATGACAAAGCTTCGTAAAGAAGCTCGTGAGAACAACGTATATTTACATGTTGTTCGTAATACTTTATTAGCTCGTGCTGTTGAAGGTACTGAGTTTGAGTGTTTAAAGGACAGCTTTAAGGGTCCAACCTTAATTGGTTTATCTTTAGAGCATCCAGGTGCTGCTGCTCGCCTATTTAAGGAATTTGCTAAGACTAACCCTAAGTTTGAGGTTAAAGCTTTAGCTTATGAAGGCACTTACTATGATGGCAAGGATTTAGATGTACTTGCAACCTTACCAACATACGAGGAAGGTATTGCACAGCTTCTATCTGTAATGAAGGAAGCAGCTGCTGGCAAGCTTGTACGTACTCTTGCTGCTCTTGGCGACAAATTAGGCGCAGAAGGCTCAGCAGCCTAAGCTTAGTTTGCTTGATTGTTTTTTTTATAAGATTATTTAATCTTTTTAACTTGAAGGAATTTTAAAATGGCTTTATCTAAGGATGAAATCATTGATGCAGTTGCTCAAATGAGCGTAATGGAAGTTGTTGAGCTCGTTAAGGCAATGGAAGAGAAGTTTGGTGTTTCAGCAGCTGCTGCTGTTGTTGCTGCAGGTCCTGCTGCTGGTGCCGCTGTTGAAGAGAAGACTGAATTTGACGTTACCTTAGAAGATGTTGGTGGTAATAAGATTGCTGTTATTAAGGCAGTTCGTACCGCTACTGGTTTAGGTCTAAAGGAAGCTAAGGATTTAGTTGAGTCAGCTCCTGCTAAGATTAAGGAAGGCATACCTAAGGAAGAAGCTGAGTCAATCAAGAAGGCTTTCGAAGAAGCTGGTGCTAAGGTTAAGGTAGACTAATCTTAATCCTTCCTTTTGCTAGCAAGCACCGTTGCTAGCATGATAGTTTAACCTATCAGATTAAAAACCCGAGTCCTATTTCTAGGCTCGGGTTTAGGTGCCTGAAAAGTAGATGAAAACATCTAATCTAGATTACCGATCAACTGAGGACCCCACATCCATGGTCTACTCATATACTGAGCAAAAACGTATCCGTAAGGATTTTGGCAAAAGAGCTAAGGTTTTAGACACTCCATATTTGCTAGCTGTTCAATTAGATTCCTTTAAGCAATTTATCAGTACAGATCCTCTTAATGAAAACGGACTAGTTGCAGCTTTTAAGAGTGTATTTCCTATTCGCAGTTATTCAGGTAATGCTGAACTTACCTACAATAGTTTTACTTTAGGTGAACCTAAATTTGATGTAAGAGAGTGCTTGATTAGAGGCACAACATATTCAGCTCCTCTTAAAGTAAAGCTAGGTCTTGTTAGATACGAAAAAGATTCTCCAAAGACTGTAAAGGAGCGTATTGATCAAGATGTATACATGGGTGAAATTCCACTCATGACTGACAATGGTACCTTTATTATTAATGGTACAGAGCGTGTTGTTGTATCTCAATTACACAGAAGTCCTGGTGTTTTCTTTGATAATGATAAAGGTAAGACACATCCAGGTAGAATTTTATTTAGTGCTCGTGTTATTCCTTATCGTGGTTCATGGCTTGATTTTGAATTTGACCATAAGGATAACTTATTTGTCCGTATTGATAGACGTAGAAAGTTACCTGCAACAGTATTACTACGTGCTTTAGGTTATACAACAGAACAAATATTAGATATTTTCTTTGATACAGTAGAGATCGAGTTTAAGAATAATAAGCTTACCATGGAGCTTGTTCCTGAGCGTTTACGTGGTGAGACAGCTTCTTTTGATATTGTACTAAACAAAAAAGTTTTAGTTGAAAAAGGTCGTAAGATTACAGCTCGTCATATCAGAGAGATTAAAAAAGCTGGTGAAAACTCAATTGTTGTTCCTGCAGAATATCTTTTAGACAAAGTTGTAGCTAAAGATTATAGAAATAAAGATGGTGAACTTGTTTTACCTGCTAATACAGTATTAACTGAAGCTAACCTTGAGTCAATTAAAGATCTTAATTTAAAGAAAATTGAGATTTTATATACTTCACAAGTGGATGAAGGTTCTTTCATTGCTGATACATTACGCAATGATGCTACTCGTGATTTAACATCAGACTCTGCTGACAGAATTGCTGCTTTATTTGAAATTTACAATATGATGCGTCCTGGTGAGCGTCCTACTGTTGAAGATGCTGAGTCGTTATTTAATAGTTTATTCTTCCAAGCAGAAAGATATGAGTTGTCATCAGTTGGTAGAATGAAGTTTAACTCAAGATTCGTTGAACTTAAAGCTTTTAAGACAGGTATTAGACGCTATCTATCAGATGCTCAAAATGAAGTTAATACTCAAGAGTCAGGTATAGTAATTACAAACAACCATCTTGTAGCTAACTTCCCTCAAATTATTGATACAATTAAGCCTCTTTTAGATAATGGAGAGGCAGCTTACATGCCAAATACTTATCCTGCTCGTTGTGCGGATAAGATTTTAGATATGTTGGATGGGTTACTAGTTAAAGCTAATGCTGACCCAATGGTAAGTGCTCAAGAGCGTTTCTTACATAAAGTTAAGATTAAAGATGGTGATAATGTTATTAACTTTGAAAAAGCTGTAATTATCCCATTGAGCTTGTTAGATCTTACTGTTAATATCAAGAGCCTTGACTCAAAGATTACAGATAGTAAAAATAAGGCAATAAAGTTAGATAGTCCTGTATTACCTGAAGAGCAAGAGGGTATTTTATCTCATGCTGATATTATCAAAGTAATGCGTTACCTTATCAAGATTAGAAATGGTAAGGAAAATATTGATGATATTGATCACTTAGGTAATAGAAGAATTCGTTCAGTTGGTGAAATGGCTGAAAACCAATTTAGAATTGGTTTGGTTAGAGTTGAAAGAGCTGTACGCGAAAGATTATCACAAGGTGATTTAGAAAATACTACACCTCAAGAGTTGATTAATGCTAAGCCAATATCTGCAGCTATTAAAGAATTCTATGGTTCAAGCCAATTATCTCAATTTATGGATCAAAACAATCCATTATCAGAGGTAACACATAAGCGTCGTATTTCTGCTTTAGGTCCTGGCGGTTTAACACGTGAACGTGCAGGTTTTGAAGTGCGTGACGTTCATCCAACTCATTATGGTCGTTTATGTCCTATTGAGACACCTGAAGGTCCAAACATTGGTTTGATTAACTCACTTGCTGTGTTTGCTCGTTGCAATGATTATGGTTTCTTAGAGACTCCATATAGAAGAGTCAAGGATGGTCAAGTATCAGAAGATTTTGAGTATTTATCAGCTATTGATGAAGGTCAATATGTTATTGCTCAAGCTAATACTGATCTTGATGAGAATGGCTCTATTGTAGATGAGTATGTACAATGTCGTTATCAAGGTGAATCATGTGTACGTCGCTCTTCTGATGTTCAATATATGGACGTATCACCACAACAGGTTATTTCAGTTGCAGCAGCTTTAATTCCATTCTTAGAGCATGATGATGCTAACCGTGCTTTGATGGGTGCAAACATGCAACGTCAAGCTGTACCTACATTACGCTCTGAAAAGCCATTTGTTGGTACTGGTATGGAAAGAGCAGTTGCAGTAGACTCAGGCGTTACTATTATTGCTAAGAGATCTGGTATTGTTGAGCATGTTGACGGTTTACGTATCGTTATTAGAGTAAATCAAGATGAGATTGAAGGCACTAACGATGCTGGCATTGATATTTATAATTTAATTAAATATTCACGCTCAAATCAAAATACTTGTATCAATCAAAGACCTTGTGTTGCTATAAATGAAAAAGTTTTAGCAGGTGACGTATTAGCTGATGGTTCTTCAACTGATTTAGGTGAATTAGCTTTAGGTCAAAACTTAAGAATTGCCTT
The DNA here is from genome assembly GCA_944389785.1 of uncultured Anaerobiospirillum sp. Lineage (GTDB taxonomy): Bacteria > Pseudomonadota > Gammaproteobacteria > Enterobacterales > Succinivibrionaceae > CALXNP01. The sequence continues at coordinate 7,333 of CALXNP010000130.1, forward strand.
CATGCCTTGGAATGGTTACAACTATGAGGATTCTATTTTAGTTTCTGAAAGAGTTGCAGCTAAAGATAGATTAACTACTATACATATTCAAGAATTATCATGTGTAGCTAGAGATACTAAACTAGGCCCAGAAGAAATTACTGCTGATATTCCTAATGTAGGTGAAGCTGCTTTATCTAAACTTGATGATGCTGGTATCGTCTATGTTGGTGCTGAAGTTGTTGGTGGTGACATCTTAGTTGGTAAAGTAACACCAAAGGGTGAAACTCAATTAACACCAGAGGAAAAATTGCTTAGAGCTATCTTTGGTGAAAAAGCATCAGAGGTTAAAGACTCTTCATTAAGAGTACCAAATGGTGTATCTGGTACTGTTGTGGATGTACAAGTCTTTACTCGTGAAGGTGTTGAAAAGGATAGACGTGCACTAGAGATTGAAAAGAGTCAAATAGCAAAAGCAAAAGCTGATCTTGATGAAGAATTTTTATTCTTATCTTCAGGTTTATTACGTCAAGTTCGTAATCATCTGTTAAAGTCAGGAATGACACAAGATCAAGTTGATAGCTTAGATGATAAGGATCTCTTTAATCAAAGTTTATCTTCAGATGTTGCTGAGCGTCAATTAGAAGAATTTGCTAAGCGTTTAGAAGAGTATCGTAAAGAATACTTGGCTAAGTTTGAAACAGCTAAGAAGAAAATTACTGAGGGTGATGATTTAACTCCTGGCGTACTTAAGATTGTTAAGGTTTACCTTGCAGTTAAGCGTCGTATCCAACCTGGTGATAAGATGGCTGGTCGTCACGGTAATAAGGGTGTTATTTCAAAGATTTGTCCTATTGAGGATATGCCTTATGATGAGACAGGTCGTCCTGTAGACATCGTATTAAACCCTCTAGGCGTGCCTTCACGTATGAACATAGGTCAGGTTTTAGAGGTTCACTTAGGTCTTGCAGCTAAAGGTGTAGGTGAATTAATTGACAAGATGTTAATTGAGCAAAGAGCCATTAGCGAAATCAGAAAGACCTTAGAGAAAATTTATGCTTTAGGTAATACTTCACAGCATGTTGATATAAATGCAATGTCAGATGAAGAGGTTATGATTTTAGCAAATAACCTACGTGATGGTTTACCTGTTGCTACACCTGTATTTGATGGTGCTGATGAATCATCAATTAAAGAAATGTTAAAACTTGCAGGTTTACCAGAGTCTGGTCAAATGGTCCTATTTGATGGTACTACTGGTCGTCCTTTTGAAAGAAAGGTAACCGTAGGTTATATGTATATGTTAAAGCTCAATCACTTAGTTGATGACAAGATGCATGCTCGTTCAACTGGTTCATACAGCCTTGTAACACAACAACCATTAGGTGGTAAGGCTCAGTTTGGTGGTCAGCGTTTTGGTGAGATGGAAGTGTGGGCTCTTGAGGCATATGGTGCTGCTTATACATTAAGAGAAATGTTAACTGTTAAGTCAGATGATGTTAATGGTAGAACTAAGATGTATAAGAACATCGTTGATGGTGCCTACAAGATGGATGCAGGTATTCCTGAATCATTTAACGTATTATTACGTGAAATACGTTCATTAGGTATCAATATTGACCTAGTTCGCAAGGACTAAGTATCGAAAATTAATCAAGGAGAAGTTACTCCTTGATTATTCAATCCACTGGAGAAATTGTTGTGAGCATTCAAGATAATAATCAAGATAACGCAATGTTTAGTGGTCTAAATGGTTTGGATATGGTAAATCCAACTATAGATCTTGGTATTAGCGATAGTCTTGGTAAGCTAGCTAATCGTAGCAATGCATTCAAGCAACGCCTTGAAGATTTCGATGCCATTAAAATTGGTCTTGCATCACCTGAGATGATACGTGCTTGGTCATACGGTGAGGTAAAAAAGCCTGAAACTATTAATTATCGTACTTTTAAACCAGAGCGTGATGGTTTATTCTGTGCTAAAATTTTTGGACCTGTCAAAGATTATGAGTGCTTATGTGGTAAGTATAAGCGTTTAAAGCATCGTGGTACTATTTGTGACAAGTGTGGTGTAGAAGTAACACAAGCTAAAGTACGCCGCGAACGTATGGGTCATATTGAGCTTGCTTCACCTGTAGCTCATATTTGGTTCTTAAAGTCATTACCATCTCGTATTGGCTTAATTTTAGATATGAAGTTACGTGATATTGAAAGCGTACTTTATTTTGAAAGCTATGTTGTAACCGATCCTGGTATGACAGAGCTTGAAGATCGTCAATTATTAACAGAAGAGCAATATGTTGAAGCTCTTGAGAAATATGGCGATGAATTTTCTGCCAAGATGGGTGCTGAAGCTATTCTAGAGATTTTACAATCTATGGATTTGCAAGCTGAAATAAAGAGCATGCGTGAAGCTTTAGAATCAACTACTTCAGAAAGCAATCGTAAAAAGTATTCAAAGAGATTAAAACTTATTGAAGCTTTTGTATCATCAGGTAATAAGCCAGAGTGGATGATTTTAACTGTATTACCAGTTCTACCTCCTGATTTAAGACCTTTAGTTCCATTAGATGGTGGTCGTTTTGCAACTTCTGATTTAAATGATCTATATCGTCGTGTTATCAATAGAAATAACAGATTAAAGAGATTATTAGATCTAGCTGCTCCTGACATTATTGTTAGAAATGAAAAGCGTATGCTACAGGAGTCTGTAGATGGTTTGATGGATAATGGCAGACGTGGTCGTGCTATTACAGGTTCTAATAAGCGTCCTTTAAAATCTTTAGCAGATATGATTAAAGGTAAGCAAGGTCGTTTCCGTCAAAATCTATTAGGTAAGCGTGTAGATTACTCTGGTCGTTCTGTAATTACTTGTGGTCCTAATTTAAGATTACATCAATGCGGTTTACCAAAGAAGATGGCTCTTGAGTTATTTAAGCCATTTATCTACGGTAGATTAGAGTTACGTGGTCTTGCTACAACCATTAAAGCAGCTAAGAAGATGGTGGAGCGTGAAGACGCTATAGTATGGGATGTATTAGACGAGGTAATTCGTGAGCATCCAGTGTTGTTAAACCGTGCACCTACACTTCACAGATTAGGTATTCAAGCTTTTGAACCTATTTTGATTGAAGGTAAAGCTATACGTTTACACCCATTAGTATGTACTGCTTTTAACGCCGACTTTGACGGTGACCAAATGGCTGTACATATTCCATTGACATTAGAAGCACAATTAGAAGCTCGTGCTTTAATGATGTCAACTAATAATATTTTATCTCCAGCTTCAGGTGATCCTATTATTGTTCCAGGTCAAGACGTGGTTTTAGGTTTATACTATATGACACGTATGCGCGTAGGAGCCAAGGGTGAGGGCTTAATTTTAAGTTCTGCAAAGGAAGCTGAGAGTGTATATAAGATGGGTCTTGCTGATCTTCAAGCACGTGTTGCTTGTCGTATTGATTATGCAGTTAAAGATCCTGATACTAATGAGTATACTGACAAGAGTGAACTTAGATTAACCACAATAGGTAGAGCTATCTTATCTTTAATTTTACCAAAGGGCTTATCTTATGATCTAATTGATCCTAAGCTTGAGGGTGTTGATGATAGTAATATTAAAGAAATTTTAACCCATAAAGATTGGTTTACTAAAGTTTCAAACGTACCTTTAGGCAAGAAGAAGATTGCTGCTTTATTAAATAGCTGCTATCGCTTGTTAGGTCTAAAAGAAACTGTAATCTTTGCTGATAATATTATGTATACAGGCTTTAAGAATGCTGCTATTTCAGGTTCTTCTGTATGTGTAGATGACATGTTAATTCCAAAAGAGAAGCAAGCTATTATTGCTGCAGCTCAAAAGGAAGTTATGTCAATTCAAAATCAATATGAGAATGGTCAAATTACTCCAGGCGAGCGTTATAACAAGGTTATTGACGTATGGTCAAATGCCAATGACAAGGTTATGAAGGCTATGATGAGTAACCTCTCTGTTGAAACAGCAATTAACAGTTTAGGTGAAGAGGAAAAGCAAGCATCATTTAATAGTATTTATATGATGGCTGACTCTGGTGCTCGTGGTTCACCAGCTCAGATTCGTCAGCTTGCTGGTATGCGTGGTCTGATGGCTACACCTGATGGCTCTATTATTGAAACACCTATTACAGCTAATTTCCGTGAAGGTCTAAACGTACAACAATACTTTATTTCAACTCACGGTGCACGTAAGGGTCTTGCTGATACTGCCTTGAAGACCGCAAACTCAGGTTACTTAACCCGTCGTTTAGTTGATGTGGCACAAGATCTTGTAATTACTGAGCATGATTGTGGTACTAATGATGGTCTTGAGATTACTCCTCATGTAAGTGGTGGTGATGTAATTGAGACTTTAAGAGATAGAGTTTTAGGTAGAACTTTAGCAGATGATGTTTTAGCACCAGGTAGCAGAGAAGTGTTATTAGCTGCTGGCACTCTATTGGACGAAAAGAATTGTCATATCTTAGAATTAGCTAAGGTTGATAGAGTTAAGGTGCGTTCACCAATAACATGTAAGACTAAGTTTGGTGTATGTGCAAAATGCTATGGTCGTGATCTAGCACGTGGTCATTTAGTAAATGAAGGCGAATCAGTTGGTGTTATTGCAGCTCAATCTATTGGTGAGCCAGGTACTCAGCTTACAATGCGTACTTTCCACATTGGTGGTGCAGCTTCCCGTGCTGTTGCTGAAAGTGGTGCTACTGTTAAGAATTCAGGTACTATTCGTATCTTAAATGCTAAGACTGTAACTAATACAGATAACAAAGAAGTTGTTACTTCACGTCAAACAGAACTTATGGTTCTAGATGAGTTTGGTACAAGCAAAGAAAGTCATAAGATTCCATATGGTGCTGTATTAGAAGTAAAAGATGGTGATGTCGTTAAAGCTGGTACTACTGTAGCAAGGTGGGATCCTCATACTCACCCAATTATTTCTGAAGTACATGGATTTATCCGTTACACAGATATTATTGAAGGTGTGACTGTAGACAAGAAGGAAGATGAGGCTTTAGGTATTTCTTCAATTGAGGTACGTGAGATTGTAGCACGTCCATCTCAAGGTAAGGAAAAGCGTCCATCTGTTAAGATTGTTGATGCTAATGGTAACGATGTATTTATTCCAGATACTAATGTTGCAGCTCAATATCTACTTCAAGCAAAAGCTATTGTGCAATTACAAGATGGTGCAGAGGTTAATATTGGTGACATCGTAGCTCGTATTCCTCAAAAGGCTGGTGGTACTAAGGATATTACAGGTGGTTTACCTCGTGTAGCTGATCTATTTGAAGCAAGAGCTCCAAAAGAACCTGCTATCTTAGCAGAGATTTCAGGTACTGTAAGCTTTGGTAAAGAAACTAAGTCAAAGCGTCGCTTGGTGATTACTCCAGATGCTGGTGCTGTGGATGAGGCCGGTGTAACTATTTTAGAGCATGAGGAAATGATTGCTTTATCTCGTAACCTTAATGTATTTGAAGGTGAAAAGGTACAAAAGGGCGAAGTTATTGCTGAAGGTCCAGAGTCTCCTCATGATATCTTGCGTTTACGTGGCGTTAATGCAGTAGCTAACTACATTGTAAATGAGGTACAAGATGTATACCGTTTACAAGGTGTTAAGATTAATGATAAGCATATTGAAGTTATTGTTCGTCAAATGTTAAGAAAATGTGAAATCATTGATGCTGGTGATAGCACAGAGTTCTTAGATGGTGAACAAGCTGAGGTATCATTTGTTAGAACTGTAAATGAGCGTTTACGTGCTCAGGGCAAGAAAGAAGTTAGATACCGTCATATTCTAATGGGTCTAACTAAGGCATCATTATCAACAGAGTCATTTATCTCAGCAGCTTCCTTCCAGGAAACAACACGCGTGCTTACAGAGGCAGCTGTTGCTGGTAAGGTAGATGAGTTGCGTGGTCTAAAAGAAAACGTGATTGTAGGTCGCTTAATTCCTGCTGGTACTGGTTATAAGTATCATCAACAAAGACGTGAGGAAATTGAGCGTGCTAAGTTATCTACTGCAAATAACTTTGAGCAACATGTTTCTCAAGAAGAATTACGTAAACAATTAGGTGCTGCGTTAGAAGCTATTGATGAGAGCAAAAATATCTAATTAATGAAAATCCTAGCTTAATGCTAGGATTTTTATTTAAACTATAAATTTTATAAAAAGGTAATAAATAATGATCAAAACTATAAATACAGAAAAAGCACCAAAGGCAATTGGACCTTATTCACAAGCTAAGGTTGCAGGTGATTTTTTATTTGCTTCAGGTCAAGTTGCTCTTTGCCCAAATAGTGGTGAAGTTGTAGGCAATAATGTTACAGAACAAGCTCATCAAGTAATGAAGAATGTTCTTGCTATTATTGAAGCAGCAGGTGGCAAAAAAGAAAATATTGTTAAGACAACTTGTTTTTTACATGATATCGCTGATTTTGCAGCTTTTAATGAAGTTTATGCCCAATATATAGGTGATGTTGCACCAGCTCGTTCTTGTGTTGGTGGCTTAGATTTACCTAAAGGGGTATTGTGTGAAGTTGAGGTTGTTGTATATCTTAAGTAACAATGAAGATTTTATATCTTATTAGCAGTGAGGTAGGTATGCTACCTCATTTACATGCATCTAAATTAATTTATCTTGCTTATACTCAGAATAAATTACAAGGTGTATTTTTTACTAAACGAGCTGTTAAATACGCAGATAGTAATTTTAAAGAAAATAATCCTTATCTAAGTTTAAAGTTAGATAAACCTTTATTGGTATGTTCAAGAGCTGCTCATGAGTATCAAGTAACTAATTTGCAAACAAATTTTTGTTTATCGGGTAATAGTGAACTACTTATGTTAATGACACAATCAACAATATTAGTACAAATATGATAGTGATAATCCTAGATGAATTACCTAATTACTCTAATGCTTATGAACAGGGCATTGACTTAATTATGGCAGCTGCAGATTATGAAATTGAAAGTTGTTTAATGCTTTCTGATAATTTTGCAAATTTTCTTAAAGAGCAGGCAAATAATAGTATCTATATTAAGAAACTCAAACAAATTGAATTATTTGAGATTAAAGCATATTCCAATATAGCTTTAGAGCTTCAAATTATTGAGTATATAGATAAACAAAAATATAACGATATTATTATGAAAGCTAGTAAGGTAATGGTTTTATGATACATTTAATCTATTCTGTAGATGGTTTAATTAAGTTTAAGCAATCACAACTTACTGGCACACTTATTGATATGTGTGATGTTAGTTTACAAGCTAATTTTGATCATAATATATTATCTAATATAGATAACTTGTTTATATTAGGTAAAAATCTAAGTTATGAGAGTTTTTTAGACATGTTAGCAATAGAAACTAACATGTCTTGGTATTAGTTTTATCTGCCATCAGCAAATAAAGACATGAATTTAGCAGAGCCTCTAATAGAATCTATAATAGGTTTAATTTTAGAGATATTTCCCTCATAGTATATGCTATAGAGTTTATGTTCATTTTCAAATGTTTTTTGTATCATGCCATAGTTTTTATTATTTTCAAAAGCTCTAATATTACATACGTTAGCATTAATAGTAGGATAGCCTGCTAAGATAGAGGATTTTTTGTTAACTAGGTTTGAAGCACTTAAGTTACAATTATCTACAAAAGTTCTATAACTATTTGCTATAGAGAGAGTAATGATACTATTATCCTCTGTAGACATGAGTGTAGTATGCATAGTTTGTTCTTCAACTCTTTGTGAGCGCACTACCCATGTTGATGGAAAAGTAATTTCATAAGCACTTGTACGTACAGTTTCATAGCTGATATTAGGTACATTAGAATTATGGCTACAAGCACTTAAAAGTAAAGTGCAGCACATACTAATAAATAAAGATAGTTTTTTCATAAAGTTAAAATAATAAGTAAGAAAATATAAATACAACAAGCTATATAGTTTGCTGTATTAGTATAAGGAAAAAGTTTTATAAATAAAAGACAGGTTAAAAAAATAGTATAGTAATCAAGCTATTATATTCAACTTTAAAATTGATTTAGTAAAAAAGCTGATAAAAAAGCAAAATTTTAACTTTTTTGTTGATCTTTGATCTTATTTGGTATTAAAATACGTGGATCCTTTTTTTTGTGAAAATAAGTTTGCAAAAAAGCAAAGGAGAGTAGTAAAGTCTGTCCATTGAGGACTAACAGGAGATTTTATTTAATGGCTACAATTAATCAGCTAGTTCGTAAGCCACGCCTAAAGGTTGTATCAAAGAACAAAGTTCCAGCCTTAGAAGCTTGTCCACAAAAGCGTGGTGTATGTACTCGCGTATACACAACTAAGCCTAAAAAACCTAACTCAGCAATGCGTAAGGTTTGCCGTGTTCGCTTAACTAATGGTTTTGAAGTAACTTCATACATTGGTGGTGAAGGTCACAATTTACAAGAACACTCTGTAGTAATGATTCGTGGTGGTCGTGTTAAGGACTTACCTGGTGTTCGTTATCACACTGTACGTGGTTCTCTTGACTGCTCAGGCGTTAAGGATCGCAAGCAGGGTCGTTCTAAGTATGGTGTCAAGAAGCCTAAGGCTTAATAGACATCCTTGCGAAGTAAGGCCAAACAGCATTTTTAGTGCTTAATTTTTGTTTTAATTTTTTGTTTTGGATAAACCTGAAGTAACGAGGATTTATAAATGCCAAGACGTCGCGTTGTCGGTCAGCGTAAGATTTTACCTGATCCAAAATTTGGTTCAGAGTTATTAGCTAAGTTTATTAATGTTGTAATGCAAGATGGCAAGAAGTCAATTGCCGAAAGCATTGTATACGGTGCATTAGATACCGTTTCTCAGAAGAGTGGCAAGGAGCACCTCGCCCTGTTCGAGGAAGCCCTTGAGCACATTCGCCCATCTGTTGAAGTTAAATCCCGTCGTGTTGGCGGTTCAACCTATCAAGTTCCAGTAGAGGTTCGTCCTGTTCGTGGTAACACTCTAGCTATGCGTTGGTTAGTAGATGCAGCTCGTTCTCGTCATGAGAAGACCATGGCTCTTCGCTTAGCTGGTGAGATGATGGATGCATCAGAGAACAAAGGTAGCGCTGTTAAGAAGCGTGAAGATGTTCATCGCATGGCTGAAGCTAACAAGGCTTTTGCTCATTTCCGCTGGTAATAATGAGGTTTTAATAAAGTGGCACGTACAACCCCTATTAGCTTATACCGTAACATCGGTATTAGTGCTCACATTGATGCTGGTAAAACAACTACTACAGAACGTATTTTGTTTTATACAGGTAAGAACCACAAATTAGGTGAGGTTCATGATGGCGCTGCTACCATGGACTGGATGGCTCAAGAACAAGAGCGTGGTATTACTATTACCTCTGCTGCTACTACCTGCTTCTGGAAAGGTATGGCCCATCAATTCCCTAAGCAATATCGTTTTAACATCATTGACACCCCAGGACACGTAGACTTTACTATTGAAGTAGAGCGTTCAATGCGTGTGCTTGATGGTGCTGTGATGGTTTACTGTGCTGTAGGTGGCGTACAACCTCAATCAGAGACTGTATGGCGCCAAGCAAACAAGTATCAAGTACCACGTATCGCATTTGTTAATAAGATGGATCGTACTGGTGCTAACTTCTTACGTGTTGTTGAACAAATTAGAACACGTTTAAAGGGTAACCCAGTTCCACTACAATTACCAATTGGTAAAGAAGATACTTTCACTGGTGTTGTGGACTTATTAAAGCGTAAAGCTATTGACTGGAATGAGAAAGATCAAGGTTTAACCTTTGAATATAGAGACATTCCAGAGGATATGGTTGAGGAAGTTGAAGAGTGGCGTTCAAAGCTTGTTGAAGCTGCTGCTGAGGCAGACGAAGCTTTAATGGATAAATTCTTTGGTGGTGAAGAGTTAACTGAAGAAGAAATCATTAAAGGTATTCGTGAGCGTACTTTACGTAACGAAATCATTCCTATGTGCTGTGGTTCTGCATTTAAGAACAAAGGTGTGCAAGCAATGCTTGATGCTGTTGTAATGTACTTACCATCACCTGCAGATCTTCCACCAGTTAAGGGTGAAAACTTAGATGGCACTCCAACTGAGCGTAAGACAGATGATAAAGAACCATTCTCAGCATTAGCATTTAAGATTGCAACAGACCCATTTGTTGGTAACTTAACATTCTTACGTTGTTACTCAGGTGTGATTAACTCAGGCGATACTGTATTAAATTCAGTTAAGCAAAAGCGTGAACGTTTTGGTCGTCTAGTTCAGATGCACGCTAACAACCGTAACGAAATTAAAGAAATTTACGCAGGTGATATTGTAGCTGCTATCGGCTTAAAGGAAACCACAACTGGTGATACCTTATGTGCTGAAAGTGCACCAGTTATCCTTGAGCGTATGGAATTCCCAGAGCCAGTTATTTCTGTTGCTGTAGAGCCAAAGACTAAGTCAGACCAAGAGAAGATGGCTTTAGCTTTAAACCGTCTAGCTCAAGAAGATCCTTCATTCCGTGTTCACACCGATGAAGAATCAGGCCAAACCATTATTTCTGGTATGGGTGAGTTACACTTAGATATTATTGTAGATCGTATGCGTCGTGAATTCTCCGTTGATTGCAACGTAGGTAAGCCACAAGTAGCATATCGTGAAACAATTCGTTCTAAGGTTGAGTCTGAAGGTAAGTTTGTACGTCAATCTGGTGGTCGTGGTCAATATGGTCACTGCTGGTTACGTATTGAACCTCTTGAGGCTGGTAAGGGTTATGAGTTCGGCAATGAAGTTGTAGGTGGTGTTGTTCCTAAGGAGTACATTCCTGCAGTTGATAAGGGTGTTCAAGAGCAGATCGCAAACGGTGTGCTAGCTGGCTACCCAGTTGTTGATGTTAAAGTAACTATTTTCGATGGTTCTTACCACGAAGTTGACTCTTCAGAAATGGCATTTAAGATTGCAGGTTCTATGGCATTTAAGTCAGGCTTCATGAAAGCAAATCCTGTATTACTTGAACCATTAATGAAGGTTGAAGTAGAGACTCCAGAAGAGTACATGGGTGATGTTATCGGTGATTTAAACCGTCGTCGTGGTCTTGTAGAAGGTATGGAAGATGGTCCAACTGGCAAGATCGTGCGTGCTATGGTTCCATTAGCAGAGATGTTCGGTTATGCAACTGATCTACGTTCTCAAACTCAAGGTCGTGCTTCATATGTAATGGAATTTGGTCATTACGCTGAAGCTCCAAAGAATATTGCCGATGCAGTAATTGCTGCTCGTCAAACTAAGTAATTTTTGTTTTAATATGGTGTAGATATAATCTACACCTTTATATATAGGAATAAAAAAATGGCAAAGGAAAAGTTCGAACGCTCTAAGCCTCACGTAAACGTTGGTACTATTGGTCACGTTGACCACGGTAAGACTACCTTAACTGCAGCTTTAACTAAGGTTTTAGCTGAGAAGTTTGGTGGTGCAGCTATGGCCTTTGATCAAATTGATAAGGCTCCAGAAGAGAAGGCACGTGGTATTACCATTAACTCAGCTCACGTTGAGTACGATACAGCAACACGTCACTATGCACACGTTGACTGCCCAGGCCACGCTGACTA